>JAGXFT010000036.1 GCA_024637135.1 Nitriliruptorales bacterium | reverse complement strand
GCACGACGGTCGCGGTAGGCGTACCGCTCCGCGTGCATGACCGCTTCCTTGGCCACCTTGAACCGGCGGCTGCGGGCACCACGGAATCCCTTGGCGCGGTCCATGACCGCCTTGTGGCTCTTCTTGCTGTGTACGCCTCGCTTGACGCGTGCCATGACTGGCCTCCTTACTTGTTGAGGAGCCGCTTGACGCGCTTGGCGTCGGGTGCGGCGACCTCGGTCTGGCCCGCGAGGCGACGCTTGCGGGACGAGCTCTTCTTCTCGAGGATGTGGGCGCGGTTCTTCTGCTTCGTCATCACCTTGCCGTTCTTGGTGACGCGGAAGCGCTTCTTGGCGCCGCTGTGGGTCTTCTGCTTGGGCATGTGGGCCCTCCTTGCGGGCAGCGTGGACGTGGATGGAGGTGCGGGGTGGACGTGGCCGGTGGTGCAGCCGGGCGCGGCAGGGCCGCGCACCACCGTCGTGGCGGCAGGCTCGCGGGGCCTGGGCACGTGCCGCCAGGTGGTTGGCGACGCCGGACGGGTCGGGGCCGGGTCAGGCCTTGTCGGCCTTCTCGGTCTTGTCACGGAACGGGGCCAGCACCATGACCATGTTGCGACCGTCGACCTTGGGGTAGGCCTCGATGGTGGCGAGTTGCTCCATGTCGGCGGCGAGCCGGTCCAGCAGGTCGCGCCCGAGTTCGGTGTGGGTCATCTCCCGGCCGCGGAACATGATCGTCGCGCGAACCTTCGAGCCGTCCTTCAGGAAACGCCGGACGTGGCCGGACTTGGTCCCGTAGTCGTTGTCGGAGATCTTGGGACGCATCTTGATCTCCTTGATCGTGATCTGGCTCTGCTTCTTGCGGGCTTCCTTCTCCTTCTGGTCCTGCTCGTACCGATGCTTGCCGTAGTCCATGATCCGGCAGACCGGCGGGTCGGCCTGCGGTGCCACCTCGACGAGGTCGAGGTCGAGTTCACGGGCCTGGCGCAGGGCAGCCGCCAGTTGGACGATGCCGACCTGTTCTCCAGCGGCGTCGATCAGGCGGACGCGCGGTTCCTTGATGTCGGCGTTGAGGCGGTGCGGTTGCTCGATGGTGGTGTCTCCCGGTGCGGTGGGTTGGCGGTCGTCCGGCGTCGGTGCTGGCGTTTGGGCCGGTGCTTGGGCCGGCGTACGACAGCGGGCGACCCGATGGGTCGCCCGTCAACGAACCATGCGCGCCCGCTCGAACGATGTCGGCGGGCAACGATGGTGATGTCGTGTGCGACCCGAGGAGGGTTTCCCCTGTCGGGTGGGAGCCGCCGTGGCAGCCCCACTTTCGACCTGTGTGATTGTCGGTGGCCAAGTGTAGCGGGTTGCTCGACCGTGGTTCTCGCCGGTCCCGGGCCCGTGGCCCGACGGCGTCAGCGGCCGGGGATCCACAACTTGTCGAGCGGCGACTGGCCGCCTCCCGGAGCACCGGGTGCTCCGGGACCACCGGGTGCCTGCCCACCGGGGCTGGCACTCGCGGGCGTCGTGCCGGCAGGTGCGCCGGTCGCGTCCGCGGCGCCGTCAGGTTCGGCCGGTGCCCCGTCCTCGAGGTCGTTGACCTCCTGGTGGCTGCTGGCCGCCACCTCCTTCTCCGCCTCGACCTGGCCCAAGCGCAACTGCGACAGTGCGTTCTCCAACTGCCCGCGCAGTTCCTCCGACAGGTGTGGTCCAGCGCGATCGGCCACGTCGGATGCGGCATCGAGCAGCAGCCGGGCGTCACGCCGGCCGAGCTTGACCTGGGCGGCGTTCAGGAGGCCCTGCAGCACCTCGGCGACGACCTGTTCGGCCGGGGCCTGGCGCATCTGGGCGAGGTACTGGCGGACCTCCTCCTCGGAGGGCTCGCCGGGGGCGGCGCCGGCAGTGGGCATGTCGGTCATGAGGGGATGCTCCCGACGAGGTCGGTAGGGGTGCGGGCAGGACGAAGGCCGATGGCCGAGTGGCTCAGGGCCCGCCGACGGGCGTCGGCTCGTCACCGTGCTGGTGGTGCTCGCCCGGGCCCGGGATGCCACCCGGGTCGGCGTCCGCGAACAGGGCGATGGCCATGACCAGGCCGGCGACGGCGGCCAGGATCACGCCATCCCACTGGCCAGAGCCGAAGCCGGTGGCAACCGCCTCCTCCCCTTCCGTCGCCAGCGCCGGGAGCGCGACGACCACGAGGCTGAACAGGCTGGTGGCCAGGACGGCCAGGGCGAGCGGGAAACGACGCGTCACGATCTTGTGTCCTTGCACGGCGGGCGGCATGGCGGGTGACTGGCGATGGTAGGACGCCACCCTGCGACCTGCCATCCGACGTGGCCCGCGCCGACGACACCGCCGGGCGGACCCGTCCAGCCGATATCGTCCAGCGGGCTGGCCGGTGGCCGGCGGCCGACGACGACTGCCCGCGATGTCCTGGCTGGAGGCCCGCGCATGAAGACGTTCGACGAACTGTTCGCCGAGCTGTCGGACAAGGCCGAGACCCGGCCTGGCGGGTCCGGGACCGTGGCGGCGCTGGACGCGGGCGTGCACGAGATCGGCAAGAAGGTCGTCGAGGAGGCCGCCGAGGTCTGGATGGCCGCCGAGCACGAGGGCCCGGAGCGCACGGCCGAGGAGGTCAGCCAACTGCTGTACCACGTCCAGGTCCTGCTGCTGAGCTGCGGCCTGACCCTCCAGGACGTGTACGACCACCTCTGACCATCTTTGACCAGCTCGATCGCCGAATCCCGTGAGAAGCCACATGCTGCGCGTTGCCATCCCCCACAAGGGCACCCTGTCCGAGTCGTCCATCGCCATGCTGCGCGAGGCCGGCTACCGCCAACGGCGGGACCGGCGCGACCTGGTGCTGGTCGACCCCGACCTGGACGTCGAGTTCTTCTACCTGCGGCCACGCGACATCGCCACCTACGTCGGCACCGGCGCCCTGCAGGCCGGCATCACCGGCCGTGACCTGTTGCTGGACTCGGGTGCCGACGCGCGTGAACTCCTCCCCCTGGGCTTCGGCCACTCGACCTTCCGACTGGCGTCGCGGCCCGGCACCGTCACCCGCACGGCCGACCTCGCCGGCCAGCGGATCGCGACGTCGTACGTCGGCCTGGTCCGGGCCCACCTCGACGAGCACGGCATCGATGCCGACCTGATCCACCTCGACGGGGCCGTGGAGACGGCCCCCCGGCTGGGCGTGGCCGACGTGGTGGCCGACGTGGTCTCCACCGGCACGACGTTGCGCCAGGCCGGGCTCGAGGTCTTCGGCGAACCCCTGCTGGAGTCCGAGGCGGTCCTGATCACCGCCAACGGCGACGACGGCCCGCCGGCACTCGACCAACTGGTCGGCCGCCTGCAGGGCCTGATCATCGCCCGCCAGTGGGTCATGATGGACTACGACGTCGAGGTGGGCGCGGTCGACCGGGCGGTCACGCTGACGCCCGGCATCGAGTCCCCGACGGTGTCCCCGCTGCACGAGGAGGGCTGGGTCGCCGTGCGCGCCATGGTCGAACGCTCGCGCACCAACGCCGTCATGGACGACCTGTACGCGCTGGGGGCCCGTGGCATCCTCGTCACCGAGATCCTCTCCTGCCGCCTCTGACCCGTGCCCGGCTGCGCTCGTTCTGCCCTACTCCTCCACGCAAACGGCAGGAAGGTCGAACCAGCGCAGGTCGTCGCGTGCCCTCGTGCCTCGGGCACGTCTGCAGAACTCGCTGCGCTCCTTCTGCCCTACTCCTCCACACAAACGGCAGGAAGGTCGAACCAGCGCAGGTCGTCGAAGTCGGGGTTGACCGCTGCCTCGGCCAGGGCGGGGTCGTCGGACGGCACGTCGGCCAGGATGGCGCGCGCCTCGGCCAGGTGGTCCTCCAGGGCCGACTCCGGGGCCGTGTCGGGGACCCGGGGATACGACAGTTCGCCGTCGTCGCCCCACGACAGGTCGCGCAGGCGCAACGGTGGCTCGACCGTGCCCTCGCGGTGCTGCCACAGTCCGGTGTCGGGGTCGAAGCGGTACTGGGGCGCGAGCCGCCAGCCGTGCTCGGCGACCAGCGCGACGGCGGCCACCACGTACTGGAACACGGCCTCGCTGACGAAGTAGTTGAAGTTGACCCGGACCCACCCGGGCTTGATGCCCTCGCAGCCACCGGTGATCTGGCGTTCGAACTCGTGTGACTGGTCGAGGTCGATGCCCAGCAGGCGGTGGCCGTAGGGCCCGGCACACGAGCACCCGCCCCGGCTCTGGATCCCGAACAGGTCGTTGAGGAGCGACACCACGAGGTTGTGGTGGAGGTAGCGCCCACCGGGTCGCCGGACCACGAACGACACGATCGACAACCGGTCGGCGTCGGGGTTGCCCAGGACCTCGATGCCGGGTCGGCGCGACCACGCCGACACCGCCCGCCGCAGGAAGTCCTCCTCGTGGGCGCGGATCACGTCGGCACCGACGGCCTCCTTGAGCGCGAACACCAGCCCCGCGCGGATCGACTCCACGATTGCGGGGGTGCCGCCCTCCTCGCGATGGGCGGGATCACCCAGGTAGACGTGCTCGGTCGGGTTGACGTAGGCCACGGTGCCGCCGCCGACGACGACGGGCACGGAGTTGGTCAGGACCCGCCGGTCGACCACCAGCACCCCCGGCGTCCCCGGTCCGCCGATGAACTTGTGCGGGGACAGCACGATCGCGTCCTTGCGGGCCGCGACGTCCGGCGTGCCGTCGGGGTGCACGGGGTTCATCGCGATGTCGACGTAGGGCGCCGCCGCGGCGAAGTCCCAGAACGCCAGCGCATCGTGCTCGTGGAGCAGGCGCGTGATCCGATGGGTGCCGGTGACGATGCCGGTGACGTTGCTGGCCGCGCTGAACGACCCGATCCGCAGCGGGCGGTCGGCGTGGCGTCGCAGTTCGGTGGCCAGCCGGTCGACGTCGATGTGCCCGTCGGCGTCCTCGGGGATGGTCACGACGTCGGCGATGGACTCGCGCCACGGCAACTCGTTGCTGTGGTGTTCGTAGGGCCCGATGAACACCACGGGCCGCTCGTCGGCCGGGATCTGGTCGCGCAGGGACCAGCGCCGGTCGAGGTCGGCCGGGATCCGGATGCCCAGGATCCCGACGAGCTTGTCGATCGCCCCGGTCGACCCACTGCCGGCGAAGATCACGACGGTGTCGTCGTCACCGCCCACGGCGTCGTGGATGATGCGGCGGGCGTCCTCGCGCAACCGGGTCGTCTGCAGCCCGGTCCCGCTCGACTCGGTGTGGGTGTTGGCGTAGCGCGGCAACACCTCACCCCGGACGAAGTCCTCGATGAAGTCCAGCGCCCGCCCGCTGGCGGTGTAGTCGGCATAGGTGACCCGCCGGGGCCCGAACGGGCCCTGCATCAACTGGTCGTCCCCGATCACACCGGCGCGGATCCGGGCCAGGATCGGCGGTTCCGGCAGGTTCGCGTCCGGCGGCGGGATGCGGCAGTCCTGCAGGGTTCGGCTCATGCGCCCCAACCTACGGGTCCGTCCGAAGGGGCGTCAACGCGGTGCGTCGGACCAGCCGACGCGGGACGCCCGCCGTGCCCGCGCGCCCCGCGAACCGGGTGAACCGTGGCGCACGCCCGTGCGTAGAGACGGGGGCGCGGCCGTCGGCTCGGACGGCCCGGACGACGTGCCCACCGGACGCGGGCACCCGACGAACAGGATCCCGCATGCGACGACTTCGACTGACCGTGGCCGCGGCCGTGCTGGCACTGGCCGCCACGATGGGGGCGGCCGACGCCGGCCCCCGCACGTGGTCCACCCACCTGACCGGCGCGGAGGAGGTGCCGGCCGTCGACACCAACGCCCAGGGCCAGCTCCTGCTGCGGGTGTCGCCCGACGGCGACAGCATGCGCTATCGCCTGCTCGTGGCAAACATCGACGACGTGCTCATGGCCCATCTCCACCTCGCGCCGGCCGGCACCAACGGCGGCATCGTCGTGTGGCTGTACCCCGATGCCCCACCACCGCAACTGATCGATGGTCGGGTGCGGGGGCCGCTCGCGACCGGGACCATCACCGCCGACGACCTCACCGGTTCGCTGGCCGGAGCCGACCTCGATGCCCTGGTCGACGCAATCGAGGCGGGCAACGTCTACGCCAACGTGCACACCATCGACCACGGCGGTGGCGAGGTCCGCGGCCAACTGGGGTGACCTCGGCACGTCCCGGGCCGGGATCCGGGGGGCTCGGCCCGGGACGCGCGACGATCAGGCGGTGCGGAGGACGTGGATGGTCTCGAGGAGTGCAGCGGCGGCCTCGCGGCCATTGTTGCCGTGCTCGCCACCGGCCCGGGCCGTGGCCTGTTCCCACGTGTCGGTGGTCAACAGGCCGAACCCGACCGGCGTGTCGTGGTCGCGGGCCGCGGCTTCCAGCCCGATCGTGGCCGCCTGGCAGACGTAGTCGAAGTGCGGCGTCCCGCCCCGGACGACGGCGCCCAGCGCCACCACGCCGTCCACGTCGTCACGTGCGGCCAGGCGCGCCACCACCACCGGCAGTTCGAACGCTCCCGGCACGCGCACGACCGGGCAGTCGTCCTCGGCGATGCCACGGGCGCGCAGGAACCCCCGGGCCCCCTCGACCAGGACGTCCACGACCTCGGCGTTGAAGCGGCTGGCGACGATCGGGACGTGCAGGCCGGCCGCGTCCAGGTAGTCCAGCGAATCGGGTGCGCGCGTGCTCATGCGGATTCCTTGTGGGCGTGGAGGTGCCCAGACCCCGGGTTGGGCGGGGGCGCGTCGTCCTCGTCGTTGCGGGCGGCCGCGAGTTGGTCGCGGACCTCGGCGGGCAGGTGCTCGCGCAGGTCGTCGCGGAGGTAATGGACGCGCGGGGCCATGGCCAGGCCGTCGTGCTCGGTCCCCGCGCCGCCCCCGTCGCCGGACGTTTCCCCCACGGCCGCGGGGACCGGGTCGGTCCCGGACCGGTCCCCCACCCCGCCGGACACGACCCCGTGCCCCGTCAGGTGGTGCCCCATGCGATCGCGCTTGGTCGCGAGGTAGTGGGCATTTCCCTCGGTCGGCTCGATCTCGACCGGCACGCGTTCGACGATCTCCAACCCGAAGCCCTCCAACCCGGCCCGCTTGGCGGGGTTGTTGGTCAGCAGCCGCAACTCGCGCAGCCCGAGGTCGGCCAGGATCGACGCCCCGACGCCGTAGTCGCGGGCGTCTGCAGGCAACCCGAGCTGCAGGTTGGCATCCACGGTGTCGGCGCCCTGGTCCTGCAACTGGTAGGCGTGCAACTTGTTGAGCAGCCCGATGCCACGGCCCTCGTGGCCCCGCAGGTACACGATCGCCCCGGATCCCTCGGCCTGGATGCGCTCCATGGCGACGTCCAGTTGCGCACCGCAGTCACACCGCCGGGAGCGGAACACGTCCCCGGTCAGGCACTCCGAGTGCATCCGGACCAGCACCGGCGCGGTCGGATCGAGGTCCCCGTGCACGGCGGCCACGTGCTCGGTGCCGTCCAGGACGTTGCGATACCCGATCATGCGCCAGTCGCCGTAGGTCGTCGGCATCGGCACCTCGACGACCCGCTCCACCAGGCGCTCGTGGCGACGCCGGTACGCGACCAGGTCGGCGATCGAGATCACCAACAGGCCCTGCTCCTCACCGAACGCGAGCAGGTCGGGAAGGCGCGCCATCGAGCCGTCGTCGTTGACCACCTCGACCAACAGCCCGGACGGTCGCCGACCCGCCAGCCGGGCGAGGTCGACGGCGGCCTCGGTGTGACCGGGTCGGCGCAGGACGCCACCGTCGGTGTAGCGCAGCGGGAACACGTGTCCGGGCCGGTGGAACTCCTCGGGGGTCGAGTCCGGGTCGGCCAGTCGGGCGATCGTGGTCGCCCGGTCGGCCGCACTGATGCCGGTCGTGGTGCCGTCGGTGGCGTCGACCGAGATGGTGTAGGCGGTCTGGCGCGGGTCCTCGTTGACGGTCACCATCATCGGCAACGACAGCCGGTCGAGGTCGGCCGCCAGCAGGGGCGCGCAGATGACGCCGGACGAGTGCCGGATGATGAAGGCGAGTGCCTCCGGGGTGGCGGCATCGGCCGCCATGATGAAGTCGCCCTCGTTCTCGCGATCCTCGTCGTCGACGACCAGCACCATGCCGCCGTCGCGGACGACCTCGATGGCGTCGGGGATGGGTGCGAGGTTCATGCGGAGGTCCGATCGCGGGGAGGCTGGGGGGAGGCAGTGGGCTCGGCCACGCGGCCGGCCGGGAGGTGGTCGTGCTCGCCGAGGGTGTTCGTCGGCGTCGAATCCGGGTCGTGGGGCGGGCGCGCGGTCGCGAGTCGATCGTGGTCGACGAGGCGCTGCACGTACTTCGCGACGACGTCGGCCTCGAGGTTGACGCGGTCGCCGACCTGCAGCGAGTCGAAGGTCGTGTGGGCCAACGTGTGCGGGATCAGGCCGACCCGGAAGGTGGCCCGACCGTCACCGTGGTCGATGACGTCCACCACGGTCAGGCTGGCACCCTGGAGCGTGATCGAACCCTTCGCGACCAACGCGGGCGCGATGGTCGCCGGCGCACGGACCGACAGCCACGTCGTGCCCGGTTCGTCGTCGCGCGCCACGACCTCACCCACCCCGTCGACGTGGCCCTGCACGACGTGGCCGCCGAAGCGGCCGTCCGCGGCCATCGCCCGTTCCAGGTTGACGCCGTCCCCGACGGCCAGGTCGCCCAGGGCGGTCGCGCGCAGGGTCTCGGCCATCAGGTCGGCGGTGAAGGTCCCGTCACCCTGGTCGGCCACGGTCAGGCAACAGCCGTCCACCGCGATCGAGTCCCCCAGGATGGCCTCGTCCAGCACGACTGTCGCGGCGATGGCCAGGCGGGCGTGGCCGTCGCCGACCTCGATCGCACGCACGATGCCGACCTCTTCGATGATGCCGGTGAACATGGGAACCTCTCCGGGTCAGCCGTGATTCGAACGGATCGGGACGTCGCCGGTCGGGTGACCGGTCATGTCGCCGGTGTCGGCAACGCGCGTGGCCGGTCGCCATTCCCACTCGACGTCGCTGCCCAGGTGACGACGTGCCACCGGCACCAGGTCGCCGACCGGGAGCGCCGGCGTCCAGGGTCGGTCGTCGACGACGGTGGTGTCGGCCACGTGGAGCAGCAGTCGGTCGACCAGGTCGGCGGCGAGGAGGGCGCGGCCAAGCGTGGTGCCGGGCTCGGCGAGGACGGCCGTGACGTCGTGGTCCACCAGCGCCTGCAGGCCGTCGACCAGGTCGTCCGCCACCACCACCTCGACGCCGCGGCCCGACAGCGACTCACGCCACGCGACCGGGGCCGTCGGACCGGTCACCACGATGGTGCCGGGGCGGACGACCTGGGCATCCAGCGGGGTCCGGCCACGCCGGTCGAGGACCACACCCCGCGGCGGGCGTGGGCCGGGGGGCGCGTCACGCACCGTCAACGCCGGATCGTCGGCCAGCACCGTCCCGGAGCCCACCAGCACGGCGTCCGCCTCGGCCCGCAGGTCGTGGACGCGGCTGCGCGCCGCCGGACCGGTGATCCAGCGTCGCCCGACCCGGTCCGGGCGGGTCGTGCCGTCGACAGTCTGGGCGACCTTCAGGGTGAGGTGGGGGCGGCCCGTGCGGGTCGCCGTCACGAACACCTCCTGCTGGTCGGCGACCCGGTCGGCCAGGACCCCGGTCACCACCTCCACACCGGCCTCGCGCAGGGTCGCGGCGCCCCCCGCTGCCAGTGGGTTGGGGTCGACCAGGCCCACGACCACCCGGTCGATCCCGGCGTGCAGCACCGCCTGGGTGCACGGCGGGGTGCGGCCCACGTGGGCGCAGGGTTCCAGCGTGACGTACAACGTCGCGCCGACGGCGGCGTCGCCCGCGGCGTCGAGCGCGCGAACCTCGGCATGGGCCGTGCCAGCAGGCCCGGTGGCACCGTGGGCCACCTCCACGTCGTCGGCCACCACCACGGCACCCACGAACGGGTTCGGTCGAGTAGTCCCGCGGGCGGACTCGGCCACGGCCAGGGCACGACGCATCCAGCGCGCGTCGGCGCCTGCCCTCCGGGCAGGTTGGAGTTCCTCGCTGCGCTCGGAAGAGATGGTCACGGGTGGTCCGGTCGTCGGGGTCACACGTGACGCCGACGGCAACGGGAGAAGGGCCGCGCCGGACCGGGCAGCACCCGACGCATGGCCGGGCGCGCACGGTCGGTCGACCGTTCGTCGCGGCGCCAGGCGCCGCCACGACACGTCTTCTCCCATCCGGACTCTCACCGTCGGCCCCGGAGTTCCACCGGAGTCTGCGTCGGCCTGCATGCCGCGACGAGTTGGGCTCGCCACGACGGCCTCGGCTCGCGGGCTGTCACCGCCGGTCAGGAGTTGCACCTGCCCCGAAGACGTCGCCCACGATGGTAGACCATCGCTCACCTGCCGGGTGCGGCGCGGGTGCCAGCGCGACCGCGCCGGCGGGCTCGTCCCTGGACGGTCAGGCGCCCGGTCGCGGCGGTGGCCCCGCGCCGGGGGCGCCGGCTACGGCGACGACGTCGGGCAGGTGGGCGGCACCGGAGAACTGGGCCGCGTACAGGTCCGCGTAGGCCCCCTCGGCGGCCAGCAGTTCGGCGTGGGTGCCCTGTTCGACGATGCGGCCATGCGCCATCACCAGGATCAGGTCGGCCTCGCGGATCGTGGACAACCGGTGGGCGATGACGAAGCTGGTCCGGTCCGAGCGTAGGTCCGCCATGGCCTGCTGGACCAGCAACTCGGTGCGCGTGTCCACCGACGACGTCGCCTCGTCCAGGATCAGCAACGACGGCTCGGACAGGAACGCGCGTGCGATCGTGATCAGCTGCCGCTCCCCCACGCTGATGTTGCTGGCCTCGTCGGCCAGCACGGTGTCGTAGCCGTCGGGGAGGTTGTGCACGAAGTGGTCCACCCGGGCGGCGCGGGCCGCGGCGCGGATGTCGTCGTCGGACGCATCAGGCCGTCCGTAGGCGATGTTGTCCCGGATCGTGCCCTCGAACAGCCACGCGTCCTGCAGCACCATCCCGATGCGCGACCGCAGGCCGTCACGGGTCATGTCGGTGATGTCGACCCCGTCCAGGGTGATCCGTCCCGCGTCCAGTTCGTAGAACCGCATGACCAGGTTGACCAGGGTCGTCTTGCCCGCCCCGGTCTCGCCCACGATCGCGACCATCTGGCCCGGCCGAACCTCCAGGTTCACCTGCTCGAGCAGCGGCTCTTCGGCCCGGTAGGCGAACGACACGTCGTCGAACACCACCTCCCCGCTGGGGTCCTCGATCACGACCGGCGTCGCCGTGTCGGGGTCCTGTTCGGGCGCGTCGAGCACCTCGAAGACGCGCTCGGCCGACGCCACGCCGGACTGGAGCACGTTGGCCATGGAGGCGACCTGGGTCAACGGCTGGGTGAACTGGCGCGAGTACTGGATGAACGCCTGCACCTCGCCCAACGAGACCTGTCCGGACGCCACCCGCAGCCCGCCGATCACCGCGACCGCCACGTAGCTGAGGTTCCCGATGAACATCATCGACGGCATGATGATGCCGCTGATGAACTGGGCCCCGTAGGAGGCGTCGTAGAGCTCGCCGTTGGTGGCCTCGAAGGTGTCGCGGACCTCCTGTTGGCGACCGAACACCTTCACCAGGCTGTGGGCGGTGTAGGCCTCCTCGACGATGGCGTTGAGTTGGCCGGTGCTGCGCCACTGCTGGACGAGCAACGCCTGGCTGCGGCCGGCGATCGCCCGCGTCACCAGGATCGACAGCGGGACCGCCACCAGGGCGGCCAGGGCCAGCACCCACGAGATCCAGAACATCATGCCCAGCACGAACAGCACGGTCATCAGCGAGGTCAGCAACTGCGAGAAGGTCTGTTGCAGGGACTGCCCGACGTTGTCGAGGTCGTTGGTGACGCGACTCAGGAGTTCGCCTCGGGGCTGGCCGTCCACGTGCGCCAGGGGGAGCCGGTGGAGCTTCTCCTCCACCTCCTGGCGCAACCGGTACATCGTGTCCTGGATGACCCGGGCGAGGATCCAGCCCTGGAGGCCATGCAACGCCGACGCCACCACGTAGATCGCCAGCACCAGCAACAGGACGCGTCCGATCGCGGCGAAGTCGATCCCCTGGCCGGGCGTGAAGGCGATGCCACCGAGCAGGTCGGCGAAGCGGTCGTTGCCGGCGTCGCGGGCGGAGGCGATGACCTGGTCGCGGGTGGCCCCGGCCGGCATGTCCTGGCCGATCGCGCCGGCGAACACCAGGTCGGTGGCCCGGCCCAGCACGCGGGGCCCGACCGCCGACAGCGCCACGCTGACGATGCCCAACGCGACCACCAGCGCGACCCGGAGCCGGTACGGGCGCAGCCGTTGCAGCACGCGTCGGGCCGACGGGCCGAAGTCCATCGAGGTCTCGCCCGGTCGCCCCAACGACATCGGTCCGCGCGTCGGCCCCGACGATCGCGGACCACGCCGGGCCTCGGCCGCCTTCTCCTCCTCGCTGCGCACGCCCTCGGCCATCAGCCACCCACCGGTGCGTCCGCCGACCGCTGCGAGGCGACGATCTCCTGGTAGGTGGTGCAGGTCGCGACCAGGTGGTCGTGGTCACCGTGGCCGACGACCCGGCCGTCCTCGAGCACCACGATCAGGTCGGCGTCGATCACCGTCGACACCCGCTGCGCGACCACGATGATCGCGACGTCGCTGGTGACGGCGCGCAACGCCCCCCGCAGGCGTGCGTCGGTCGCCACGTCCAGTGCGGAGAACGAGTCGTCGAACACCAGCACCTCGGGACGTCGGACCAGGGCCCGGGCGATCGCCAGGCGCTGGCGCTGGCCGCCGGACACGTTGATGCCGCCCTGCGAGATCGGGGCGTCCAGCACCTCCGGCATGGCGCGCACGAAGTCGGCGGCCTGGGCCACCTCCAACGCCGCCCACAGGGCGTCGTCGCTGGCGTGCGGATCGCCGTAGCGGAGGTTGGACGCGACCGTGCCGGTGAACAGGTAGGGACGTTGGGGCACCAGCCCGATCCGCGACCACAACGTGTCGGGGTCGGCATGGCGCACGTCCACGCCACCGACCAAGATCTGACCGTCGGTGGCGTCGAACAGTCGCGGCACCATGCTGACCAGGGTGGTCTTGCCGGCCCCGGTCGACCCGATGATCGCGGTCGTGGCGCCCGGTCGGGCGGTGAAGGTGATGTCGGACAGCACCGGCCGGTCGGCGCCCGGGTAGGTGAACCCGGCTGCGTCGAAGGTCACGGCTGCGGGCGATTCGAGGTCGCGAACCGGTGTCGCCAGCAGGTGCACCGACGTCTCGGTGTCCAGCACCTCGCGGATGCGGTCCGACGACACCGCCGCGCGCGGGATCATCGTCGCCATGAACGTGGCCATCATCACCGACATCAGGATCTGCAACAGGTAGGCGATGAAGGCCGTCAGCCCCCCGATCTCGATGCCGCCGGCGGCCACCTCGCGGGCCCCGAACCACAGCACCGCCACCGTCGACACGTTCAGGACCAGCATCACGATCGGGAACATCAGCGACATCAGCCGCCCGACCGCCAGCCCGGCGGCGGTGAACTGGCCGTTGGCGCTCCCGAACCGGGCCTGTTCGTGGTCCTCGCGCACGAACGCGCGCACGACCCGCAGGCCGGTGATCTGTTCGCGCAGGATCCGGTTCACCGCGTCCAGCGAGGTCTGCATGATCCGGAACTGCGGCACCATCTGGCGGATGACCAGGCCCAGCGACAGCGCCAGTACCGGGACCGCCACGGCCACCAGCCACGACAGGCTGACGTCCTGGCGCAGGGCCATGATGATCCCGCCGACCATCGTGATCGGGGCGGCGACCAGCATGGCGAACGCCATGAACACGACCGTCTGCACCTGGGTCACATCATTGGTGGACCGCGAGATCAGGGTCGGTGCCCCGAACATCGTGACCTCACGTGCGGACAGGTCCGCCACGCGGTGGAACAGGGCCCCCCGGAGGTCACGCCCCATCCCCATCGACACGCGCGCGGCGAGCCGGACCGAGGAGACCGCGGCGACGACCTGGACCAGGCTGATGCCCAGCATGACCACGCCCAGCCGCATGATCAGCCCGGTGTCGCCGGTCGCGATCCCGCGGTCGATGATGTCGGCGTTGAGCGTCGGCAGGTACAGCGAGGCGATCGTGGCCACCAGTTGGAGCGCGACGATGGCGGTGATGGCGCGCCGCGACGGTCGCAGGAACGCGCGGAGGAGGTCCAGCATCAGGCGTTCCCTCCACCGACGCCGTCGTTGAGCCGGACCACGCCGTGCAGCAGCACGGCCACGACCTCGGTGGGGGTGAGGGGGTCGCCGGGCGAGAGACCGGGGTGGCTGCCCCCCAGCGTCAACAGGCGTGCGAGGCGGGTCAACTCGGCCGGTTCGATCCGCAGGTCGTCGGCGTCTGGTGCCACCAGCGCCGTCACCGCGTCGTCGATGGCGGTGTCGGCAACGCCGCGGCCGAACCGGCCGGGCGGGTCGCACGTGTCGTCCACCGCGTCGGGCGCGAGCGGGCGGTGGCGACCGGCCTGCACACACACGGCGTGGTCCCGACTGATGCCCGGACGACCACGCATCCGCATCGTCATCAACAGGGCCATGAACTCCTTCACGCGTCGCTGCAGCACGTCCACGGCGGCGACCAGGCGGGGCTCGAGGTCCAGCGTGGCGTCGATCTCGTCCAGGGCCACCAGCACCGGTACCGGGCAGAACGCCTGGTCCACGACGGCGTCGAGCAGGGCCTCCTTCGAGGGGAACGCGCGATAGATGGTCCCCTCGGCGATGCCCGCGGCCGCCGCCAGCCGCGTGGTGCTGGGGACCTCGCCGTCGGACAGGATCGTGGCCGTGGCGACGTCGACGAGCGCCGCGCGACGATCGTCGGGAGCGAGGGCAGGGGCGCGTGGAGTCATGGTCGGCGACACCCCACTGAGTGAGCACTCACTCAATCACTCATTCACAGGTCCACGGGCCGCGAACGGGCTCGTCGGTGTGCGTGGTGGACATGGCGTCGCTCCTGCCGACCAGCACCCCAACCCCGCTCCTCGGACTGGTCGACCTGGGCCCGGCCGGCTGTGGACGGCCCGGCCAGGCCGCCTCGCCAGGTTGCCACTGTCCGGCGACGGTCAGCGGGCGCCGGTGGCTCGGGCGCGGATGGTGGCCGCCGCCCGGCCGCGGTCGTCGTGGCCGAAGACGGCCGAGCCGGCGACCAGCGTGTCGGCCCCGGCCGCGGCCACGACGGCCGCGGTGTCCGGGTCGATGCCGCCGTCGACCTCGATGCGGAAGGTGGCGTCGTGGTCGGACCGCCAGGACGCGGCCTCGACGATCTTGGGGACCACGTCGTCGCGGAACGACTGGCCGCCGAAGCCCGGTTCGACCGTCATCAGCAACAGCATGTCGACGTGCGGCAACAACTCGGCCACGGTCGCCAGGGGGTGGTCGGGCTTGACCGCCACGCCGACCTTCGCCCCCATGTTCCGCAGGTCCTCGACCAGCCCGAGCGGGTCGTCCTCCACCTCCGGGTGGAAGGTGATGGACTCGGCCCCGAGGTCCACGAACTGCGGCGCGTATGTCCGTGGGTCGGTGATCATCAGGTGCATGTCCAGCACGCGGTCGGTCGCGGCCCGCAGGCTCGTGACGACGGGGTTGCCCAGGGTGATGTTGGGGACGTAGTGGCCGTCCATGACGTCGACGTGGATCCACTCGACGTGGTCGGCGACACTGGCGACCTCGTCGCCCAGCCGGGCGAAGTCCGCGGCCAGGATCGACGGCGACACCACGATGTCGTGGAGGTGGTCGGTCGGGGTTGGCATGTGGGGTCTTCCCCTCGGTAGTGGGTGACGCGGTCGCGGATGGTTGCTGAAGAGGCGTACGGCCTCGATGCTCGAGGTGTCCAAACCGAGAGCTAACGAGGCCGTACGCATGTCTGACCCTACCTGTGCCCAGTCCTGGAGCGAGTTGCTGCTCGCCCTGCCCGAGTTCGACCTGATCGACGCCCACGTCGACGACGCCGACGAGTTGCACGCCACTGTCGCGCTGCCGCGTGACGTGCAGGCCTGCCCGACGTGCGGGGTGATCGAACGTCATCCGATCCATGACTGGCGGTGGCACACCGTCCGCCATCTGCCCGTGGCTGGGCGGGCGTGCCGGGTGTGGTGGCACAAGCGTCTGCTGGCGTGCGAAGGCGGGTGTGGGACCTTCGTCGAGCGCACCCCGTCGATCGCGTCTGGGGCGGTGTGGTCACGTGCAGCTGTGCGGGCGGCGGTGGCGATGTCGGCCGACAACGTCCCGATCGAACGGATTCGCTTGCTGTTCGGGGTGGGCTGGAACACCGTGATGCGGGCCGTGCGCGCGGCTGCCCACCTGGTCCCGGCGCTGGCGCCGACCCCCGGGTTGGGATCGACGAGACGGTGATGACTACCGGGCGGCTGACCACCCGTCGGCGGGAGTTCCTGACCGCGCTGGTGTGCTTGGACACGTCGCTGGTCGTCGCCGGTTGCGCGTGGCCGCGACCAGGCCGGTGCCGTGCGTCTGTTGACCGATCACGCCCCCGACGCCGAAGTGATCGCGTGCGACCTGTTCTCGGGGTTCAAGTCCGCCGCCGACACCGTCGATGGCGCCACGGTCGTGGCTGATGTGTTCCACTTGATCCGGCTCGCCCTCCAAGCGATGGACGAAGTCCGCAGACGCCGCCAACAACAGATCCACGGCCACCGCGGACGCAAACACGATCCGCTGTTTCGGCTCCGGCGGGTGCTGCGCGTCGGCCAGGAACGCCTCGACGACGCCACCCGGCGCAAGGTGTTTGACCGGGTCCGTGCCGCCGACACCAACGACGAGGTCGGCGCTGCCTGGGTCGCCGTCGACCTGCTCCGCCACGTCTATGCCGCTGCCGATCGTGACACCGCCCACCGGCGGCTCATCGACTTCTACTGGTGGGTCGCCGACGTCGACGTGCCCGAGTTGACCCGCCTGGCCACCACCATCGACACCTGGCAAGACCAGGTCCTGGCATTCTTCGACACCGGCGTGACCAACGCCGCAACCGAGTCCGCCAACGTCAAGATCAAAGACATCCGCCGCACGCGGGTTCCGCAACCCCGCCAACTACCAGGCTCGGATCATGCTCCACGCCGGCCAGCCTCGTAGCCTGCCCACCACCCCGAGGATCAGGTCCTACACCCTCACCAACGCAGCCTGACCCACCTCAGTGGGGAAGACCCACGAAACCCGGGGACGAGCAGACTGCTCGTCCCCGGCTGAATGTCAGGTTCGGTCAGTCCCGGCTGCGGAACACCAGGTGGCGGTCGTCGCAGCGTTCGGGCTGGACCTCGTAGCCCAGGGAGTCGAACTCCCAGAGGTCTTCGACGCCGGCCGGGTCGTGGTCCGCGATCCAGCGGGCCATGGCTCCACGAGCGACCTTGGCCAGCATCCCGAACACGCGCCAGTTGTCGTTGCGCAGGTTCTCGAAGCGCACGTCGACCAGCGGCAGGCCGAGCCGCTCCGCCTGCAGCACCGTCACGTACTCCTTCGAGGCGCAGTTGACGATGACCTCGCCCTCGTCGAGTTCGTCACGCAGCGACTCGCCGATCCTGGTCCCCCAGAAGTCATAGAGCGTGTCGCCGCGCGGGGTCTCCAGCTTGGTCCCCATCTCGAGCCTGTACGGCCGGATGGCGTCCAGTGGTCGCAGGGTCCCGTACAGGCCGGACAGGATGCGCACCGACTCCTGGGCGCGGTCGATGGAACCGTCGTCCATCGTCGCCGCATAGAGTCCGCGGTACGTGTCCCCGGCGAACATGAACATGGCCGGATGGGTCGGGGCGTCCTTGAAGGCGCGGAAGCGCTCGACGTTGAGGATCGCGAGGTCCTCCGAGATCGACATCAGGTCGGTGAGGTCGGCGACGTCCAGGTCTACGAGACGGCCTGCGATCCGCGCCTGAACTCCGAACAGGCCCTCGAGGTGGCCTTCGAGATGGCCGAGATGCTGCGCACTGCCTGAAGTGCCGTGGAGTTCGATGCGCCGTCTCGAGGACGACGACCTTGGGAGCTCGTGTTCGTGGACCTGACCTTGGTCAGCCCCCCATGGATATGTGCAACCCCCAGCCGAAGCCCACCGGGGCATCGGCGACTGGAGCGTCCTGCGGTATCCTCTCGGACCGTGTCAGGAGGGATCGCATAGTCCGGCCGAGTGCGCTCGACTCGAAATCGAGTAGACCTTCAACGGTCTCGAGGGTTCGAATCCCTGTCCCTCCGCTTCACGAAGGCCGACCCAGAGGGGTCGGCCCTTCGTTCGTCACCGCCGCCGACCGTCGTCGTCCTCCTGGATGTGGGCCCGACACTCGGTCGGAGAGGCAGACCACGGACCAACCCGACTGGTTCACTCCGACGCCACGGGAAGGAGCCGAGCGCCATGCCGACCCTCCCGATCGGCCAACGGCGTGAAGCGTTGCGCCTGCTCGGCCTGCAGGACCCCGTCGAGGAATCCGAGGTCGCCGCCGCCTATCTGCGCCTGGCGCGGCAGCACCATCCTGATCTCGGGGGCGACCCCGACACCTTCCGTTCCCTCACTGTGGCGCGTGACCTGCTGCTCGCGGATGCGCGCAGCGACGCGGGTGAGAGCACCAGGTCGCCGGCTGGTCGATCCGTGACGGTGCGGCAGCGACCGAGTCGGCGGTTCCTCCGCGGGCTCCGTCGGCGCCTCGGTCGAAGGGGAAGGGAACGGCGCCATCTGGAATGACCGCCCCATCGGCCATGGGTCGGGCGTCCAAACCGCATAGTCTGGTGGCATGAACAGATGACGTGACCACGGGCTGCAGGTGAATCAGGCCCTGCGTCCCCGGCCAAGATCGAGGCATCCATGTCCACCATCCGCTTCGGCACGATCGTCGGCCTCGTCCTCGGTTCGATCTGGGTGTTCGCCGGCTTCCTGTCGGCCCTGCTCGTGGCCGTGCTGGCCGCGATCGGTGCCGTGATCGCTGCCGTCGTGACCGGCCGTTTGGATCTGGCCGAGTACATGGGTCACCAGCACGACTGATATCTCGCACCGAGGGCCTTCGGGCCCCCAACCGTCAACCAAGGAAGCCACATGAGCCAGTCGCCGAGCACGCAGTCGACCTCCTCGAAAGACTCCTCGGGGGGCAGCCGGGACAAGGAAGTCACCAAGCGGTCCGATGACCGCGGGACCACCACCATCGACGACGGTGTCGTGGCGAAGATCGCCGGCATCGCCACGCGTGAGGTCAGCGGTGTCGCTTCCATGGGCGGCACCGTCAGCGGGGCCGTTGCCGAGGTCGTCGGACGCATTCGTGGAGATGAGCACACGACCTCCGGTGTGGGCGTCGAAGTCGGCACCCGGCAGGCCGCCGTCGACCTCACCATCACCGTGCAGTACCCCGCGACCATCACCGAGGTCGCCTCGTCGGTACGCGACAACGTGATCGACCGCATCGAGAAGCTGACCGGCCTGGAGGTCGTGGAGGTCAACATCGCCGTCACGGACTTGGCGTTCCCGGGCGAGGAACAGGAGGGTGACGACAGCCGTGTCGAGTGACGCCACCGGGTTGCGCCGGGCCGACCTCGCGCGCGCCGTCGCCGCTGCGGCGAGTTTCACCTCGGGCGTGATACGCCTGGATGGTGGTGCCGTCGGCGAGTTCGCCACCTACGCGGACGGCGAACGGGTCGAGGGCGTGCGGATCGGGAGCGAGGATCCCACCAGGGTCCGGCTGCGCCTGGTCGTCGCCTACGGCCGGCCGATCCCGGAGATCGCTGCGGACGTGGACGCGGCCGTCCGCGAGCGACTCGCTCCGCGGTGGCGTCCATCGCGGGTCGACATCGACGTGGTCGATGTCGTTGCCGGGGTGCCCGACGGCCCCGAGGTCCCCGACGTCGCCGGGCGCGGCGAGGCCTCCGACCACTCCGACAGCAAGGGGTGAACCATGCTGCTCCGCGTGCTCGAGCGTCTCGTCGCCCTGCTGTTCTGGGTCGCGGTGACCGCGGTTGCCTTCCTCGTCGCCATCCAGACGGCGTTGGTTGCCATGGATCGGCCGGAGCAGTTGGTCGACCTCGACGAGGTGGTGCAGACCGTCGCGGACTTCGACCCGACCTCCGCCTTGGCGATCGCTGTGGCGGTCGGCCTCGTCCTCCTCGGCCTGGCCGTGCTGGCGATGGAGTTCACGCCGCGCCGGCCACGCTCGCTGCTCCACCGCGGGGGCGAACGGGTGATCTTCACCCTGGATCGTCGAGGGCTCGAACGGCGCCTTGCCGGTACCGCCGAGTCGGACGCGGACGTCAACGACGCCAAGGTCCGTATCCGGCGGCGGGCGAAGGTCACGGTGCAGAAGGTCGAACGCAGCGACGAAGGGTCGCTGCGCCGCCGCCTCCGCGACCGGCTGGGCGAGGAACTCGACTCGCTCGTGGAGCGGAAGTCGCCGAAGGTGAAGGTGGACGTGGCCTCAGGCGGAGGGCGAGTCCGATGAAGCGTCGCCGGACCACGCTCCTCGAGGTCGTCGACCGCGTGCTCGTGACCCTGGTCGGGCTCGCGCTGGTCGCCGCCGGCGCCGCCATCCTGGCGATCGTCCTCGATCTCCTCGAGCCTCCGGACCTGACCGGCATCGCCGAGACCGCGCTGCAACAGCTCGAGGCCTGGCCCGAAGCCGCCGTCATCGCCGTCGCGGTGGTCGTCGCGTTCCTGGCCGCGGTCTATTCCGTCCGGCACCTCCTGCCCGCCCACCGGCAACGCGCCGTGTCCGAGTTGAGGCTGCCGTCGGGGGAGGGAAGGCACCGCACCGAGGTCGATGGCCGGGCCGTGTCGAAGGTGGTCGAGGCTGATCTCGGCCAGTTCCTGAGCGTGCGCAGCTGTAGCGCGCGCCTCGTGTCCGCGGACCCCCCGACACTCGACTCCACGGTGACCGCCTCGCTGTCGTGCGACATGGACGAGTTGCGAGAGCACGTGGCGGGCGTCGTCGAGCGGCTGGAGGGGGCGCTGGGACGGTCAGATGTTCGCATGCGGGTCCGGATCGGTTTCGTCAGTGCCTCCGAGAGCCGGGTGGAGT
>JAGXFT010000035.1 GCA_024637135.1 Nitriliruptorales bacterium | reverse complement strand
GCGCAGTTCCTGCAGGTTCGGCAGCGTGTTCTTGCAGTTGAAGCAGCCGAAGGTCCAGAACCAGACGACCGTGACCCTGCCCCGGGTGTCGTCCAGGGTCGCGATGTCGTCGGGGTTGTTCAGCCAGCCGTCGAGGTTCTCCAGCGGCGGCGGCGCCCCGAAGTCCTCGAGGTCGGCGACGGCAAGCGCCGTGTCGGGCACCTGGTCGGGGGCGTCGTCGGCGGTCGCGCCCGCGTCGTCGTCGGCAGCATCAGCGCCATCGGCGGCGGCGACCGGATCGGCCGCGTCGGACGACGAGCCCGCGGAGGCACAACCGGCCAGCGCGAGGCTGGCGACCAGCACCGTCGTGGCGGTCAGTCGGGTCGGTCGGGTGGGCACGGGTCGTCCTTGCCGTCGGGACGGCCGACAGCCAGGCCCCCCGACCCGGGCTGTCGACCACGTCCCAGTGTCTCGGCTCGACGCCCCGATGGCCATTGCGAGACCATGAACACGGTGGACAGCGGCGCGACACCGGGCAGGGGTCGGCAACGACCGGTCAGGTGGTCAGGACGACCTTGCCGGTGGCGTGGCCCGCGGCGACGTGGGCGATGGCGTCGCGGGCGGCCGACAACGGCAGCGTCCGGTCGACCACGGGCCGGATCACCCCGTCCCGCAGCAGGTCCGCCAGCGTGGCCAGGTCGGCCGCGTTGGGCGTGGACAGGAATGGCCGCAGGTCCTGGCGCAGGAACGGGGAGGAGACCGTGGCCCGGACGACCTGTCCGAGGCTGGCGGTGAAGCGGTGGTGGAACTGGCCGCCGTTGGGGACCAGCGTCCCGTCGGGGTCCAGTGCACGTCGGACCCGCGACAACGGCTGGTCCGACACGTTGTCGAGGATGACGTCCCAGCGGTCGTTGCCGGCGGTGAAGTCGTGCGTGGCGTGGTCGATGACGTGGTGGGCACCCAGCGAGCGCACCAGGTCGGCCTTGCCGGCGCTGCACACGCCCGTCACCTCGGCGCCGCTGGCGGCCGCGATCTGGACCGCGAAGGTCCCGATCCCGCCGCCGGCACCGGTGACCAGCACGCGCTGGCCGGGGTGGACGGGTGCACGGTCCCGCAGCGCCTGCAGGGCGACCAGTCCGGCCATCGGCACCGCGGCTGCCTCGACCAGGCTGGTCCCGGCCGGGACCGCTGCCAGCGTGTCCTCGCGGGCCACCGCGTACTCCGCGAAGGTCCCGGTGCGGCCCGCGCCGAACACCTCGTCGCCCGGTCGGTACGCGGTCACGTCCGACCCGACCGCGACGACCACCCCGGCCAGGTCGTGGCCCCGGACCGGGTGGCGGGGCCGGCGCAACCCGGACGACAGCCGGACCACGTACGGCTCGCCGGCGATCTCGGCGCAGTCGGCCGGGTTCACCCCGGCCGCCCGCACCGCAACCAGCACGTCGCGTGTTCCGACCTCGGGGCGGGCGACGGTGCGCAACGCCACCACCTCCGGGCCGCCGTAGACGTCGTGGCCCGCGGCGCGCATCGTCGCGCCGCCGACCGCCGTCCCTGCCCGTGTCACCTGCGTGTCCATGCGACCCTCCCGCCCGAGACGGTCCGCCGTGCACGGTGCGTGGCGTTCCCGTCGTCGCGGAACCCACCTTGGCAGGTCGGCGCGGTCATGGTCGTGGGGGATCACCCCGGCATCCACCTGATCCTGGCGACCGGCGGCTCAGGGTCCCCGGGTGTCGCGGGTCCCGACGATCCGCGGCACCCCGTCCGCGCACGGCGCTCGGACCGGTCAGGCCGAGTCGTCGTGGGTGGGTCCGGCGGTGTGCACGGCGACCGCCATCGCGCCGGCCTGTTGCAACAGGGTGCGGCCGCCGCGGCCGTCGTCGTCGGTCCAGGTGTTGACCAGCACGAGTCGCCCGTCGGCGCCGGACTGGACCTGCAGCGTGCCGCGACCGGTGATCAGCGAGCCGTCCTCGACCTTGAGGTAGTCCTGCACGTAGCGGTACTCGACCACGTCGCCGAACAGGATCCCGGCCAGTTCGCCGTCCGAGACCTGGTGGGAGTCGAACGTGGCCGTGACGCGGCAGCCTTCCTGCAGGAACCGGAAGCGCAGTCCGTGCGAGCCCACGACCGGCCCGTCCAGGACGTCCTCGACGGTGAAGGACAGGCCGTGGAGGTCGTAGCCGTCGGCGTCGTGGTGGCGGCCCTGGTCCCAGTCGCGGCGGGTCAGGGCGTAGGACCACAGGTCGGCGGGTGGTTGGTCGTCGTCGGCGGTGACCCAGTCGCGGTACCGGGCCTCCATCCGGAACCCGGCCGCGTTGAAGGCCCGTTGCATCGGGACGTTGCGTTCGTGCACGGTCCCGGCGATGCGGGCGAGGCCGTCGTCGTCGGCGAAGTGGTGGTCGGCGACCTTGCGCAGCACGCTGCGACCGATGCCCTGGCCACGGCGTTCGGGCGACAACCGGATGTGGAGGATGGCGTCACCGATTGACAGGTCGGTGAGGAGGATGAATCCGACGGGTCGGCCCTCGGACAGGATCGCCCAGCCCCACCGGTCGTCGGACGCCCAGCGGCCGTTGTCGAGGTCGTCGGCCAGCCGCGGGAGGTCGAAGCCCAGCGACGGCGCCATCGCCGACGACGTGGTCTCGTTGACCTCCAGGACCCAGTCGAGGTCCTCGAGCGTCAGGAGTCGGAGCCGGATCTCGTGGTCGTCGACCATGTCGGGCTCCTTGCCTCGTCGTCGAGGGTGCGCCGTCCAGCGTGCCAGATCGTGGGCCGCCGTGGCAGGGCTGAGGGAACAACAGTGCATGAACGCCCCAGCCGCCGGCGGCCGGGGCGGGGTCTCGGTCGCCGCTACAGGCCGCGGTCGTCCACGGGGTCCGGGCCCTCCTCGGGGTCCTCGTCGTGCTCGTGCTGGGGGTGCAGGCCGGGGGCGTTGTCCTGCGCGACCTGGGCCGGCAGCGACTCGCCGCGTTCGGCCAGCAGCCCACCGGGTCCGCCCAGCGGTCGTCCCGGGGCCGCCGGGGCGGTCGCACTGCTGAGGTGCCCGTGCTGGGCTCGCAGCCGCAACTCGTTGCCCACGGCCGCCAGCACGGCCGCGATCGGCACGGACAGGAACGCGCCGATGATCCCGGCCTGGGCCGCACCGGCGCCGAGGGCGACCAGCACGACCACCGGGTGCAGTGCCACCGCCCGGCGCATGATGATGGGTTGGAGGAGGTTGCCCTCGACCTGTTGGACGACCAGGATCACGCCCAGGGTCCAGGCACCCGTGCTGATGCCGCCGTCGGCCAGGCCGACCAGCACCGCGATCAACCCGGCGAGGAACCCACCGATCACCGGCAGGAACGCGCCGAAGAACACCAGCACGGCCAGCGGCACGACCAGCGGGACCCCGATGATCGCCAGCCCGACCCCGATGAAGAAGGCGTCGGCCAGTGCGATGGTGGCGGTGCCACGGACGTACCCCGACAGCGCCGACCATGCCCGCGACCCCAGGGCCCGGGCGGTGGGGCGGTGGTTCTCACGCAGCAGGCCCTGGAACCAGTCGACCATCAGGTCGCCGTCCTTCACGACGAAGAACAGCAGCACGATCATCAGGGCGAGGCCGGCCAGGAACTGTCCCGCCGTGGACACACCCGACAACACGTTGCCGACGATGCCGGACGACCCGCCCGACTCGGCCCCACCGGTCGCGCCGCCACCGAGGGCACTGCGAGCGCGGTCGACCAGGTCGCCGACGTTGTTGACGTCCAGGCCCAGGGGACCGGTCCGCAGCCACTCCAGCGCGGCCTCGCGACCCTCCACCAGGGTCGGGCCCAGCGCCTGGATCTGTTCGACGAACGACGGCGCGATCAGCGCGAAGATCCCGATCAGCGCCGCGATCCCCCCGAACACCACGATCGCCGTGGCCAGGGCTCGCGGCAGGCCCCGCGCCACCAGCGCGTTGCGGGGCGGGACGCACAGCGTGGCCAGCACGATCGCGATGACCAGTGGCAGCGTCACCACCAGCAGGCTGGCGAACAGGTTGAGGATGGTCACCGCGGCACCGACGAGGATCCCGAGGCCCAGCACCCACACGGCGGCGACCACCAACCAGGTCGGCACCCGCGACGTCACGACGTCCCACCACGCCGACCCGGTCGGTGGGGGGTCCTCGGTGGTGGTGTCGGGGCCGTCGGCGTCGGCCGCGTGGGCGGCGTCGGCGGGGTCGACGGGCTCGTCGAGGTCATCGGGCACGGCGTCGTTCGTGCCGGTGGAGTCGGCCATGGGGGGCGGTCCGGTCGGACGGGGATCCGGGCAGTGGCAACGACCACGGTCGCGGTCCCGGTCGGGCCGTGGTGCCGTCAGCATAGGCCCGGCCATGCGGCCCCTCGTGGACCGGTCGGACCCCTGGCGTCGGGGTCTGCGGTCAGGCATGACGAGGTCCGGTGACCGCCATGGGGGCCGGTCGCGCAGGGTGGTGGTGGCACGGGGGAGGTTGGCCGGGCAACCTCGCAGGGTGGGCGTCGCGCGGTCCGCCGCCGCGCCGAGGTGTGCACCCAGCGCGCTGCCGACCGATCGGCCGGGCCTGTGGGGAGCCTGTGCACAGGGGGTCCAAGGATGTGGACGTGCTGGGGGTAACGCTGGGGATGACGAACCCAAACCACAACATGTGGTGGTCGAGGCTGGGGATGAACCACCACGGGTTGTGGTTGTGGACCGCCGCCCGGTCGGATTCACTGTTGACAGGTGCCCGGCTCGCGGCTGTACTTACAGTCATGTTGTTCGCTGGACATCGCCGTCCACGTACGACTCCGAGCCCACTGCGGGCGAGGTGCGCCACCCGACACACCGGGATCGCGACACCCCACCGTGCTCGACCGCGATTGTCTGCGCCGTCGCCGTCCGACACGTGACCGGGGACGTTGCCACGCCCGCCCGTGACGGAGCTCCACCGCTCGCAGTGGTCCGGAACCGCGGCGCCGACCGGCGTCGTCGAAGCGATTGACGGGCGTCCACGAGCGACGTCCATCCGCCCCCGCCCCCGATGTCGTCCGGCCGCCGCGCCGACGCCCCCCTCAGCAAAGGACCCACCCTGATGGCTGCCACCGAGACCACGACCACCCCGACGACCGCCCCCGCCACGGATGGCGCCCCCGCCACGGATGGCGCCGGCCCGGTCCGGGTCGTGGAGCGCGACGGGACGGCCGGGCTGGCCTTCCGTCGCCACTTCACCACCGACGACGTGCACCCCTACGACGAGGTCGAGTGGGAACTGCGCGACGCGGTCATCACCAACTGGCGCGACGGCACCACCTCCTTCGAGCAGCGCGATGTCGAGTTCCCGGCCGACTGGTCGATGAACGCGACCACGATCGTGGCCCAGAAGTACTTCCGGGGGACCCTGGGCACGCCCGAGCGCGAGCGGTCGGTCAAGCACATGATCGACCGGGTCGCCGACACCATCACCGGGTGGGGGACCACCGGGGGCTACTTCGCCGACGACGAGTCGGCCGAGGTGTTCCGCGCCGAACTCAAGCACCTGCTGGTCCACCAGAAGGCCGCGTTCAACTCGCCGGTGTGGTTCAACGTCGGCACCACCGAGACGCCGCAGTGCTCGGCCTGCTTCATCCTGTCGGTCGAGGACACGATGAGCTCGATCCTCAACTGGTACGTCGAGGAGGGCACGATCTTCAAGGGCGGGTCCGGCGCGGGCATCAACCTCAGCTCCATTCGGTCGTCCAAGGAGATCCTCAAGGGCGGCGGCGAGGCCTCCGGCCCGGTGTCGTTCATGCGTGGTGCGGACGCGTCCGCGGGGACCATCAAGTCGGGCGGCAAGACCCGTCGCGCGGCCAAGATGGTGATCCTGGACGTCGACCACCCCGACGTCGAGGAGTTCATCGCCACCAAGGTCCGCGAGGAGGACAAGATCCGCGTGCTGCGCGAGGCCGGGTTCGACATGGACCTCGACGGCGAGGACTACGCGTCGGTGCAGTACCAGAACGCCAACAACTCGGTGCGGGTCACCGACGAGTTCATGCAGGCGTGGGAGGCGGACCAGGACTACGGGCTGAAGGCCGTCACCACCGGTGAGGTCATCGAGACCAAGTCCGCGCGCGACGTCATGCGCCAGTTCGCCGAGGCCGCGTGGGCCTGCGCCGACCCGGGCATGCAGTACGACACCACGATCAACGACTGGCACACGACCCCGAACTCGGGTCGGATCAACGGCTCCAACCCGTGCTCGGAGTACATGCACCTCGACAACTCGGCGTGCAACCTGGCGTCGATCAACCTGTTGAAGTATCTCGACCTCAATGCCGACAACGGCGCCGACAGCTTCGACGTCGACGGCTACATGCACACGATCGAGACGATCTTCACCGCCCAGGAGATCCTGGTCGGGCGCGCCGATTACCCGACACCCGAGATCGGCGAGACGAGCCGCCAGTTCCGTCAGCTCGGCATCGGTTACGCCAACCTCGGCGCGCTGCTGATGGCGCTCGGCCACGCCTACGACTCGCCCGAGGGCCGGTCGTGGGCCGCCGCGCTCACATCGCTGATGACGGGCCACGCCTACGCCACGAGCGCCAAGACCGCGGCCCGGCTCGGCCCGTTCGAGGGTTTCGCCGACAACGAAGAGCACATGCTCCGGGTGCTCGGCATGCACCGCGACGCCAGCTACCAGATCGAGAACGACGACGTCGTGCCCGACGACCTGCTCTCGGCCGGACAGCGCGCATGGGAGAACGCGGTGCGCGACGGCCAAGAGCACGGCGTGCGCAACAGTCAGGCCTCGGTGCTGGCCCCGACCGGCACGATCGGCCTGATGATGGACTGCGACACCACCGGGATCGAACCCGACCTGGGTCTGGTGAAGATGAAGAAGCTGGTCGGCGGCGGCACGATGCAGATCGTCAACCAGACGATCCCGCGGGCGCTGCGCCGCCTGGGCTACGACGCCCAGCAGGTCGACGACATCATCGCCTACATCGACGAGAACAAGTCGATCCTCGGTGCGCCGCACCTCGCGTCCGCGCACGTGTCGGTGTTCGCCTGCTCGATGGGCGACAACACGATCCACTACGAGGGCCACGTCCGGATGATGGGCGCGGTGCAGCCGTTCCTGTCGGGCGCGATCTCCAAGACGGTCAACATGCCCGAGGAAGCCAGCGTCGACGACGTCGCGGCGCTCCATCAGCTCAGCTGGGAACTCGGGCTGAAGGCCGTTGCCGTCTACCGTGACAACTGCAAGGTCGG
>JAGXFT010000004.1 GCA_024637135.1 Nitriliruptorales bacterium | reverse complement strand
GCTGGCCGGCGCGCTGGTGGCGGGGTGCACCGGCGGCGAGGGGGCGACCGAGGAGTCGCCCACCCCGACACCCCCCGGCGTGCAGCCGGCCCCATCGCCGCCGACGGTCGAGGAACTTTCCGAGGTCGACTGGCTGGACACCTCCTGGGGCGCCGTCATGGCGCTGGGCGGTGACGACGGGTCGTCCACCGTCGAGCAGGCCGTCGCGGCGTGGCAGGTGGCCTTCGGACCCCTGCCGGACGCGCCCCCGCCCCTCCCGCAGGACATCTCGGCACCAGCCGACGGGACCATGGCGCTGGAGTTGGTGGCGCGTCACCTCGACGAACTCACGCCCGCCCAACTCGAGGTGGTGTCGGCCCTGCCACAACTGGACGTCACGGGACGATTGGAACCCCGCACCCCGTCGCCGTCCCCAACGGCGGCAGCGGTCCCGGGCGGTGCGGTCGACGTCATGCCCGTGCTGGCCCGCCAGTCCGACCCGGCCGTGCCGCTGCGGGTGGCGGCGGCCCAGGAGGACTTCGCCACGCCCCCGGCGCGGGCGACCCCGGACGGCAGCCTTCCCCCGGCGCGGTTGGACCGGAGTGTCACGAACGCCGAGCGCAATGAATGGCGGGACTGGGCGCTGCAGTACTGGCGCCAGCTCCAGGGGCGCGCGGGCGAGTCGCTGCCTGCGCTCGACAACACCATCAGCTTCGAGTTCATGATCGAGGACGATGCGTACAAGACCGGGGCATGGACGCGCCCGTACGTCCGGCGCGGCAACCCGGTCTGCCAGATCGTGCTGTGGAACGCCCGGGGCAAGTCCGAGGCGACGCGCCGTTCGGCGATCGCGCACGAACTGTTCCACTGCGCCATGTGGATCTGGGCCGACACGACCGACCAGCACGACTCCCTGCCCTGGTGGGTCATCGAGGGACTTGCGTCGTGGGTGGGCGAGCGGCTCGGCGGGACGTCGACCTACTCGCCGGACTGGTGGGGCCAGTACCTGTGCGGGGCCTGTGACGGGGCGTGGGGGCTGCCGCGCGCCAGCTACGACGCCATCGGGTGGTGGTCGTTCCTGGAGAACCGTGGGGCGGACCTGTTCCCCGCCCTCCCGGGCCTGTCCCGGGCCCGTGGCCAGGAGGGTTCGTGGGAGACGGCCATGGGACTGCTCCCCGACGAGTCCGGGCGGTCGGCATTGGCCAGCGCCGCGACCCGCCGGCCCGACGGGGATGCCTGGACGATGGACGGCGCCGGGGCCATCGCCGGTGCCCGTCACGTGCCCGACCGCGGGACGTTGGCCGCCGGGTCGGTCGTGACCTACCACGCCCGGGCGCTGGAGCAACGGGCCCTGCACCTGTCGGCACCGACCGACGACGACCCAGTGCTGGTCGAGTTGGAGGCACACGGCTGGGGCACGGCTCGCTGGGACCGTGGCGAGGACGTGGTGGCCACCGGTGGCGAGACCACGCGCACGTGGTGCGTCGGTGCCTGCACGTGTCCGGACGGCACCGACCTCGCGCCGGGCATCGAGCGGGTCCCGTCCGGCACCTCCGGATTGCGGTTGGCGCCCACGGGGGACCTCGATGCCGAATCCACCATGACCGTGGAGGTCCGCCGTCCCGACGACCAGTGCGAACGCGACGACGAACCGGGCAGCACCACCGAGGTCCCGTCCGGTCCCACTGGGCGATCCTTCGGCGACCCGCACCTGACCTCCTTCGACGGGGCCGGGCTGGACTTCCAGGCGGTCGGCGAGTTCGTGCTGGTCGATGCCGAGGACCTGCAGGTCCAGGTCCGCTTCGCGCCGGTGGAGGCGCCGTTCCCGATGTCGCGCAACACCGCGCTGGCGGTCCGCGTCGACGACCGGGTGGTGGAGTACGGCCTCGACGGGATCCTCCTGGACGGTGTGTCGACCGACGCGGTCGACACCACCACCGCCGACGGGACCCGCCTGTCGGCGACCCGGGACGCCGGCCTGCGGGTGGAGTTGCCCGATGCGACCACCGTCGTGATGACCCCGTCGCTGGCGGTCGTGGTGCAACTCGGGCCCGACCGTGCGACCGGCGGGGCGAGCGTGTCCGGCCTGTTGGGAGACGCCGACGGCGATCGCGACGACGACGTCGCCCTGCCGTCGGGGGAGTTGCTCGCGCCGCCGGGCGTCGTGCCCGCCTACGACCTGCTGTACGGGGACTGGGCCGACGTCTGGCGGATCACCGACGCCACGTCGCTGTTCACCTACGCCGCGGGGGAGTCCACGGCCACGCACACCGACCGGACCTTCCCACGCTCCGACACCCGCCTCGCCGACCTGCTTGAGCGCAGCCGCAGCCGGGCCGAGGCGGCCTGTCGCGAGGCGGGCGTCACGGCCCCGGACCTGCTGCAGGACTGCATGCTGGACGTCGGGACCACTGGGGATCCGGACTGGGCCCTGACCGCGAGCGAGACCGGAGTCCTGTGGCTGGAGGCGTTGCTGGGCCAACTCGCGCTGGGTTCCGCCGACGAACCGGCCCGCAACGAACTGGCCGACGACCTGTCCGCGGCGTCTGCCGCGTGCGACGTCGAGCAGGTGACCGACCTGCTCGCACGGGGCGCACCGGCCGACGGCGTGGACGAACCCGAGGGGGACCCGCCGGCACCCCTGGTGGCCGCCGTGGAGGCGACGGGCCCGGACTGTGTGGCGGTGGTCCGGGCGCTGGTCGAGGCCGGTGCGGACCCGGCCCGGTTCCGGCAGGGGAGTGGCGCGCCGCTGGCGCCGATCCACCTCGCCACCGACCCGGCCGTCCTCGAGGTCCTGCTCACGACCGACGTCGACCCCGACCTGTTGGCGCCGACCAACGTGACCCCGCTGAACGTCGTCCTGCTGCAGGCCCGCGGTTCCGATGGCGGGCCTGCCGGCCCGCTCGTCGAACTGTTGCTCCGGGCGGGTGCCGATGCGAGCCTGGTGACCGGCCAGGCCCCGCTGATCCAGGCCGCCGAGATCCCGGACCTCGCCGCAATCGAGGCGCTGCTGGGGGCCGGGGCCGACCCCAACGTCGCCTATGCGGACGGCTTCGCGCCCCTGCAGGCCGCCGCCCGCCAGGCCCGCGAGCCCGATGACCTCGCGGTCCTCGACGCGCTCGCGGCGGCTGGTGCCGACCTCGACGCGACCGGGGCGTTCGGCCAGACCGCCCTGCACGTCGCGGTGCTCAACGTCAACCCGGCCGCAGTCGAGCGCCTGGTCGCCCTCGGGGCCGACCCGTGCGTCCGCGACGACGACGGACGGTTGCCGGCCGAGTTGATCCTGTCCGACGAGGTCACGGCCGCCCTGCCCGACTGCGGTTGACAGCAGCGGGTCGTGCGGACACCCGGCCCGGGCGACGCTTCGTACGCTGGAAGCCGATCTCGACCACCGGAGCCGCCATCGCACGTTCCATCGCCACCACCGACGACGCCAGTCGCGAGGAGTTGCTGGACTTCCTCACCGATCGACACCACGCGATCGTCATCACCAGCCGCCAGTCCGACGGCCGGCCGCAGGCCTCGCCCGTCAGCGCCGGGGTGGACCCGGACGGCCGGATCGTCGTCGCGACCTACCAGGATCGGGCCAAGTCCAACAACGCCCGGGCCAACCCGGACGTGTCGGTGGTGTTCCTGTCCGACGACTTCAACGGTCCGTGGGTGCAGGTCGACGGCACGGCCGAGGTGCTGGACACGCCGGCCGAGGAGGCCGTCGAGGGCCTCGTGACCTACTTCCGATCGATCGCGGGCGAGCACGACGACTGGGACGAGTACCGCGAGGCCATGGTGCTGCAGGAGAAGTCACTGCTGCGGGTCACACCCACGCGCTGGGGGCCGATCGCCACCGGTGGGTTCCCGCCCGACGTGGCCGAGAAGCTGGACGCCCGCGACGCCTGACCCGCATCGGCGTCATCGCTCGAAGTGCTGGTAGTCCTTGAGCGTCCGCCACGCCCCGCCCCAGTCGTAGTCGCGGGAGGTGAAGGCCCGCACGGCCGCGCTCCCGGGCTGGAGCATCCCGGGCCGGTCCCGGTCGCGGTCGACGTAGTCGCCGGTGTTCCAGGGCAGGACGGTCGACCCGTTGACGTAGGGGTTCTCCCGCGGGTTGAGGTCGATCGCGACGCCGTAGGAGTGTCGCGACCAGGACGTGCCCCCCGTGACCTTCCGGCAGTTGAAGCCGGAGGTGTTGTCCCACGCCATCGACCGGTCGTCGTTGCCGCGGAAGAAGTCCATCGTCTCCATGCGGCGGATCGGGAACTGCTGGTGGTACAGGTCCTGGAAGATGCGGCGCACGCTGTACACCCGTCGCTTGTGCACGATGATCGAGCCCTCGTGGGCCTGGCCGTCGAACCCGACGTAGCGGACGCCGACCTCGCGGAGTTGCGACGGTGCGACCGGGCATCCGGGCTTCCACGTCGGACCGAGGTCGGACCGGGTGACGCGCCCGACCCACGAGCGGTAGCCGGGCAGGTCGGCGCTGGCGGCACCGGCCACGGCCGGCGTGGCGTCGACCTGCGACCGGGTGTCGCGCGACGCCGGCATGGTCGCGTCGGCGGCCGGAGCCGGTCCCAGCATCACCGTGACGGTGAGCGCCGCGGCGACGAGGACGGCGATCGGAAGGTGGGTGGCGATGGTGTGGCGGGAGCGGGTCATCACGGGTGGCCGTCCGGAAGGGGGTGAGTCGAGTATTCCGTGTCACGGCCCGGCGCGCCATCGGGCCGCCGGAGCCCTCGACGGTGCCGCGCACGACGATGATCGTGTAAGGGTTGTCCGATTGGAGGTTGTTACGTAGACTCCGTGGACCCGAGGAGGACGTCGGAATGGACTTCGATCGCTATGCCAACGTCGCCGGCGAGCAGGCGGCCGACCTGGTGAACCTGTTGGTGGCGGACGCGGCCGGGGACCCCGACGAGTCCCCCCGCGAGTCCGACGTCCGTCGCCTGCTGCGCCACCACGACCTCGACCTCCCCGTGGCGTCCGGCACCGTGGACGACTACCGCGTGCTCGCGTCGGACCTCCACGACATCTTCCTGGCGACCGACCTCGACGAGGCGATCGACGTCCTCAACCGCCTGCTGGCGGACACGCCGATGGCACCGCGCGTGTCGACCCACGGCGACCGGGGCCCACACCTGCACGTCGAACCGGCCGCGGCGTCGACCGTCGTGCGCCTGCGCGCCAACTGCCTGATGGGGTTGGCCGCGGTCCTGTGCGACGGCGGGCGCCTGCGGGTCGGGACCTGTGACGCCCACGACTGCGGGCGCGTCTTCGTCGACACGTCCCGCAACGCCCGACGTCGGTTCTGCACGTCCACCTGCTCGACTCGCCACCACGTCGCCGCACACCGGGCTCGCCGGCATGGGTGACGGCGGCGACCGTCCGGCAGGCCACCGCGCCGAGCCACCCCCCGGGCCCACCGCGTCCGCGCCCGCCGAATCCCTTGCCGCGACCTCGCGGCAACGGCGTCGTCGGTTGCTGCAGCTGGCCGTCCCGGCAACGCTGACGTTGCTGGCCGAGCCCGTCCTGGGGGTCGTCGACACCGCCATCGCCGGTCGGATCGGCACGGTCGAACTGGGTGCGCTGGGCCTGGCGACGTCGTTGCTGGCCGCCGTCACCTGGGTCTTCAACTTCCTGGTGTTCGGGACGACCTCCACCGTGGCACGCGCGCTCGGACGGGGGGACCGGGAGGCGGCCGGGCGGCGGGTCGCCCACGCGGCCGTCGTGGCACTCGCGCTGGGAGTCGCCGGTTCCGTCCTGTTGCTGGTCGCGGCCGAGCCGCTGGTGCGGGCGGCCGGTGCCGTCGACGACCTGGTCGCCCCGACCGTCGACTACCTGCGGGTGCGGGCGATCGGGATCCCGTTCATGCTGCTGGGCTTCGTGGGCCACGGCGCCTTCCGAGGCGCCGGCGACACGCGTCGGCCGTTGCTCGTCGTGGTCGTGGCGAACCTGGTCAACCTCCTGCTGGACGTGGTGCTGGTGGTCGTCCTGGGGTGGGACCTGGTCGGGATCGGGGCCGCGACGGTCGTCGCCGAGGTCATCATGGCGACCTGGCTGGCGGTGATGGCCACGCGACGGCTGGGCCTGGACCTGGTCGGCCACGGCCTGCCGGACCGGGCCCAGGTCGCCGCGTTGGCGGTGGTGTCCCGGGACCTGTTCCTGCGAACCGCCGGACTGGTGGGCGGGATCGCGGTGATCACCGCCGCGGCGGCCCGGGTCGGGGCGACGACGGCGGCCGCCCACCAGGTGATCTGGCAGGTCTACCTCCTGCTGTCGTTCCTGCTGGACGGGCTGGCCGTGGCCAGCCAGACCATGCTGGGGACCGCGCTGGGGGCCCGTGACCGCCTGGTCGTGCGTGCCACGGTGACCGACAGCCTGCGGTGGGCGGCCGGGGTGGGGGTCGTGCTGGGCGTGGGGCTGTTGGTCGGCCGCCCCGTGCTGGTCGGGGTCTTCACCGACGACGCCGCGGTGGTGGCGCTGGTCGCGACCGCCTGGTGGCTCCCGGCCGTGGCGATGCCGTTGCACGCCGTGGTGTTCATCCTCGACGGCTTGTTGATGGGCGCGGAGGACTACCGCTTCATCCGGACCTGGACGGTGGCCGGATCGGTGTTGGGTGCCGTCCTGGCACAGGTGGCCGTCACCCTGGGAGCCGGCCTGTTGTGGTTGTGGATCTCCTACGAGGTCGTCATGCTGTTGCGTGGCCTGCCGCTGCTCGTGCGGGCCCGCTCCGATGCCTGGTTGCCCATGGACGTGCGGTCCGGGGTGGCGTGATCGTGGGGATGCCGGGGCATCGCGGCAGGCGGCGAGGGGACCTGGCACGCCGTTGGGGCGGGACCGGAGGCCCACGCGGCGCACGCCAGCGGTGGGATATCGTGGATGCACGGGGGTTCGCCCGTATCACGGCCGTGGGGCCCTGTCTCCGTTCCTGGGACGCGGGAGCGGCCGGCCTGACGACGTCGCCGAGGGGGATGACGATGAGCAGCACGACGTGCCCGGCCTGTGGGTCGACCCTGGACGATCCCGTCCACGTCACCGAGGGCGTGCCCGCCAACAGTTGCCTGTTGCTCGAGTCCGCCGACGAGGCCTTGTCCTTTCCGCGCGGTCGCCTCGAACTGGCCCACTGCCCGGCCTGCGGGTTCGTCGCCAACGTCGCGTTCGATCCCGACCTGACCGAGTACTCGGACCGGTACGAGGAGACCCAGGCCTTCTCCGCCCGCTTCGTCGACTTCGGTCGCTCGCTGGCCAAGGACTGGGTCGAGCGCCACGACCTGCACGACGGCGAGGTCGTCGAGATCGGGTGCGGCAAGGGCGAATTCCTGGCCTGGATGGCCGAGGCCGGCATCGGGCACGGACTGGGCATCGACCCGGGCGTGCACCCGGAGCGATTGTCCGACACCGCGCTGGCCCGGCTGGACTTCGACGCCGACTTCTACGGGCCCCAGCACGCCGACCTGCGCCCCGACGCGGTCGTGTGCCGGCACACGCTGGAACACATCGGCCCGGTCCGGGACTTCCTGGTCGACCTGCGCGCCAACCTCGGTGACGCGACCGACACCGCCGTACTGTTCGAACTGCCCGACTCGATGCGCGTGTTCGAGGAATCGGCCTTCTGGGACACCTACCACGAACACTGCTCGTACTTCACGATGGGCTCGCTGGTGCGACTGTTCACCGCCACGGGCTTCGACGTCGACCGGGTCGAGTTGGCCTACGACGACCAGTACATCCTGCTGGACGCCCACCCATCCGCCGAGGCCGTCGGCACGGACCACAGTGGCCTGGCCGACGACCGCGACCGGATCCGGGCTGCCGTCGAGACCTTCGGCGACGAGGTGCCCGCGACCCTGTCGTACTGGCGTGACGAG
>JAGXFT010000034.1 GCA_024637135.1 Nitriliruptorales bacterium | reverse complement strand
GGCCAAGGTGAGGGCGAAGGGCAGGGCGAGGGACAGGGACAGGGACAGGGGCAGGGACAGGGGCAGGGACAAGGGCAGGGCGGCGGGGGTGGTGGCGGGAATCCCACCGGGACGTCGGGTACCGGGTCGGCCCAGACCGGGACCCAGAACAACGCCGGGACGGGTGACGAACCCGCGCTCGACGAGGTCTTCGCGCCACCGGTCGGTGAGGTGGACGGCGAGGACGTCCGGCTGCCCGGTCAGGCAGACGGCCAGGGCACGACGATCGGCACCGCCACCGGCCAGGGTGTCGACGCGACCCGGCGCACCCCGGCCAGCGACGTCCTCCCCGAGTACGCCGACCGGGCCGCCCGCACCGCCGACCAACCGGACTTCCCACCCGAACTGCGGTCGGTCGTCCGCGACTACTTCGCCAGCCTGGGAGACGCACAGTGACCTCCATCACCACCGCGGCCGACGTCGCCGCCCTCCACGAGCGCATCCTGCGCCAGGTCCAACGCGTCGTCGTCGGCCAGGAATCGCTGCTGGCCGACGTCCTGGCCGGGCTGTTCGCCGAAGGCCACGTGCTGCTGGAGGGAGTGCCGGGGCTCGGCAAGACGGTCCTGCTGCGCACCCTGGGCGAGGCGCTGTCGCTGGACGTCAACCGGGTCCAGTGCACGCCCGACCTCATGCCCGCCGACATCGTGGGCACCACGGTCCTGTCCGACGGTGGTGCCAGCGTCGAGTTCGAGCCGGGTCCGGTGTTCACCCAACTGTTGCTGGCCGACGAACTCAACCGCGCCACGCCCAAGACCCAGTCGGCGCTGCTGGAGGCCATGGCCGAACGCCGCGTGACCACGGCCGGCGTGACCCGCGCCCTGCCGCGTCCGTTCTTCGTCATGGCCACGCAAAACCCCATCGACATGGAGGGGACCTACCCCCTGCCCGAGGCCCAGTTGGACCGCTTCGTCGCCAAGTTGCTGGTGCCGTCGCCGACGACCGACGACCTGGTGGCGATCCTGGACCGCACGACCGGCTCCCACGAGGCGCTGGTCGAGCCGGTCGCCTCCACGACCGAGCTGCTGGAGGCGATCGCGCTGGTCCGGGCGGTCCCGATGGCAAGCCATGTCACTCGCCACGCCGCCGACCTGGTCCAGGCCACCCATGCCACCGGGGCCGCGGCACCCACGGGCATCCGCTCGTTCGTGCGCACCGGGGCGTCGCCGCGTGGCGCCCAGGCCCTGGTCCTGCTGGCCAAGGTTGCCGCGTTGCGTGACGGCGACCTGCAGGCGTCGATCGACGGGGTGCGGGCGGTCGCGCACGTGGTGCTGCGGCATCGGCTGGTGCTGGGGTACGAGGCGATGGCCGCCAACGTCACCGCCGACGAACTGGTCGACGAGGTCCTGGCCGCGGTGCCGCGCCCGATCCCGGCCGTCCGGGGGGCCGTGTGAGGGGACTCCGACGGGCACGCCGCCACGCCGCCGGTACTGCGCCGGGGTCGTCGGGCGACGCGCCGGGGTCGTCGGGCGACGGGGCACCGCGAGTTGACGGGCCCGACCTCGCCGGACCCGCCGACCTGGCCACGCCACTGCCCCCTGCCGTGGTGGCCCGGTTGGGTCCGCACCGGTTGTCGACGGTGTCGCGCGTGACCGGCACCCGCGAGGGCGCGCATCGGTCCACGCGCCACGGCCACAGCCTCGAATTCGCGGACCAGCGGCCCTACGTCGCCGGTGACGACCCGCGGTCGCTCGACCTGGCCGCGTCCCGGCGGCACGGTCGCCTGCTCGTGCGGATCCACGAGGCCGAGGACGACACCTCGCTGCGGGTCGTCCTCGACGCCTCCCGGTCGATGGCCTTCGGTGGCAAGTTGGGCATGGCCGGCCACCTCGCCCGGGCGCTGGCCCACGTGGCGGCCCACGGCGGCGACCGGATCCGGGTCGTGGTGGCGACCGACGACGGCCGTGTGGCGGCCTCGCCGTGGCTGCGTGGCGCCGCGGCGGGCTGGTCGATCGGCCACACCCTCGCTTCGGTCCCGTCGACGATCCCGTCGCCCGACGAGCACCCCGGTCCAGCGGCGTTGTCGGACGCCGTCCGGCGGGCTCTCGGCGAGGGGCCGGTGGGGCCGGTGGTGCTGGTCAGCGACCTGCTCGTGCTCGACTGGACCGAGGTGGTGCGTGCGCTGGGGACGGGACGTGGTGATGCCGTGCTGATCCACCTGCTGGGTCGCGAGGACCGCTCGCCCGAACTCGACGGCGACGTCGACCTGGTCGACGCCGAGACCGGCCGGGTGGTGTCGATCGCCGCCACCGACCAGGTCCTGGCGGCGCACACGGCCGCGCTGGCCCGGTGGCAGGAGGAGGTGGCCCGGTACGCGGCCCGCCACGGCGTCGCGGTGGTGGCTGCCGACGACCGCGACGACGTGGCCGGGATCGTGACCGTCGGGCTGCGACGCACAGGGGTCGTCACGTGAGCGGCCCGAGGCCATGAGGTTGGCCAGTCCCTGGGGGCTCGCCGCACTGGGACTGCTGGTGCCCCTGGTCGTGTGGTACCTGCTGAAGTCCCGGCGGACGCGTCGGGTCGTGTCGTCGACGATGGTGTGGCAGTCCGTTCCCCAGGCGATGACGGCGGCCACGCCGTGGCAACGCTTCCGTCCGGACGCGACCTTCTGGCTGGCCGCGTTCGCCCTGGTGGTGGGTGCCGTCGCGCTGGCGCGGCCCTACGCCGTGGTTGAGGCGACCCTGGGCGATCACACGATCGTGATCGTCGACGCCTCCGGGTCCATGAGCGCCCGCGAGGGGGACACCACCCGGCTGGAACAGGCCCGTCGGGACGTGGCCACGGTGGTCGACGGCATCGGCGACGGCCAGGAGGTCTCGGTGATCGAGGCAGGGTCGCAGGCCCGTGTGCTGGTGGCCGGGGCCACGACTGCCGACGAGGTCGACGGGGCCCTGGCGCGGTTGCGGCTCCAGGACGGGCCGGCCGACCTCGACGACGCGTTCGTGTTGGCCACCGCACTGCAACGACCGGACCAGGCCACCGTCATGCACGTGGTCACCGACCGCGAGGTGCCGGGTGCGCTGGTCGCCGATCGTGCGGTCTCGATCCAGCCCGTGGGTGCCGTCCGGGACAACCTCGCGGTGACGCGCCTGCAGGTCGTCCCGCGTGGCTCGGGGACCGCCGACCTGTTCGTGGCCCTGCGGAACTGGGCCCAGCACCCCGTCGAGGCCCGCCTGTCGATCACGGTCGATGGCGAGGAGGTCGCCGCCGAGGTCGTGGACCTCGCGCCCCGGGACGCCGTCGACCGCACGCTGAACGTGCGCGGCGGGGCCGGGGCCGTCGTCCGGGCGACGCTGGTGCCGGCCGACGACACGGTCGACGTGCTGGCGCTGGACGACTCGGCGTGGGGCGTGCTGCGCAGCCCCGAGCAGGTCCGGGTCGTGGCCGCGACCCCCGGCAACGTCTTCCTCACCGCGGCGCTGGAGGCCGTCGACGGCGTCGAGGTCACCGAGGTGGCCGCCGTGCCCGACGACCTGTCCGGGGCCGACCTGCTGGTGGTCGACCGGGTGGCCGTGCCTGCCGGCGTGACCGTGCCGATGCTGCTGGTCGCCCCGACCTCGTGGCCGGCCGGGGTCACCGCGGCGGCCCCGGTCGACTTGCCGGCGCTGACGATCCAGACCGACCACGAACTGTTGGGATCGGTCGACCTGTCCGCCGTCGCCGTCGCCGCCGCGACGCCGCTGTCGGGTGACCAGATGACGCCGGTCGCGGGCGGCACCGACGGGGACCTGGTCGTGGCGGGTCGACTGGCCGGGGTCCCGACCGTGGCGCTGGGATTCTCCCTGACCGACTCGAACCTGCCGTTGACCGCGGCCTGGCCCACGTTCGTGGCCAACGCGGTCGGGTGGCTGGCGGGTGCCCCGCCGACCGTGCCGGCGGTGGCCGGTGGGACCGTGGTGGTCGACGTGCCGGCGGGCCTGGACACCGTGCTGGTCAGCCCGCCGGACGGCCGCACCGTGGAGGTCTCCGCGGTCGCCCCGACGCTGGTCGTGGACCGGGTGGGGCTGTGGCGGGTCGTCCCGGGGGCGGCCGCACCCGGGTCCGCCACCGACACGCCGGCCGGCGTGGCCGAACTGCCGTCCCTGGTGGTCAACCCCGACGGCGACGAGGGCGACCTCGCGCAGCCACCCCCGGAACCCGTGGCCGTGGTGACGGCCGGGGACGGTCCCGAACTGGCCCCGGGGCGCCAACCGCTGGCGAGCCTGGTCGTCCCCGTCGTGCTGGTCGCCCTGCTGCTGGAGTGGGTGCGGGCCACGGTGGTCGCGCGCCGGCGCGCCGGGGGGCGTGGCGACCGTCCCGGTGGTGCCTCCCGGGCCGAGCGTGGCCGGGACGGTCGATGGACCTCGTCGGTGGCGCGGGCGGTCGCGCGGGTGCGTCCATGAGCGTGTCGTTCGGATCCCCGGCGTGGCTGGTCGCACTGGTGCTGGTGCCGGGCGTCGCATGGCTGGGCAGGGGGCTGCGATCGTCACTGGGTCGGCGGCGGGCGGCGGTCGTCACGGCACTGCGGACGACGGCGGTCGCCCTGCTCGTGCTCGCGCTGGCCGCCCCGTTCTGGATCCGTGGCGGCCGCGGCGTGGACGTGCTGTTCCTGGTCGACGGGTCGGACTCGATGGCGGGTGCCCAGTCGGTCGCCCGCGACCTGGTCGCGGACGCCACGGCGGGACGCGGTCGCCACGACCGGGTCGCGCTGGCGCGGTTCGGGCTGGACGCCCAGCCCGAGTTCCCCCTGCGATCCGATCCGCCACCGACCACGTTCGACACGGTGGTGTCCGGCGGCGGCACCGACATCGCGCGGGCCCTGCGACTGGCCCAGGGCATGCTGGGTGCCCAGCAGCGCCGGCGGGTGGTGCTGGTGTCCGACGGGCGGTCGACCCTGGGTGACGCGACCCGGACGGCGGCCGGCCTGGCCGAGGCCGGCGTGGCCGTCGACGTGGTCGGGCTGGGCGGGGCGGTGGCGGCGGACGTGCTGGTCGAGTCGGTCGAAGCGCCCGGGCGGGTTCGCGAGGGCGAGGCCTACGACCTGGTGGCCCACCTCCGCAACACCGGTGACACGCCCGCCCAGGTGGTGTTGGTGACGCGCCGCGACGGTGAGGAGGTCGATCGCCGTGACCAGGCACTGGAACCGGGTGCCACCGAGGTGGTCGTCGCAACGCCGGAGGCCGACGCCGCCGGGGCCGTTCGGTGGGAGGTGGAGGTGCTGGATCCGGCTGACCGCGTGGCTGCCAACGACGTCGGCCGCGCCGGCGTGCTGGTGGACGGGCCGCCCCGGGTGGTGGTGGTGGACGGAGCGGGCGAGGCCACGCTGCTGGTCGGTGCGTTGGAGGCCGCCAACCTGCCCACAGACGTGGTCACCAACCTGCCCGACCTCGACCGGTTGCTGGCCTACGACGCGATCGTGCTGGTCGACGTCCCGGCCGCCGCACTCACCGACGCCGACCAGCGCGCGCTGGACGCGGCCGTGCGTGATGCCGGTCGCGGTCTCGTCCTGATCGGCGGCGACCAGGCATTCGGCCCGGGCCGGTGGCAGGACACCGTGCTGGAGGACCTGTCGCCGGTGTTCGTCGACGCCCAGGACCCGCAGCGGCGTCCCACCGTCGCCGAGGCGCTCGTGGTCGACGTCTCCGGCTCGATGGCGGCCTGTCACTGCCGTCCCGCGGGGTTCGCCGGCGGTCCCGGTGGCGAGGTGATCGAGGAGGGCGGGGTCAACAAGACCGACATCACGCGGGTGGCGGTGTCGCGTGCGATCGAGGCGCTGTCACGGCAGGACACGGTCGGGGTGCTGGCCTTCAACGACTCCTCCCAGTGGGTGATCCCGTTGCAGCAGTTCCCGTCGACCGATGTCGTCGACGACGCCCTGTCGCGACTGCACCCGGACGGGGCGACCAACGTCGTGCCGGCCCTGCGCGAGGCCATCGCGGGCCTCCGCGACGTCAACGCCGAACTGCGCCACATCGTGTTGTTCACCGACGGGTTCTCGGAGGAGCCCGCCATGATCGAGGTGGCGCAGGACGCGCTGGACGAGGGCATCACGTTGTCGGTGGTGGGCACGGGGGAGGGCGCCGGCCAGATCCTGGAACGGATGGCCGACGCGGGCGGCGGACGCTACTACCCCGGCCGCGACCTGTCCTCCATCCCCGACATCCTGGTCAACGAGGTCCAACAGGTCGCACGGCCGTTCATCCAGGAGGGCGTGTTCCCACCGGTCCGGACCGCCACCGACCCGGTCGTCGACCGACTGGAGGAGTCCCCGTCGGTGCTGGGCTACGTGGCGACGACGCCCAAGCCCACGGCGACCACCTCGCTGCGCGTGGGCGACACCAACGACCCGCTGCTGTCGCGCTGGCAGGTCGGGTTGGGGACGTCGGTGGCATGGACCTCCGACGCGACCTCGATCTGGGCCGCCCCGTGGGTGACGTGGGACGGCTACGGCGGGTTCTTCGCCGACCTCGTGGCGTCCACCCTGCCCGCCTCCGGGTCGGGATCGCTGACCGCGACCGCCGTGGCCAGTCCCGACGGGATCGAGGTGCAGGTGGACGTCGAGGGTGTGGTCGCCGACGGCGCGACCGCCACCGCAGTCGTCGTGGGGCCGACCGGCAGACGCCAGGACGTCGAACTGGAACGCACCTCGCCGACGTCGTGGGAGGGGGTGGCGCCGGGTGGCGAGGAAGGGGTCACGTCCGTGGCGGTGACGCTGGCCGCTGGTGGGGAGGCGATCGAGACCGCCACCACGACCGCGATCCGGACCTACTCGGCCGAGTACCTGCCGACCGCGGACGACGCCGGACTGCTGGCCGCGATCGCACGGGCCGGCGGTGGGCGCCTCGACCCCGACCCAGCCACGTTCTTCGCCGCCACCGACCTCGCCCCCGGCACCGGCGGGACCCCACTGGCGTCGTGGCTGCTGCTGCTGGCGCTGCTGACGGTCCCGATCGACATCGGCGTGCGCCGGTTGCGGGTGACCCGCGCCGACCTCCGTGACCGAGGATGGGGCCTGCACCGGCGGAGCCCGGTCGCGGCGACCCCGTCCCCGGTCCCGGCCGCCCTGGCCACCACGTTGGCGACCCGCACCCCGGGTGGATGGTCGACCGGGTCGACCGGGTCGACCGAGGGAGCCGCCGCCGGCCCGGGGTCCCGGCCGCCTCCCGACACCGCGCGACCGCCCGCGCCGCCCCCCGCCCCACCCCCCGCTGGGCCACCCCCCGCCGGGCCGGTGCCACCACCCGCGGCCACGTCCCCGACCAGCACGCCGCCCCCTGCCCCACCGCGTGCTCGACCAGCCGATCCGACGGTCGCGGAACCGTCGCCCGCACGCCGGTTGCTGGACCGGCGGCGGGGCGACCAACCGTGACCGACGGGGCCGCCAGCGGCGCTGGGAGCGGACCCGCCCGGCGGTACCCTCGGCCGCGATGAGTCGCATCGACACCTCCGCACCGCCCGAGGCGAATCCGTCCGTCCGGCGGGGCCCGCGTCGCCCCCAGGGGCCGTGGGGCTTCGTGCTGGATTCCGTCCGGATGGCGTGGCGCTGGCTGACCCGGATGAAGACCGCGCTGATCATCCTGGCGATACTCGGCCTCGAGACGCTGCTGGCGACCGTGGTCCCCCAGCAGCCCAACGTGCCGATCACGGTCGCGGACTGGCGTTCGGGCGCGGCCGGGCCGGGGCAGGTGGTGTCGCAGGTCATCGACCTCTTCGGCGGGTACGACGTCTACGGCTCGCCGCTGTTCCTCGCACTCCTGCTGTTGCTGTTCACCTCCCTGACCGCGTGCCTGATCCCGCGCACGCGTGCCTTCTGGCGCGCCGCCCGCCGAGGTCGTCCACCGGTCAGTCGCAACCTCGACCGCCAGCAGCACGTGGCCACCTTCACCTCGGCGCTGGACGTCGACACGGCCCACGATCGCGCCCGCACCACGCTGCGGCGCCAGCGCTATCGCCTGCGCCCGCCCGACGCCGACGACCTGGGCGACGGCCAGGTCGCCGCCGAGAAGGGCATCATCTCGCGGGAAGGCGGGTCCCTGCTGTTCCACCTCTCCTTCTACGTGCTGCTGGTCGGCATCGTGCTGGGGCAACTCCTGGGGTTCAACGGCCAGGTCGGCGTGGTGGAGGGGCAGGGCTTCACCGACACGCCCCAGGCCTACTGGACCAACAACCCCGGTCGCTGGTGGGGCGCCGACGACCACAGCGGGTTCCAACTGTCGCTGGACCAGTTCAACATCGACTGGGTGCGCGAGGTCCGCTTCGCCGGGACGCCGTCGTTGTTCGAGGCCGACGTGACCGTGACCGAGCGTGACGGCAGCGTCCGCTCCGACACCATCTCGCCCAACGTCCCGATGGTGGTCGACGGCGAGAAGATCCACCTGTTGGACTGGGGCTACGCGCCGCACGTCGTGATCCGCGACGGCGGCGAGGTCGTGTTCGACGGCACCAACACTGCTCGCCTCAACAGCCAGGGCTTCTACCGCACCGCGATCAAGGCCCCCGGCGCCGACCCCGACATCGGGTTGGCCGTGGGGCTGTATCCGTGGGCGCCGCCGGGCGACGACGGCCAGCCGATCATCACCGGGGCCCCGTGGGACGACGCCCCGGTGCTGCTCGTGGGGACCTACCGCGGCGACCTGAAGCTCGACCAGGTCCAGGACGTCACCCGGCTCGACACGACCGGGCTGGACCTGGTCGACCTCGCCTACGTCCGGTTGGGCAGCGAGGTCGAACTGGGCGACGGCATCACCGTCGAGTTCCCGGAACTGCAGAAGTGGGTCGGGTTGCAGGTCAGTGACCGCCCCACCGTGCCGCTGCTGCTGCTGGGCGCCGCACTGCTGCTGGCGGGCCTCGTCCCGGCCCTGTATGCCTATCGGCGCCGGGTGTGGGTGCGGGCCGTCACCGACGAACACGGGGATACGATCGTGACCGTTGCCGGACGGGCGTTCCAGCGCTCGGAAGCCTTCCTCGCTGGCTGGGGCGGGCTGGTCGAATCGCTGCGCGTGGCGCTGGACGGCGACGACCCGGTCGGTGACGGCGGGGATCCCGCCGCACCCGGTGCGACCCCCAACGACGTGTTCGACCCGGTCGCCGAACCGGACCGGGACGACCACGACCGCGACACCACGAAGGTGACGACATGACCCAGGTCGAACTCGCCGAACTGTCCCGGTTCCTGTTCGAGCCGGTCGCGATCGGGTTGTTGTCGGCCGCGATGGTCGCCTACCTCTACGCCATGTCCGCCACCCGGATCCCGCGTCCCGACGGCACGGTCGCCGCCGCCGGCCGCCGGTCCGAACACGCCGGTTTCGTGCTGGCGAGCCTGGGCGCGCTGGCCCTGGGGGCCCACATCGTGGTCCGGGCCCTGGCCGCCGGGCGGATGCCGCTGGGCAACATGTTCGAGTTCTCCACCATCATCGCGCTGACCACCGTGCTGGTCGGCCTGGTGGTGATCGTCGGGCGGCTGGACCGCGCCGACCTGATGGGGTTCCTGTTGCTGGGGTCGGTGCTGACGATGGCCGCCGCCCTGTTGGTCTACACCGAGCCGGGTCCGCTCCAGCAGGTGCTGGGGACCGCCTGGCGCGCCATCCACGTGTCCGCGATCGTGTTCGCCGCCGGCCTGTTCACCGTGGCGTTCGTGTTCGGGGCCCTGTACCTCGTGCGCGACACCGCGGAGACCCGCCTGCGCGGCCCCGGGCCGGCGTCGGGCGGCAGCCTCGGTGCGGCCCATGCGGCCGACCTGTCCGGCGGTGAGGAACTGGACACCGTCGACGGCCGGATGTGGCCCGATGCCGTGGTCGCGGGTGACCTCGACGGGGTCGAGGCCGAGGTCGTGGCCGAGTATCGCAGCCACATGCGTGCCACGATCGACCCGTGGCGGCTGGCAGCCGGGACGTTCCTGGGGACCGCAGCGGTGTCGTGGGTCTTCTGGGTCCAGGGCATCCGCGCCGGCGAGGCCGCCTTCGGGTCGGGCTTCACGCGCTTCCTGGGCATCAACGTCGTGATGGCGCTGGCGGCCGTGTTGGCGTGGTGGGCCGTGCCCTTCCTGCCGTCCGCCGCGACCCTGGACGCGATGGCCTACCGGACGATCGCCTTCGCCTTCCCGGTGTGGTCCTTCGCCGTCATCGCCGGGGCCATCTGGGCCGAACAGTCGTGGGGTCGCTACTGGGGCTGGGACCCCAAGGAGACGTCGGCGTTCCTGACCTGGGTGGCCTACGCCGGCTACCTGCACGCGCGGGCGACCCGTGGCATGAAGGGTCGCAACGCCGGGTGGCTGGCCATCGTGGCCTTCGGCGTGCTGATGTTCACCTACTACGGGGTGAACCTCGTGGTGTCGGGCCTGCACAGCTACGCCGGCACGGTCTGATCGGGGCCCCGATGCGTGTGCCGATGATGCCCGCCCTGCGGTGGCGGAACCGTGGCCATGCGCTGTTGGTCCGGCCGATCCTGCCGGTCGCGGACATGGATGCCGCACAGGCGTTCCACCGGCGGGTCGGCTTCGACGTGCAGCGGTACGACGACGGGTACGCCTGGGTCCACCACGCCGGTCACGAACTGTTCCACCTGCGACTGGTCGCACGTATGGACGTGGCCGCGAACGCGGCCAGCGTCTACGTGTTCGCCGACGACGCCGACGCCTGGCACCGCCGCTGTCGGGGCGCCGGGGTCGAGGTCACGCCGATCACCGACGAGCTCTGGGGGATGCGCGAGTTCGCCGTGACCGACCCCAGCGGCAACCTGCTGCGGATCGGGTGCCGGATGGGCGCCGACGACTGAGTGTCCGACGGGCTCATCCACCGACCACGCAGTCGATCACCACTCGGACGCACGGGTTGGTGCACGTCCGCAGCAGGGACCGTCAGCGCGCGCCGCGACCGCTCACGACCGCGGGCAGGGTCCGGCACAGGATCTGCAGGTCCTTGGCCAGCGACCAGTTCGCGATGTAGTCGAGGTCCATCTCGATCCACCGGTCGAAGCAGATGTCGGAGCGGCCACTGACCTGCCAGATGCAGGTAAGACCGGGCTGGACCAACAGGCGCTGCCACTGGTGGGGCGTGTAGGCCGCCACTTCCTCGGGCAGGGGCGGCCGCGGGCCGACCAGGCTCATGGAGCCCTGCACGACGTTGATCAGCTGGGGCAGTTCGTCCAGGCTGCACCGACGTAGCACCCGACCGATCCGGGTCACCCGTGGGTCCCCGGTCATCTTGAAGGTCGGGCCATCGGTCTCGTTGGAGCCCACCAGCGCCGAACGCTGGGCGTGGGCACCGTCGACCATCGACCGGAACTTCAGCAGGTCGAAGGGCGTGCCGTCACGGCCGACGCGACGCTGGACGTACAGCGCCGGTCCCGGCGAGCCCATCCGCACCGCCAACGCGATCAGCGCCAACAAGGGCGCCAACAGGACCAGCAGCATGGTTGCGCCGACCACGTCGATCGCCCGCTTGGCCATCGCCTGTCGTGGCGGCGCGCTGCAGAGTCCCGGCCGTGCCAGGATCGTTGGCGCGCCCGCAGTCAGGCGTGTGCCGTCGAAAATCTTCTTGTGTTCCACCATTGGATCAGCCCCCCGGCCATCGCAAGTGCGCGTCCTGCCAGGCCACCGTCGGCATGATCCGTGCCGGTTTCCCCCCGACCCGCCGCGACCACCAGTTCCACCCGAGGTCGTTGCGGGACTACATCCGCGCAGTTCTTGTTTCGTCGGTCAGCATAGCCGGAGATTGGCCTCCGTGAAACAACTCGCCCGTTCTGCGCCCACGGACGGTCCCATGCGGTCACTCCGGGCGGTGGGCCCGCAACCGGGCCCGATCGACCTTGCCCAGGGCCGTCAGGTGGAGGTCGTCGACGACCTCGATCGTCCTCGGGACCGCGGCTGCCCCCAGGTGGTCGCGCACGCGGGCCTGCAGGTCGTCGATGTCGGGCGGGCCGGACGTCGCCGTCACCACGGCCACGACCACCTCCCCCCATTCGTGGTCGGGTCGGCCCACGACCCCGGCCCGGTCGATGGCGGGGTCGTCCTCGAGCACGACCTCCACGGCGGCAGGGTCGACGTTGACGCCGCCGGAGATGATCACGTCGTCCGCGCGTCCGAACACCGCCACCTGCCCGTCCGGCGCCACGCGGCCCCGGTCGTTGGTGGCCAGCCACCCGTCCCCGTCGACGATCGGTCGCAGGCCCGCCGTGGTCAGTCGCCCACTGGCGAGCACCGGCCCGCGCACTCGCAGGCGGTCATCCGGGGCGGTGACCTCGACGCCGTCGAAGGGCCGCCCGTCGTACACGCAGCCGCCGGCCGTCTCGGTGAGGCCGTAGGACCGCACGACCCGGGTGACGTGCGAGCCGGCCGCGGTGTCGGCCAGCAGGGACGGCGAGATCGCACCGCCGCCAAGCAGGACCGTGGCGTCGAGGTGGTGGCCCCCGTCGACCAGTCGGCGCAACTGGGTCGGCACCAACGAGACCACGGTCACCCCTGCTGCGGCCGCGGCCGGGGGGTCCAGGCGCTGCTGGACCAACGCCCGGTGGCCCAGGCGCCGGGCCCGCCAGGCGACGCTCTGGCCGGCCACGTGGTGCAGCGGGAGCACCAGCAGCCAACGATCGTCGGGCCCGACGGCGAGGTGGGCGTCAGCGCCGTCGGCGGAGGCATCCAGGGCCGCGGTCGACAGGGCCAGGACCGTCGGCGGGCCGGTGGTTCCCGACGTCGTCACGATGGTCGCGGTGTCGGCCGGGACCGCCAGGTCGGCCACGGCGTGACCCCGACTGGCCACCCGGTCCAGGACGGTGTCGCCCAGCAGGCCGCCGGTCATCGCCCGACGCCGGGTCGGCGAGGCCTCCGGGTCGAGCACCCACACGGCGGCGCCGCGATCCCACGCGTCCTCGATGCGTGCCAGGCAGGTGGCGCGGTCCGCCACGCCGACGACCTCGACGGGGGTGGTGGTGCTCGCCATCCGGATCCCGTCGCTCGACGTCGGCGACCGTACTTCCGTGGCGGTCGCACGGGCGGGGAGTGCGATGGTCGTCGGACGGTTGTCGTGCCTGGATCGGAGCGCGGGGGCGACCGGACCGGGGGCCGGCGGAAGTATCGTGTGCGCCATGGACACCGTCGTCGCCACCTCCCGCACCGCCTGGATCGAGGCGGTCCGGCTGCGCACGCTGCCGGCCGCGGTGGCGCCGGTCCTGGTCGGGACCGCGGCGAGCGCGACCGCCCTGGCGTGGTCGCGCGGCGACGGGCCGGCCCCGTCGTGGGTGCGGTTCGTGCTGGCGGCCCTGGTGTCGCTGTCGCTGCAGGTGGCCGTCAACTTCGCCAACGACTACTTCGACGGTGTCGCCGGCATCGACACCGCCGACCGGGTCGGGCCGCTGCGGGGTGTCGGGTCCGGGCTGGTGCCGGCGGCCGCGATGAAGCGGGCGATGCTGGCCACCCTGGCCGTGGCAGCTGTGTTCGGGCTGGTGCTGGCGGCGCTGGCAGGCTGGGAACTGCTGCTGGTGGGCGCCGCGTCGCTGGTGGCGGCACTGTGGTATTCGGGTGGGTCACGCCCGATCGCGTCGCTGGGCCTGGGCGAAGTGGTGGTGTTCGTGTTCTTCGGGCTGGTCGCCACGATCGGCTCGGCGTGGGTGCAGGACGAGCGCCTGACGGCGATCCCGGTGGTCGTCGCCTTCCCGATCGGTGCGCTCGCGGTCGCGATCCTGGTCGTCAACAACCTGCGTGACATCCCGACCGACACCGCCACCGGCAAGCGCACCCTGGCCGTGCGCATCGGTGACCGGGCGACGAGACGGTTGTGGTCGGCACTGGTCACGGGCGCGTTCGTGGTGCCGGTCGGCGTGGCGGTCGCGCGCGGGTCGTGGTGGTTGCTTGCCCCGCTGGTGGCGATCCCGCTGATCGCACCGGCCGTCCGGGTGGTGGCCTCGGCGCCACCGGGCCCGGCCCTGGTCGTCGCACTCGGTCGCACCGCCCTGACCCAACTGGTGTTCGCGGTGCTGCTGGCGGCGGCCCTGCTGGCGGACGGGTGGACGGCGTGATCGACGACCTGGTGCCGTTCCGGGTGCCCCTGCGAACTCGTTTCCGCGGCGTGACCGCCCGCACCGGTGTGCTGTTGCACGGCCCGGCCGGGTGGGGCGAGTTCGCGCCCTTCGACGACTACCCGCCCACGGTTGCCGCGACGTGGCTCGCGGCCGCCACGGAAGCGGCCGAGGACGGCTTCCCGGCGCCCGTGCGCAGCCGCGTCGCGGTCAACGCGATCGTGCCGGCGGTCGGTCCCGACGAGGCCGCCCGGCTGGCGGTCGCGGCCGCGTGCGCCACGGTCAAGGTGAAGGTGGCCGAGCCCGGCCAGTCGCTGGCCGACGACCTCGACCGTGTCGCGGCCGTGCGCGCGGCCATGGGCCCGGGGGTCGCGATCCGGGTGGACGCCAATCGGGCCTGGGACGTCGACACGGCCGTCCATGCCCTGGGTCGCCTCGCGGTGCACGACCTCGAGTACGTCGAGCAGCCATGTCCGACCATGGAGGAACTGGTGGCGGTCCGTCGTCGGACCCACGTGCCGGTCGCCGCCGACGAGTCGATCCGGCTGGCCGACGACCCCATCGCCGCCGCCCGGGCCGCCGAGGTGGACGTCGTGATCGTCAAGGTGGCTCCGCTGGGCGGGGTCCGCCGGGCGTTGGCCGTCGCCGAGGCGGCCGGGGTGCCGGCAGTCGTGTCGTCCGCGCTCGACACCTCCATCGGGCTGATGGCCGGCCTGGCGCTGGCGGCGGCGCTGCCGGAGTTGCCGTTCGCCTGCGGGTTGGGCAGCGGGTTGCTGCTGGCCTCGGACCTGGTCGAGCGTCCGCTCGTGCCGGTCGATGGGTGGCTCGAGGTCCGCACCGTCGAACCCGCCCGGACCCTGGTCGAGACCCACGAGCCGGACCCGGCGACCACCGCGACCCTGCTCGGACGGTTGGGTGCGGCCGACGCGATCCTGGCCGGGAGGGCGGCATGAGCCCGCGCGACCTCGAGAGCGACCTCGGGAGCGGGGAGGGCGACGACGGGGCCAGGCTCGACGCGGCGGTGCCGGCGGCCACGACCGGCCCGTCGACATGGTCCGGCGACGACCCGTCGACGGCCGGCACCAACCCCTCCACCGCGATGGCGACGGTGGTCGTCGACGAACTCGTGCGCGGCGGCGTGCAGCACGTGGTGCTCGCGCCGGGATCGCGCTCCACGGCGCTCGCGGTGGCGGTGGCCGCGCGCAGCGACCTCACCCTCCACGTGCGCCACGACGAACGATCGGCGGCGTTCGTCGCACTGGGCCTGGGACGGGCGAGCGGCCGACCGGCGGCCGTGGTGACCACCTCGGGGACCGCGGTCGCGAACCTCGGACCGGCGGTGGCCGAGGCCCACACCGCCGGGGTCCCACTCGTCGTGCTGACGGCTGACCGGCCGGCAGAACGCCAGCACGTCGGTGCCAACCAGACCTTTGCCCAGGCCGGCCTGTTCACGACCCTGGTGCGCTGGCACGTGGTCCTGGCCGCCGCCGCCGACACGCCCGACGAACCCCGGACCTGGCGTGCCGAGGTGGCCCGCGCGGTCGCCGCCGCGCGCGGCATCGGGGGCGCGCTGCCCCCCGATGCCGGTGGGCCTGCCGGCCCGGTCCACCTCGACGTCGCCTTCCGCGAGCCCACGATCCCGGGACTGGACGACGGGCGGACTCGCACGCTGCCCTACCAGCAGGTGCTGGACGGGCGGCTGGACGGGGCGCCGTGGACGCGACTGGCACCGGTCGACCCGGTCGGGCCCGGCCCGGCGACGATCGACGCGGTGCTCCGGGCGGTCGCCGGTCGCCGGGTGTTGGTGGTTGCTGGCGACGTCGTGCTGCCACTCGCCGACCTGCCGGCCCTGCGCGACCGTGGGTTCCCGGTCCTGGCCGAACCGACCGCCGGACCCGGACTGGGGGCCGGCACGGCCCACGCGTCGCTGGTGCTCGCCGCCGGGTCCGGCCTCGCCCCACGGCCGGACGTCGTGCTGCGCCTGGGGCGACCCACGTTGTCACGGCCCGCGCTGACCGGCCTGGCCGACGTCCCGACCGTCCAGGTCACCGCGGCCGGCGTGGTCGACCCCGCTCGGTCCGTGGCCGACGCGATCGTCACCGATCCCGCGGGCCTGGTGGCGGCGCTGGTCGCGGCCGACCTCGACGGTCCACCGGACGACTTCACGCGGGCGTGGGCGGACGCGTCGGCTCGGGCCGCCGACGTCGTGGCCGCCCACCTGGACGTCGACGACGCGCCCGAGCCCGCGGTGGCGCGCCGCGTCGCGGCCGCGGTCGGGGACCGCCACCTGGTCGTGGCGTCGTCGTTGCCGATCCGGGACCTCGCCGACCATGCCGGGACGGCCACGACCGGGCCAGTGGTCGCCAACCGCGGGCTGGCCGGCATCGACGGGTTCACGTCGACGGCCGTCGGCGTGGCGCTGGCAGCCGGGCCGACGGTCGGCCTGGCCGGCGACCTGTCCTTCCTCCACGACCACAACGGCCTGTTGGTCGGGGACCCCGGCGCCGTCCCGCTCACCCTGGTCGTCGTGGACAACGACGGCGGAGGCATCTTCCACCAGGTCCCGGCAGGTCGACTGGACGACTTCGAGCGGCTGTTCGGGACGCCACACGGACGGGACCTGGCCGCCGTCGCGGTCGCGGCCGGCGTCCCGGCGACGACGGTGTCGGTCGACGAGGTCGGCGACGAGGTGGCGCGCCCGAGCGACGGCCTGCGCGTCGTCATCGTGCGGACCGACCGGGTCCGGGGTGCCGCCACCCGCCGTGCCATCGCCAGCGCCCTGCGGACGGGCGGGGACGGCACGCGTGGATCGGCCACTGGACCGTGACGACGGCGGCGCGCGGACTGCCGGCGCTGGATGACCTGCCCGGACGCGACGGGTCGGAACGCTAGGCGGGCGCCATCGGGGGGCCAGCGCTCGGTTCCGTGCGGGACCCGGCCATGCCGACGTGGTCGACCGGTCCGAGCCGCCCGGAGGCGACGGCGACGAAGTGGCGTCCGAGTTCGGTCGCACGATCGGTCGCCACGTCGCGGACCTCGACCGGTCGGTTGGCCCCACCGGCCGGTGACAACACCACGGTGACCAGGTCGAGGCGGCGCTGGAAGGGGTTGGCCCGGGCGTCGACGCCCTGCAGGCGACCCAGCGGCATCCACGTGGACTCGTGGCCCAGCACGCCGTTGGTCACCAGCAACACGCGATCGCTCGCGGCATGGCCCAGGCGGCGGTACTGCGCGGCCGCCAGGACCCACGAGATCGCGCCGGTCAGCACCAGCAGGCCGACCACGGTCCACGCCAGCGTCGTGCGCCGGTCCGGCCACAGGATCGCCGGCGCGACCGCGATCCCGATGACCGGCATCCACCAGCCCCGGAGCCACTGGAACCACAGCCGTCGTCGTGCCGCCGGGGGATGGGACCGCCCGACCAGCGGCAGGTCGTCGTCGTCCTCCAGCACCCGGTCCAGGCCCATGGCCAGCACCCGGACGACGTCGTCGCGCGACATCCACGGCACGGTGATGCGGCGTTCCTCCTCGCCACCACCGCCGGCCGAGTGCAACTGCAACGTGCCGACGCCGAACAACGCCCGGAGCCAGTTCTGTTGGTAGTGCAGGACCTGCAGGCGTTGCATCGGCACGGTCGCGCTGCGCTGGTCGAGCAGTCCCCGCGACAACCGGAAGTCGTCGCCGATGCGCACCAATTTGAGATCCCAGTCCCGCACCAGGGTCGTTGCGACGGCGACCAGCAGTCCGATCCCGACCAGGAACAGCACGCCGATGGCGATCCCGACCCCGGCCGCGCGTCCGGCCGCGGAGCCGACCTGGTCGCCGATGTCGTTGCCCACCAGGTCGACGTCCCCGGCGAACTGGAGGAACGCCAGCAACGTCGCGGGCAGCACCAGCAGCGCCCGGCCGGTGACGGCGTGACGCACCAGGTCGCCGAGCGAGGGTCGGAAGAGGGTGACCGACGGGGCCGGTGGGGCGCTGGTCGCGACGGCCGTGACGGTGTCGGGGCCGGCCGGCGCGCTCACCCCCGGCGCCGCGGTCGCGGCGCTGGAACGGGAGCCCGAGCGACGCGTGCGGGCGATCGACTGTTGCAGGGCCGTGGCCGTCTCCATTGGCAGGCCGTTCAGGGCGACCTCGGTCTCGCCGGCGTCGGCCGCGGTCTCGACCCGCAGCAGCGCCGTGCCCATGACCCGGTGGAGCAGGGGCCGTTCCAGTTCGACCTGCTGGATCCGTGCCACGTCCACGGCACGGCGACTGCGCCACAGCAGCCCACTGTGGACGTGCAGGACGCGACCGTCGAACCCCCACCTGAACCGGCGCCAGTGGACGAACCGTGCGAGCCCGCCGACCACGGCGAACCCCACGACGGCGACCACGATGAACCGGCCCATGGCATTGCCGGTGATGGCCAGCGCCGGGATGGCCGACAGCAGCGACCGCGGGTTGAAGCCGCTGAGCATGGCGCGGGCGGGCAGCGCGTTGGGAGCCGGGTCCTCGCTGGTGGAGGTGATGCCGGGCAGGTCGCGGTCCACGTCCGTCCGCGGTGTCGGTGGCGGTCCTGCCGGCGGACCGCTCGGGGGTGCGGCCGGGGAGGTGGTCGGGCGTGCGGGTGCGGGTGGCGGGCCGGACCGCGGTGCGGGTGGTGGCGCCGACGATCGATCGCCGGTCGACGGCGCAGGGGGTTGGCCCGGTGCGGGTGGTGGAGACGCCGGCCCGGGCGGCTCCGGGATCGATCGGCCGTCGGTGGTCCCGTCAGACGGCATCGACGTCCCCGTCGGTGGTGGCCTCGCGGGCGGCCGTGGCCGCGCGTTCGAGCAGGTCGGTCCGCAGCGCCTGGGCCTCGTCGTCGTCGATGCCGGGCAACCGCGAGGTGATCGAGGCGGTGTGGACGATCAGCGCGGTCAGGCCGAGGGCCCGGTCCAGTGGGCCCTGGGTGGTGTCGATGTGCTGGATGCGGAAGAACGGCAGCGCCCGCACCTGGCGCGTGATGACCCCTTTGTGCAGGGTCAGGGCGAGGTCGTCGACGTCCCAGCGCCAGCGACGCCACGCCAGGGTCGGCCACACGCCGCTCCACACGAGTCCGAGCAGCGCCACGACGGCCGGCACCCACCACGCCGCCGGCGAGTCGGTGGCCAGCGAGATGATCGCGACCGCACCGGCCGACAGCGCGGTCAGGACCAGTGCACCCACACCCCAGGCCGCGACCCACACCCAGCGGACGTTGGGGTGGAGGGTCCGTCCAAGCGGCGTGTCGAGCATCGGGGTGGCGATCCAGTCTCGGGTCGCCCAGACCGTACCCCCGGTCCCGCGCGGACCCGGGGCCACGACCGCCTGGCTGCAGCCTCTGTTCAGCGCGCGCGTTCGAGCGAGGCGACGATCGACGAGGCGTTGTCGCGGGCCTGTTCCAGCGCCGACAACTGGCGGTCGTCCAGCACCCGTGCCGCTCCGTGGTGGCCGACCAGGCGGGCGAGGTCCTCCGCACGCACGGCCAGGTGGTGGAGGCCGTCGAGGTCGACGAGCACTTCCTCGGCCGAGGTGCCGGGGTCGGGGTCCGGTGAGCCGGCAGGGTCGATGCGGTGGGTGGTCACGAGTCGCTCGTCCGTCGCGGTCGGTGCGAGGGTGCCGCACCGGGAGCGACTCCCGCTGGCCGTTCTCCGGGGGTCGAGGTCAGGACGGGGCCAGCGCTCCCTGCATCGCGAGCAGTTTGAGGCGGGTCTCCTCCAGTTCGGACTCCGGCAGTGACCCGGGGACCAGCCCCACGCCCGCGAACAGGCGTGCGCGGGCACCGGACAGTTGGGCGCAGCGCAGGGCCAGGGCCACCTCGCCGTCGCCAGTGCCGTCCATCCACCCCACCGGCCCGGCGTAGCGACCGCGGTCCATCCCTTCCAGTTCCGCGATCATCGCCATCGCGACGTCACGCGGTGTCCCGCCGATCGCGGCCGTGGGATGGAGGTGGTCGGCCACCTCCAGCACGGACGGCGCCCGGCCGGTCGTGTCGTCCAGCGTGCCGGTGATGCGGGTGGCGAGGTGCTGGACGTTGTCGAGTGCCAGCAGGTCGGGCCCGGTGGCCACCACGTCGCCGCCCAGGTCACCCAACCGGTCGGTGACGGACTCGGCGGCGAGCCGGTGTTCGAGCTGGTCCTTGGCCGAGTCCAGCAGCGCGCGCCCCAGGCGGGCGTCCTGGGCCGGGTCCGGGTCGCGTCCGGTGGTGCCGGCCAGGACGACGGAGGTGACCGCGGTGCCCCGGCGACGGGCCAACAGTTCCGGGGTGGCCCCCAGCAGCCCCTCGTGCAGGAACGTCCAGCAGTCGGGGAACCGGGCCGCGAGGCGGAGGGCGAGCCAGCGCGGGTCGAAGGGGTGCTCGCACCACAGGGCGTGGTCGCGCGCGAGCACGACCTTGCGGGCGACGCCGGCCTCGATCCGGTCGATCGCCGTGGCCACCGCCTCCAACCAGCGCAGGTCGGGCAGCGACGAGCCCGCGTACCGGAGGCGGTCGTCGTGGCCCCGGGGCGCATCCCCCGACCCCGGCTCGGGCGGCGGCGGGCTGTCGTCACCGACCGGGTCGATGCACACCAGCCGGGTCTGTCCGTCCTCGCGACGCAGGATCCGGCGTGGGACGACCGCCCGACTGGCCCCGTGGCGACGGTCGAACGCCAACGACGCGAAGACCAGCAGGTCCGTGGGGTCTCCGTCGACGTCGAGGTCGCGCAGGGCCGCCGTGGTGCGGGCCGCGCGGTTCGGCCCGGTCCCGACCGACAACCGCAGGGCCTGCCCCCAAGCCGCGAGCCCGCTCCCTCGTCGCAGCACGAGCAGGCCGTGCGGATCGGGCAGCAGCACGGGCAACGGCCGGTCGTCGTCGACCGGGCGCGACGTCAGGCGCAGGGTCATGCGGGGTTCGCCGCCGACCGGTCGTCCGCGCTCGGGTCGGCCACCGGATCGGCCACCCGGTCGGCCGGGTCGGCCGCGGCCGCCACCGCGTCGCGCAGGCGGTCACGTGCGGCGCCCAGCACCAGCGCCTCGAAGTGCCCGCCGACCAGCCCGCGCACGGCCGGGAGCATCTGCTCGAACTTGTCCACCAACTCGGCGCCGGCGCGGTCGCCGTCCTGGGCCGCTCCCCGGACCGGGTCGCGCACGTAGAGCAGGAAGGTCTGCACGGCCTGTTCCGCGAGGTCGCGCAGGGCCTCGTCGGCACGGCGGGCGAGGTCGAGGAACTCCGCCAGTGGGAGTCCGGTCAGCAGCATCGCCATGGCCGCCCGGATGGTGTCGGCATCGGTCGCGGCGAACCGCAGTGGGTCGGTGGTGCGGGCCACGAGCAGGCCCTCGCGGTGGATGGCCTCGATGACCGCGACCGGGGTGTCGGCGGCCTCCGCGAGTTCATCGACGTCGAGCAGGTCGTCGTCGGTGGGGGCATCGTCGCGGTCGACGGCCAGGCCGAGGGCGGCTGCGAGGGCGACGTCGACCGGGTCCAGGCGGGTCATCGTGTCTCCGGGTCGGTCCGCCGGTGGTGGGTGCGTCGCGGGTGGGGTGGGCGACATCGAACGGCCGGCTGCGCCTTGCCACTCGATCCCGTTCGGCCGGTGGTCGAGGGTAGGCGACGGGGACGTGGATGCGGTCCCGTGGCGCGGTCGTGCGCGCGTGCTCCCGGCCGGGCCGGACGCCCGGGCCCGGTGGCCGGTCGTCCGTGGCCAGCCCATAGGCTCGACGGCCAGTGGTCCTCGGCCCCGTCGACGCGTGTCGAACGGACGCCCGGATCGCGCCGCCGGTCACTTCGCACCCGCGCGGGCCGCCGCCCCACCGCCGCACCAGGAGCCGCCGTGTCGTCCGCCCCCACTTCGTCGACCACCCTGCCCGACCCCGGACGGGAGGCCAAGGACGCCGGCCTCGTGCAGTCGATGTTCGACCGCGTCGCCCCGCGCTACGACCTCGCCAACGCGGTGCTGTCGCTGGGCCAGGACGCGCACTGGCGTCGCGTGACCGCGGCCGCGGCCCGGCCCGCGGGACGCCGCGTCGCCGACATCGCCGCCGGACCGGGCAACGTCGCCGAGGAGTTGCTGAAGGCCGGCGCGGCGCACGTGCTGGCCATCGACCTGTCCCACAACATGCTCGCCGAGGGGAAGAAGCGGGGTCTCCCGGACGTCACCTGGATCAACGGCGACGCCCAGGCCCTGCCCCTTGCCGACGACAGCGTGGACGCCGTCACGATCTCGTTCGGGTTGCGCAACCTCACCGACCCGGCGCTCGGGCTGGCCGAGTTCGCACGGGTGCTGCGGCCGGGCGGCGACCTGGTCATCGCCGAGTTCGCCGCCCCCACCAACGATCGCTTCCGCACGATCTACCACGACTACCTGGTGGCGGCGCTGCCCCGGATCGCCCGCGTCGTGTCCTCGGACGCGCCCGCCTACACCTACCTCGCCGACTCGATCCTGGCCTGGCCCGACCGCGCCACCCTGGCCGGCTGGATCACCGACTCCGGCTTCGTCGACGTCGCCGTCAAGGACCTCGCCGGCGGCATCGTCGCCCTCCATCGAGCCCGCCTGCCGGGCGGGACCTCGTAGCTTCGGCGGTGTCGATCTCCCGGCAGGTTGGAGTTGTTCGGCTGGGGCCTCACAACGTCCCGCCTGCCGGGCGGGACCTCTCGACCTCATGTGATCATGGTGGGGGCTGGAACGTGGACGTGTCCGAAGGACACGCGGAGATACGCTCGTGAACGGTGTCACAACCTCGTTCCAACCACTCGTCCGCCCCCGTCGAAGGCTCGACCTCATGGCTGCGATCACCCCTCCGGCGGTGCTGGACTGCGACGTCGTGGTGGTGGGGGCGGGGCCCGGTGGGGCCACCGCGGCGGCGTGGCTGGCGCGGGCCGGCCGGGACGTGGTGCTGCTGGACAAGGACGTGTTCCCGCGCGACAAGGTCTGCGGTGACGGCCTGACCCCGCGGGTCATCCACGAACTCCAGCTGCTGGGGTTGCACGACGAGGCCGCGGGTCGGGTGGACGGCTGGTCGACCTCGACCGGGCTGCGGATCCACGGTGGCGACGTGGTCATGGAACTGCCGTGGCCGGAGCTCGATGACTGGCCCAACTGGGGTGCGGCCTGCACCCGTGCCCAGTTCGACCACACCCTGGCGCGCCTGGCCGTGGCCGACGGCGCCGTCCTGCACGAGGGCGTCACGGTCGACGACCTGGTGTGGCGTGACCCCGTCGCGCGCGACCGGGTCGCCGGGGTCCGGTGGCGCGACGCCGACGGGGCGACCGGGATCGTGCGGGCCCCGATCGTGATCGCGTCCGACGGCGCGTCGTCCAAGATCGGCATCAAGGCCGGCCTGCACCGGCGTGACGACCGTCCGATGGCCGTGGCCGCACGGACCTACTACCGCTCGCCGCGGGCCGACGACGACCACATCTCGTCGTTCCTGGACCTGACCGACGGCGACGGCAACCTGCTGAGCGGCTACGGCTGGATCTTCCCGCTCGACGACGGCGCGCTGAACGTCGGACTGGGCCTGCTCAACACCTCCAAGGACTTCCGTGGCACCAACTACCGCCGCCTGCTCGACCAGTGGGCGACGGGGATCTCCGACGAGTGGGGCACCACGCCCGACAACCAGTTCGGCGGGGTCAAGACCGGCCCGATCCCGATGGGCTTCAACCGCACGCCGATCCACCGCACCGGGCTGTTGCTGGTGGGCGACTCGGCCGGCATGGTCAACCCGTTCAACGGCGAGGGCATCAGCTACGCCATGGAGGCCGCTCGCCTGGCCGCGGAGGTCGCTGATGACGCCCTCACCCAGAAGTCCACCGCCGTGCTCGACCGCTACGACCGCGAACTGCGCCAGCGTTGGGGTGGCTACTTCACGCTGGGCAACGTCTTCACCCACCTGGTCGGGTCGCCACAGGTGATGGACGTGCTGACGACCTACGGGATGCCGATCGAGCCCCTGATGCAATGGGTGCTGCGCATCATGGCCCACCTCACCGATTCGTCGCCGAAGAACGCCCACGACGTCATCATCAACTCGATGCAGCGCCTGGCCCCCGCCGCCTGACAGTGACGATGAGGTCGGTCCTGCACCGCCAGCGCATGGCTCGCCACCAGTGTCGTCGAGTGAGCGCCCTGCTCCACCCTGTTGGAGCAATCGGCACGCTCGACCGGTTGACGTCCACCGCCCTGGCGAGTGGACTGGTCGGACGAACCGTCTGACGAGTGGAGTAGCCGTGGCCGTGGCGTTCCAGGTGACCATCGACTGTGCGGATCCGGGGGCGCTGGCGCCGTTCTGGGCCGATGCCTTGGGCTACGAGATCCCCGATCCGCCCGGTGACTTCCCGACATGGCCGGACTTCCTGCGTGCGCAGGGGGTGCCAGAGGACCAGACGAACGCGGCCTCGGCGATCGAGGACCTGGACGGGGGCGGGCTGCGGGTCTACTTCCAACAGGTCCCGGAAGCCAAGGCTGCCAAGAACCGCGTCCACCTCGACCTGCGATTCGTCGCCCCCGACCTCGAGGGCGCCGAACGCATGACCGCCCTGGAGGCCAAGGCCGAGCGACTCGTGGGTGCAGGCGCGAGCCGCCTGGAAGGCGTTGAGCCGGATCAGCTGAACACGGGCTGGATCGTCATGGCCGACCCCGAGGGCAACGAGTTCTGCCTGAGCTGACGTCTGCCCGCCCTGACCCGCATCGTGGGCTGTCGCCCACGGACTGCCCGATCGCCGGGCAGAAGGAGCGAAGCGAGTTCTGCATACTTGCCCGAGGAAGGATGGCAAGCGCACACTCGACGTTGATGGAGTGGCGGGCCGAGCAGGTGAGGTGGACGTGGCGGTGATCGACGGGTTCGAACTGCGGACGGCACGGACGACGATCCGGCCCTGGCACCCGAGCGAGGCCGACGTCCTGTTCGACATCCGTTGCCGCCCCGACGTCGCCATGTGGCTCGGTGATCCCACGCCGTGGACCGAACTCGACCAGGCACATGCCCACATCGATCGTTGGGCCGACGCCGCCACCGAGGCGATCCCGTCGTCGTGCGCGATCGTGCCGGACGACACCGGTGTCCCGGTCGGCACCGTGACCCTGGCGCGCCTGCCTGATCCCGGTCGCGGCGTGGTGCACGTGGCCGACTGTGCGTGGTTGGACGACCTGCTGCCGGTGGACGACGAGATCGAGATCGGTTGGTACCTGCACCCCGACGCCGTCGGCCACGGCTGTGCCACCGAGGCTGCAGCCACGATGCTGGCCCACGGGCTGGCGCACGGGGCGGCGCGGATCTGGGCCGTGATGTGGGCACAAAACTCCGGATCCGCCGCCGTGGCCCGTCGCGTCGGCATGCCCGAACTCGGGGTCCGGATCGACCCGTGGTACGGCACCGCCCAGGACACCGACTCCCGCTTCTTCCTCGCGGCCGCGGCTGACGGCGCGCCCGACGCCTGATCCCTGCCGCCTGGCCCTGCCGCCCGGCCCTGCCGCCTTGTCCCCTGCGTCTCGTGTGCTCCTGCCGTGCTCGTGCGCACGGGATCAGCACACGGGATCCACGGGCTCCTCGGGTCAGGTGATGGTGACGCCGCCGTCGACGGCCAGGACCTGGCCGGTGGTGTAGCCGCCGGCGTCGCTGGCGAGGAACAGCAGTGCGGCGGCCAGTTCGCGCGGATCGCCGATCCGCCCGACCAGGCGGCGGGAGCCCATCGCGTCGAGGTACTCCTGCGGGTACTGGTCGGTCATCTCGGTGGCGAAGAATCCCGGCGCGAGGGCGTTCACGCGGATGCCCTTGCGGCCGGTCCACTGCTGGGCGAGGTCGCGAGTCAGCCCCATCAGGCCGGCCTTGCTGGCGGAGTAGGCCGCCTGGGGGAGTCCGGCCGTGGTCAGGCCCAGGATGCTGGCGACGTTGACGATGCTGGACCCGGGCTGCATCACCCGTCCGCATGCCTGTGCCATCCAGTAGGCCCCGTTGAGGTTGACGTCGACCACGCGGGTGAACTGGTCGGGGGTTTCGCGGGTGGCCGGCACGGCGGTCCCGATCCCGGCGTTGTTGACCAACACGTCGACCCGTCCGAACGCCTCCATCGCCGCGGCGACCAGGCCAGTGCAGGCGTCGGGGTCCGCGACGTCGGTGGCCACCGCGATGGCCCGCCGCCCGCGTGCCTCGACCAGTGTCCTGGTCTCTTCCAGTCGCTCGATCCGGCGGGCCCCCAGGGCCACGTCGGCCCCGGCGTCGGCCAGGGCCGTGGCGAAGGTGACGCCCAGGCCCGAGGAGGCCCCGGTGACGATGGCCACCTTCCCGTCGAGTCGGAACAGGTCGAGCACGGACGAGGTGGTGTCGGTCATGGAGTGGTCCTCGTGGGAATGGATGGAGGATGCGGTCCGAACCCTGCCGGCGGTTCGGCATCCTGGGCGAGCCTAGGACCGCTCCAACGGCCCGGCCCAAGGTCCGTGTGGCGGCGTGCGACGCGACGTAGCGTTGTCGTGGGCCGACACCTCTCGTGCGCAGGAGGACCGGAATGGACACCAGCAGCGTCGTCGGGTTCGGCCTGACCATCGGGTTCCTGGCCGTGTTCCTGGTCGTGGCGTGGGCCCAGCTCTGGCGCGCGCGGAAGGTGGCCGCCGGGGAAATCTCCGTGGGCAACCGCGCCCACGAGGCGAACCCCACCGATCCCGGCGACGAGGTCGATCCCGGCCCGGGGGACGCTGAGGTCCCGCCCGATCGGGGTCGCGGCTCATGAGCAAGGACCGTCCCGCCCTGGAACCCCAGGAGACCGAGCTGTCCCGCTCGATGTCGGAGTTCGACATCACCCTGATCGGGGTCGGTGCCATGATCGGCGCCGGCATCTTCGTCCTGATCGGCATCGCCACCGGGGAGGCCGGACCCGGTGTCATGGTGGCGTTCGTCCTGAACGGGATCGTCACCCTGTTCACCGCCATGGTCTACGCCGAACTGGGCTCGGCCATCCCGGAGGCCGGCGGTGGGTACCTGTGGGTCAAGGACGCGCTCGGGCGCCAACAGGGTTTCCTCGCGGGCTGGATGTCGTGGTTCTCGCACTCGGTCGCCGGCGCCCTGTACGCCCTGGGCTTTGGCAGTTTCGTGGTCGAACTGGTCCGGCGTGCGGGCCTGGTGCTGCCTGACCTGGGGCCCGTGGCCGCCAACAAGTGGGTGGCGGCGATGATCGTGGTCGCGTTCCTTGGCATCAACCTGCGCGGGGCCTCCGAGACCGGACTGGCCGGCAACATCATCACCATCGCCAAGATCAGCGTCATCGGGCTGTTCGTCGTGTTCGGGATCGCGGCGATCTTCGGCAGCCCGGCGGACTCGCTGGACCGCTTCCAACCGATGTTCCCCCAGGGTGCCGGCGGGGTGCTCACGGCCATGGGACTGACCTTCATCGCCTTCGAGGGCTACGAGATCATCGTCCAGGCCGGCGAGGAGGTGAAGGACCCGTCGACGGCGATCCCGCGGGCAGTGTTCAAGTCGCTGATGATCGTGATCCCGATCTATGCCCTGGTCGCGTTCACCATGATCGGGGCGGTGGACCCGCCGGCCGGCTCGACCATCGGCGAGTTCCTGGGCGAGGCCGGGGAACTGGGGCTGGCCGAGGCCGCGGACTCGATCATGCCCGCCGGGGCGATCGTCATCCTGGTGGGCGGGATCCTGTCCACGATCTCGGCCCTCAACGCCACCACCTACTCGTCGACCCGGGTGTCGTATGCCATGGGGCGCGACCGCGTGATGCCCGACGCCTTCGCGAGCGTGCACGAGCGCTTCCGGACCCCGCACGTCGCGCTGGCCGCCACCGGGGTGCTGATCCTGCTCATGGTGTTCTTCCTGCCGATCGAGGTGGTCGCGGCGGCCGCCGACGTGATGTTCCTGCTGTTGTTCCTGCAGGTGCACTACGCCGTCATCCGTATCCGCGGCGAGATGGGCGACCGGATCGACTACGGCTACATCATGCCGTGGTACCCGTGGGTGCCGTTGGCCGGGATCGTGCTCAACGCCGGCCTGGCGATCTTCCTGGTGTTCTACGAACTGGTCGGGTGGCTGGTCGCGGTCGGCTGGATCGCTGCCGGCGTCGCGGTCTTCTTCGCCTACTCCCGTGGCCGGGTCCGCGAGGAGGACGAGCCGACGGTGACCTACGAGGACAAGTCGGGCAGTCGCACGGGACGCGCCGTGCTGGCCCCGGTCGGCAACCCCGACCATGTCGGAGCCGTGCTGGAGGTGGCCGCGGCGTGGGCACGGGCGATCGACGCGGAGGTGGTGGCGCTGACGGTGGTGCGGGTGCCCCCCGGGCTCCGGCTGGCCGAGGGACGCGGGATGACCGACCGCACCCGGCCGGTGATCGACCGGGTTCGGGAGGTGGCCGAGGCGACCGACGACGTCCGGATCAGCATCGTGGTCGCGGCCGGACGCAGCATCTCCGGCGTCATCGACACCATCGCCGAGCGCGAGGGCGCCGGCGTGGTGGTGCTGGGCTGGAAGGGCACGGTCCACCCGGACACGGTGCGGGGCTCGATCGCCCAGCAGGTCCTGCGCACCAGCAGCGTCCAGACGCTGGTGGTGAAGGACACGGGTTTCCCGGACTCGCCACGAGCCGTGATCGCCGCGATCAGTCCCGGGCTGCGCGGATCGGAGACGCTGGCCACCAGCGCGACGCTGGCGCGCGGCCTGGACGTGGACCTGCACCTGGCGACCGTGGTCGCCGAGGACGGGGACGATGACGGGCTGGCGGCGTGGTTGGAGGAGGTCCGCGACGACCTGCTCGACCACATCGACCTTCCACCGGAACGCGTTCACGTGGACCTGCGGACCGGTGGCGACGTCGTCGGGTCCCTGGTCGACGCCGCCGGGGACGACGCGATCCTGGTGGTGGGCTCGTCGCGCGACTGGGTCCTGCGTGAGAACCTGTTCGGGGCGTTCACCGACGAGTTGGCGAACCGATCCCGATCGCCGGTCGTCATGGTCCACCGACCGGAGTCCGCCCCGGTCAGCGCATGGCGCCAGGTCGCCGGGTCGATGCGCCGGGGCGGCCACCGCCGCGGCCGCGGCGCGCGCATGCGGCCCTGAGCCGACTCGCCGCAAGCCGCGCGGTCGGAGGCACCCCGGCTGGTGAGCGGGTGCATGGTGCCTCGTTTCCCGGTCGTGGTGCACCCGCTTGGCCGCTGGGCGGCGGCGGGCTGGTGAGCGGGTTCGTGGCGGTTCTCTTCCGAGCCGTGGTGCACCCGCTTCGGGCGCGGTTGGGGGCCGGGCGCCGGTGGCGTATGCTCCCGGGTGCCTCGTGAAAGCTTTCACGAGATGGCGGCAGCGGTCGATCGCCACCACCTCGATGGACGCCGGAACGGGTCGCCGACATCGTCGTCGGGACCCGCCCGACACGTGGTCGGGCACGGCCTCCCGCGACTGCGGGGTCCCACGGCCACGCCTAGGCTGGACGACGTCCGGTCCGTCCCCCGTCCGCCGACCCACGCTGTCCGACTCGACGGAACCGGCCCCGCGCGGTCGCCCCGACCCGGTCGGACCGAGAACAGGAGCCGTCGTGATCGCCGACTACCTCCCCGTGCTGTTGCTGTTCGTGCTGGCGTTCGGGTTCGCCGGTGCCAGCATCGGCGTCTCGTCGCTGGTCGGGCCGAAGCGACCGAACCCGACCAAGCTCGACGCCTACGAGTGCGGCAACGTGCCACTGGGCCAGGTCAAGGGCACGCGCTTCTCGGTGAAGTTCTACCTCGTCGCGATGATGTTCCTGATCTTCGACATCGAGACCGTGTTCCTGTACCCGTGGGCGGTGGTGCAGGGCCGGTTGGGCTGGTTCGGCGTGGTCCAGATGCTGCTGTTCCTGGGGATCCTGGGGGTCGCCTTCGTCTACGAGATCGGCCGAGGAGGTCTGTCATGGGACTAGAGGAAAACCTGCCGTCCGGGATCCTGCTCACCAACCTCGAGAAGTTCGTCAACTACTCGCG
>JAGXFT010000033.1 GCA_024637135.1 Nitriliruptorales bacterium | reverse complement strand
TCTCCGGGCGCGCGTCGTCCGGGCAGGTGTCACCTTGCCGGGTCGGGGGGCGAGGGGTACCCTTGCCGTGTCGCGGCCCCATCGGGCCGCGTTCACGTGCTCACGGACCTGCCGTCGCCCCGGCGCCGTACGCCACAGAGTTGGCTCCACGTGCCCAGGCGCGACACGGACTCCACATCCCGTCGGTGTTCGTGAGCACACCAACGAACACCCGCCATCTTCCTTCGTACCTGCAAAGGCCCTTCCCATGCGGACCTACAGCCCCAGCGGCAAGGACATCACTCGGGACTGGTTCGTCGTGGACGCCGAGGGTCAGACCCTCGGGCGCCTGGCGACCCGGATCGCGACCGTCCTGCGCGGCAAGCACAAGCCGACCTTCGCCCCCCACCTCGACATGGGCGACTACGTCATCGTCATCAACGCCGACAAGATCGAGTTGGCCGGTGAGAAGGCAGCCGACAAGCTCTACCACCGGCACAGCAACTTCCCCGGTGGCCTGAAGTCGGTCCCGTTCGCGACCATGCTCGAGACCCGTCCGACCCAGATCATCGAGTCGGCGGTCAAGGGCATGCTCCCCAAGAACAAGCTCGGCAGGGCCGTCGGCCTGAAGCTCAAGGTCTACGCCAGCTCCGACCACCCGCACGAGGCCCAGCAGCCGAAGTCGTTCCCCGACTGGGTCTGACACCGGTCGGTCACGTCCCGACCACCATCCGTCGCACCACCAGGACCGTGTCAAAACCGGCGCCGCAGATCGGCCCGGGACAACCCACGGCACATCAAGGAATCAACCCATGACTGCCAACATCAAGGTCGGTCGTCGCAAGTCGGCCGTCGCCCGTGCCCGCATCGAACGCGGCTCCGGCCAGTTCACCCTCAACGGTCGCACCTTCGAGGACTACTTCCGGACCGAGAAGCTCCGCAACCACGTGACCGAGCCCCTCGACCTCGTCGAGCAGCGTGGTCAGTGGGACGTCGTCGCACGTCTGCACGGCGGTGGCACCACCGGTCAGGCCGGTGCCCTGCGGCTGGCGATCGCCCGTGCGCTGATCGACGAGGACCCCGAGTTGCGGCCCGCCCTGAAGGCGGCCGGGATGCTCACGCGGGACGCCCGCAAGGTCGAGCGCAAGAAGTACGGCCTCAAGAAGGCCCGTCGCGCGCCCCAGTTCTCCAAGCGCTGATCGACGTCGGCGCGGTCATGGCCCGCTCGTGACCGCTGTCGCCGTCCTCGCACTCCCCGGCGTCGCCACTCGCGACGCCGGTGGCATGTTCGGGCCCGGGCGTCACACCGGAGCGACGGCGTGAGCGGCTCGCCGCCCGACGACCAGGAGGTCGACGTGGCACGCATCTTCGGCACCGACGGCGTCCGCGGTGAGGCCAACACCGACGTGACGCCCGAGTTCGCCCTGCGCCTGGGCCGTGAGGTCGTGCGCGCCCTGGCGGTGGAATCCTCGGACCGACCGACGATCCTGCTGGGGCAGGATCCGCGGGTGTCGTCGTCCATGCTGGCGGCCGCACTCGCGGCCGGGATCACCTCGGCCGGCGGTGACGTCGTCGACCTCGGGGTCGTGCCGACTCCGGCGGTGGCCCACCTCGCGGCCGTGACCGACGCGGCGGCCGGCGCCATGATCTCGGCCTCGCACAACCCGATGCCCGACAACGGGATCAAGTTCTTCGGTGGCGACGGCTTCAAGCTGACCGACGCCGACGAGGACCGGCTGGAGACGCTGCTGGCCGCTGACGAGGCGGACGCGGACTCGCGACCGACCGGCCTCGACGTCGGCACGATCCGCCACGACCACGACCTGGTCGCGAGCTACGTGGACCACCTGGTGGCGGTCGGTGGCGACCTGTCCGGCCTGACCGTGGTGGTCGACACCGCCAACGGCGGGGCGTCCGCGGTGGCGCCCATGGCCTACCAGCGACTGGGTGCGACCGTGATCGCGCTCCACGACCGGCCCGACGGCACCAACATCAACCTCGACTCCGGGTCCACCCACCCCGCGGCCATCCGGGACGCCGTGGTCGAGCACGGCGCCGACCTGGGCATCGCCCACGACGGCGACGCCGACCGCCTGATCGCGATCGACCATGCGGGCGGCGAGGTGGACGGCGACGTGGTGCTCGCGATCCTGGCCCTTGCGGCCCGCGATCGGGGCGAACTGGTGGACGACACCGTGGTCACCACGGTCATGACCAACCTGGGCTTCCGGCAGGCGATGGCCGCCGAGGGCATCGAGGTGGTCGAGACCCGTGTGGGGGACCGGCACGTGCTGGCCGCCCTGCGCGAACGTGGGTTGACCCTGGGTGGCGAGCAGTCCGGCCACGTCATCGACCTGCGCCACGGCACCACCGGCGATGGGATGCTGACGGCGATCCGGTTGCTGGGCGTGGTTGCCGACTCCGGGCGCTCGCTGGCCGACCTGGCGGAGGTGATGCAACGACTTCCGCAGGTGCTCGTCAACGTCGCCGGCGTCGACCGGGCGCGCCTGGCCGACGCGGCGGCAGTCGAGGAGGCCATCGCGGCGGTCGAGGTCGAGTTGGGCGACGCCGGGCGTGTCCTGGTGCGACCGTCCGGGACCGAGCCGGTGATCCGGGTCATGGTCGAGGCCGCCGACGAGACGACTGCGCGTACGGCCGCCGACCGGATCGCGACGGCGGTGCGGGACAGCCTGTCACTGGAACGTCCCGCGCCCGCCGCGGCGCCATCGACCTGGGACGCCTGAGCAGGTCCCGGACGACCCCGCTCGATAGCCTCCGGGGTGACCCGGCGGGGGTTCGCGACCGACGACTCGGTGCCTCCACGCACCCCGCTGCAGTCCGTCAAGGAGAACCCCATGTGCGGCATCGTCGGCGTGACCGGGCGGGACGACGCCCTGGACGTCATCCTCACTGGCCTGCAGCGCCTCGAGTACCGCGGCTACGACTCGGCTGGCGTGGTCATGGACGAGTCGTCCGACCGCCTGCGCGTCGTCAAGCGTGGCGGCAAGCTCGCGAACCTCACGGCGGCGCTGTCGGACGAGTCGATCAGCGGCTCGGTCGGGATCGGCCACACGCGTTGGGCGACCCACGGCGCGCCGACCGACTCCAACGCCCATCCGCACACCGACCCCACGGGTCGGATCGCGGTCGTGCACAACGGGATCATCGAGAACTACGAGGAACTGCAGGCCACCCTGCCGGACGCCACCTTCAGCTCCGAGACCGACACCGAGGTGGTGGCGCACCTGGTCGCGCGCGAGGTCGAGGGCGGCGCCGAACTGCCGGACGCGGTCCGCACGGTCCTGCGTTCGCTGGACGGCGCGTTCGCCCTGTGCATCCAGGATCGGGACACGCCCGGGATGATCGTGGTGGCCAAGCGGGAGGCGCCGCTGATCGTCGCCCACGCCGACGGCGTGTCCTACTGCGCCTCCGACGTGGCGGCGCTGATCCGCCACACCCGTGACGTCCAGGCGCTGATGGACGACCAGGTGGCCGTGTTGACCCCGGACGGCATCACGATCACCGACCTGAACGGGGTGGCCGTCGAGGGCCACGCCTACCACGTCGACTGGGACCTCGACGCCGCGGAGAAGCAGGGCTACGAGCACTTCATGCTCAAGGAGATCCACGAGCAGCCCACCGCGATCGCCGACACCCTGCGCGATCGGCTCCGTCCCGCGACGGGTCCTGACGGCAGTCCGCGGCTCCACCTCGACGAATGCCGCATCGACGAGGGCGAGTTCGGCCGCATCGACAAGGTCTTCATCGTCGCCTGCGGCACGTCGCTGTACTCGGCCATGGTCGGCAAGTTGGCCATCGAGCACTGGGCCGGCATCCCGGTCGAGGTCGAGGTGGCCTCCGAGTTCCGCTACCGCGACCCCATCCTGGACCCGCACACGCTGGTGATCGCGGTGTCCCAGTCCGGCGAGACCTCCGACACCATGGCTGCCGCCACCCACGCCCTGGACCAGCGGGCTCCGGTGCTGGCTCTGGTCAACGTGGTCGGTTCGACCCTTGCGAGGGAAGCCGACGCGGTCTTCTACACCCACGCCGGGCCCGAGGTCGCGGTCGCGTCGACAAAGGCGTTCACCACCCAGTTGGCGGCGTTCCTGTTGATCGGGCTCTACCTCGGGCAACAGCGCGGACGGATCTACGGGTCCGAGATCACCGACATCCTCAACCGCCTCCACCACCTGCCCGGCCAGGTCGAACAGGTCCTGGAGCAGGACGCGGCGATCGCAGAACTGGCGCGCAAGTACGCCTCGACCCACTACACGATGTTCATCGGTCGCCACGTCGGGCTGCCGATCGCGATGGAGGGTGCGCTCAAGCTCAAGGAGATCTCCTACCTCCACGCCGAGGCGTTCCCTGCCGGTGAGATGAAGCACGGCCCGATCGCCCTGATCGAGGACGGGTCACTGGTGGTCGCGCTGGCACCTGCCGGGCACACCTTCGCCAAGATGGTGTCCAACATCCAGGAGGTGCGCGCCCGCGGCGCATCGGTGTTGGCGATCGGCACGGACGGGTCGACGGCCGACCTCAAGGCCCATGCCCACGACCTGATCACCCTCCCCGAGGCGAGCCACGAACTGGCGTCGCCCATCCTGGCCGCAATCCCGCTGCAGCTGTTCGCCTACCACGTCGCGGTGACCCGGGGCGAGGACATCGACCAGCCCCGCAACCTCGCCAAGACCGTCACCGTCGAGTGACACCGGGCCCCGATCCCGGAAGGGATCGGGGCCCGGTGTCAGTCCTCGTCACCCGCGCCCGGGTGGACGACGGGTGTCGGATGCACGGACCGTGCACGTCGCCGTGTCGGTCGCCGCCCCGTCGCTCTCGGACGTGACGCCCAGCGTGACCGTCGTGGTGTTGGCGTCACCGGGGTGACGCAGGACCGTGACGGGCACGTCGACGGTGTCGCCGTTGCCGACGCCCAGGACCTCGTGAGGCGTCCAGACCTCCCAGCCACCGGTGGCGGCGACGTCGACGCGCATGACGTCGCCGTCGACCGCCCGGGACGCAGAAGTCGAGGCCCAAAAGCGATTTCGCCCCACATCGGCCGGTCGCGTGCGGCGTGTGTGCGCGCCCGACCGTCCCGGGTCGGGCTTGCGCTGAACTTGCGACCGTCGGGGATCCTCGCCGACAGGCCCGTCGGGGTCACCGCGTCGATCGACTGGTCGGCCCGTCCCACCGCGAGGAGACACCATGCGTACGAGACCGATCCTGTTGTTCGCGTTCGTCCTGGTCGCCGTCGGCGTGCCGGTCGGGGCGTCCGCCGGCGTCGTCGAGCCGGTCCCGGTCGCCACGGGCTACTACTACGAGGGCGATGGCTACGCCCTGTTCACCGGGCCGCCGTTCGAGCAGGGCTGTTTCGGGGAGGGCTTTCCCGGCTCTTCGGAAGTTCACGTGGGTGTCGGGCTGATGGTGGCCAGCTTGGACCAGTCGGGTTTGCCCGCGTAGAGCAGCACCCGGATGCGCCAGTGGGTCCAGTTCGTCAACCCGAACGCGACCCGCTTGATCCGCTTCGCCAAGTTGTTGATCGCTTCCACGGGCCCGTTCGTGGCGCGGGAGGCGTGCCAGGC
>JAGXFT010000032.1 GCA_024637135.1 Nitriliruptorales bacterium | reverse complement strand
GGCGTGGGGGACCTGTTCGGCCAGCCGTTGGGTCCCTGACCCGGGGCACGCGCCGAGTCCGCCGGTCAGACGGCGGGCGTGACCGAGGGCGTCGGGCTGGGCGGCGGCGTGGGCGACGGCGCCGGTGTCGGGCTGGGCGGTGGTGGTGGCTCCGGCTCCGGCGGGGGCGACGGTTCGGGGAACGGGTTGTCGGAGGTGGTCGGTTCGGGGTCCGGGACGGGGGCCTGTGTGACGACCTCCTCGGGGCCCAACGACACCACGATCGTGACCTCGGAACCCACCGGCAGTTCCTCGCCGGCGCCGGGTTCCTGGCTGACGACCACGCCCTCCTCGACCGAGGGCGAGAACTCGCGTTCCACCAGCACCAGCAACTGCTGGCCCTCCAGGATCCGGATGGCGTTGGCCTCGCTCTGCAGGGTCACGTCGAGCACCCGGACGACCTCCTGGCCGCGGCTGATGACCAGGTCCACGGCGGACCCGACCGACACCTCCTCGCCGGGGGCCGGCGTCGACTCGACGACGTTGCCGGACTCGACCTCGGTCGAGAACACCGGTTGGCGACTCCCGATCCGCAACCCCGCATCGTTCAGCAACTCGCTCGCCTCGACCTCGGGCAGGCCGGTGATCGGCGGCACCGTCACCATCTCCGGGCCCGAGGACACGCTCAACTGCACCAGCGACCCGTCCCGGACCAGCGTCCCGGCCGGCGGGATCTGGTTGGCGATCAGCCCGCGCTGGATCTCGTCGGACGCGACCTCCTCGAAGGCGTCGCCGACCAGGCCCTGGGCCTCCAACAGCGTCTGGGCGTCGGTGACCGACTCGCCGATGACGTCGGGGACGGTGCGTTGGGCGGCCTGCTGGTCGTTGCCCAGCCCGAACTGGAACAGCAGGAACACGACCAGGGCGGCACCCGCGATCGATCCCAGTCCCAGCAGCACGTAGCTGAGCGCGCGGCGGCGTCGACCGGCCCGGTTGGCGCGGGTGCGCGACCCGCCCACCGGGTCCAGCAACGCCGTGTCCTCGGCCCGCAGCACCGCCGGTGCGTCGATCGCCTCGCCGGCCATCGCACGCAGGACGTCGTCGCGCATCGCCGCGGCCGACGGGTAACGGTTGGCCGGGTTCTTGGCCATCGCACGCATCACGATGGCCTCGCCCGCGGCCGAGATGCTGCCCTCCAGGTCCCGCGGTGGCCGTGGTGGCTCCTGCACGTGCTGGTAGGCCACGGTGATCGGCGTGTCGCCCTGGAAGGGCTGGGCCCCGGTCAGCAGCTCGTAGAGCACCACACCAAGGGAGTAGACGTCGGAGCGCGCGTCGACCGGTCGGGCCTGGGCCTGTTCGGGCGACAGGTAGGCGGCCGTGCCCAGCACCGCCGCCGTCTGGGTCACGTTGGAGTCGGAGTCGATGGCCCGCGCGATCCCGAAGTCGGTGACCTTGACCGTGCCGTCCTCGGCCAGCAGGATGTTGCCCGGCTTGATGTCGCGGTGGACCAGGCCCTGCGCGTGGGCGTAGTCCAGCGCGTTGGCGACGTCCGCGGTCACCTCCAGCGCACGGTCCTCGGTCAGCCCGCCCGCCGCGATCGCCTCGGCCAACGACCGGCCTCGGATCAACTCCATCACGATGAAGCGCAGTCCGGTGGTCCGGTCGGTCCCGGTGTCCAGCACCGTCACGATGTTCGGGTGGTTGAGGCCGGCCGCGCGGCGTCCCTCGTCGGCGAACCGTTCCTGGAACTCCTCGTCGTCCTGGAAGTGGGTCAGCAGGACCTTGATCGCCACGGCCCGGTCGAGGTTCGCGTCGTAGGCCTCGAAGACCTCGGCCATGCCACCACGCCCGAGCATGCGGCGCAGGTGGAACCGCCCGGCGAGCACGCGCTCGTCGTTCACGATCCACCTCCCGTCCCGGTCCGTCGGCCGTTCACGGTTGCAACCACGACTGCATGACCTGCCGGGCCACCGGCGCCGCCACCGAGCCGCCACCCCCGTCGACGTCGGGCAGCACGACCGCGACCGCGATGTCGTTGCCGGCGAAGCCCATGAACCACGCGATCTGGCCCTCGAGGTTCGGGTCGTCGGCGGTCCCGGTCTTGCCACCCACCTCCACACCACCGATCGCGGCCGCCGACCCGGTGCCCGACACCACCACGTCCAGCATCATGTCCCGCAACTGGCTGGCGGTGCGGGCGCTGACGGCCTGTTCGGAGAAGCCCGACTCGCGCCACACCGCATCGGCCTGGACGTCCAGGATCCGGGTCGACGGGGCGACCACGTCCGCGACCACGTGTGGACGTTGGGCCCGGCCGGCGTTGGCGATCGTGGCGGCGACCATGGCGGCGTGGAAGACCGTCATGCGGACGTCGCGCTGGCCGATGGCGGACTGGGCGAGTGCCGGGTCCTCCAGCTCGGTCGGGATCACCGATGCGGCGACCGGCAGTTCGTACGGGATCGTGCGGTTGAAGCCGAAGTTCTGGGCGGTCTCGACGATCGTCTCGGTCCCCAGGTCGACCGCCAACTCGGCGAACACGGTGTTGCACGACACCCGCAACGCCTCGGCCAACGAGATGGTCTTCTCGGGCGTGCAGCGGCCGCCCCCGCTGTTGCTGATCGCCGCCGAGGTGCCGTCGGGGGTGAAGGAGTCGACGTTGTCGAACGCCGTGTCCGGTTGCAGGCCCTGTTCCAGCGCGGCGGCGGCCACCACGGTCTTGAAGATCGAGCCCGGGGGGAACAGCACCCGGGTGGACCGGTCCAGCAGCGGCAGGGCCGGGTCCAGTCGCAGGTCGTCCCATGCGGCCTGGACGTCGCTGCCGTCGTGCGACGCCAGCCGGTTCGGGTCGTAGGTGGGACTGGCGTAGTCCGCCAGCACCCGTCCGGTCCGTGGTTCCAGCGCCACCACGGCGCCGGCGCGCCCCGCCAGCGCGTCGGCGGCGGCCTGCTGGACCTGCGGGTCGATCGTCAACCGCACGGTGTTGCCCTGGGCGTCGCGGCCGATCAGCAGGTCGGTGAGGTTCTGGGCCAGCACCTCGCTGGGTGCGCCGGTCAGCACGTCGTTGTAGGCCGCTTCCAGCCCGGTCCGCCCCTGCACGAACGAGTCGTGCCCGGTCAGGTGGGCGTACAACTCCGGCTGGTTGTAGCGCCGCAGGTAGGTGAGGTCGTCGGTGGTCTCGATCGACTCGGCGATCGGCTCGTCGTCGACCAGGATCGGCCCGCGTCGGATCCCGTACTCGGCCACCAGCACACGCCGGTTCGCCGGGTTGTCGACCAGTGCCGGTCCGCGGATCATCTGGAGCACGTTGAGGTTGACCAGCAGCGCCGCGAACAGGGCCAGCATCACGAGCGAGACTCGTCGGATCTGGGTGTTCACGCCCGCAGCCGTTCCATCGGGCGGTCGGCGGCCGGTTCCGCACGGGACGGTCCGGTGGCGTCGGAGACCCGCAACAGCAGGGCCAGCAGGATGTAGTTCGCCAACAGCGACGACCCGCCGTAGGACACGAACGGCAGCGTGATGCCGGTGAACGGCACCAGCCGGGTCACCCCACCCACGATCACGAACACCTGCAGGCCCAGCACGGTCGTCAGCCCGGCCGCCAGCAGCGATCCGACCTGGTCCTCGGCGTCCAACGCGATCCGGAAACCCCGCGCCACCATCAGCCCGTAGGCCACCAGCAGTGCGGTGGCACCGAGCAGGCCCAACTCCTCGCCGACGGCCGCGAAGATGGCGTCGGTCTCGACGAACGGGATGTCGGTCGGGCGGCCCAGTCCCAGCCCGGTCCCGGTCAGCCCCCCGGTGCCCATCGCGAACGACGCCTGCGCGATCTGGAAGCCCTGGTCGTTGAGGCTGCTCCACGGGTCGAGCCAGATCGCGACGCGGACCCGGACGTGGTCGAACTGCCACCACGCCAGCCATGCGCCCAGACCGAAGGCCACCGTCCCGATCAGGGGGTAGGCGATCCGACCGGTGGCGATGTAGAGCATGAGCACCGACACGCCGAAGAACAACAGCCCCGAGCCCAGGTCGCGCTGGAACACCACGATGCCCAACGCCAGCCCGACGGCCAGCAGGACCGGGCCGAGGTGGCGCGCGTCGGGCAGCATCAGCGGCCCGATCCGGTTGGTCGCCACCGACAGCAGCGCGCGCTTGCGCTCGAGGTACCCGGCCAGGAAGATCACCAGCCCGAGCTTGGCCAGTTCGCCCGGCTGGAACCCCAACGGGATCCCCAGTGCGCTGAAGTCGACCCACAACTGCGCCCCGTTGATGCGTCGACCGATGACCGGCAGCAGCGGCAGCAACAGCAGGACCACCGTTGCGAACCCGATCGTGTAGTGATAGCGGGTCAGGTCACGGTGGGACCGCACGACCAGCAGGGTCGCGACCGCGGCGACGACCCCGACCAGCGTCCACGTCGCCTGGGTCGTCGCGAGCGAGGTCATCGGTTCGCGACCGAGGTCGATGCGGTGCACGACGACCAGCCCGAGCCCGTTCAGGAGCAGGCCCAGTGGCAACAGGATCGGGTCGGCGTTGGGTGCGAGCCGACGCACGGCCACGTGCAGGACCATGGCGGCCACCAGCAGCACGCCCAACCGGATCGCGGTGTCGCGTCCGAACACCGACAGGTCCCGGCCCAGGTGCAGCAACGCGTACGCGGCGGCCGGCAACAGGATCGCCCCGACCAGCAACCGTCGTTCGGCCGAGGCGGCGCTCGCGGCGGTCAGTGGCACGTCAGCCCGCGTCCCCGGCACCCGTGGTCGCCGTCGGGTCGGTCGCGGGGTCGGTCGCGCTGGGGTCGGTGGCGTTCGGGTCCGCCGGGGCGTCGCCGTCGTCGCCGCGCAGGACGGAGAAGTTCGCGATGATCCGTTCGGCGTCGGCCGCGTCGTTGGTCGGGACACCCTCGATGATGCGGTCGCGCACCACCGCCGGCACCTCCTCGATCGGCGTCGTGGTGGTGCGATAGGCCCACGACAGCGGGAGCGGCCCGATGTCCACCGGGATGCCCTGGAAGATGGTGACCGCGTCGTTGTCGTCGACCCCGACGTAGAAGGAGCGGCCCAGCAGCCAGCGACCACCGAGGACGAGCGCGGCCAGCAGCAACGCGACCACGACCGTCCAGACCAGCACGGAGCGGATTCGTCCGGCGCTCTGCGCGGCGGCCGAGGCCTCCGGGTGCGGGTTCATGTGGCCGATGTGGCCCAGCCGACCCGCCCAGTCCGACTCGGGGTTCTCCTCGCGCGTGCGCACGACCACCATGTTGGGGTCGTGGTCGGGATCGGTGGCCTGGTCGGTGCCGCGGTGGGGGGTGGGGGCGGTCGCGAGTTCGTCGAAGGACAGGATCACGGTCGTGATGTTGTCCGGGCCGCCGGCGTCGTTGGCCGCGTCGATCAGGTCGTCCGGGATGCGGTCGAGGTCGTTGCCCGCGAGCAGGCTGGCGATCGCCTCGTCGGAGACCGGGCCGGTCAGTCCGTCCGAGCACAGCAGGAGCCGGTCGTCGGGCTGCAGGTCCAGTGTCATCGCGTCGACGTCGACGTCCTGTTCGACCCCGATGGCACGCGTGATGACCGAGCGCTGCGGGTGGTGCGCGGCCTCGTCGGCGGTCAGCCGGCCCTCGTCGATCAGGCGTTGCACCAGCGTGTGGTCGGTCGTGAGCTGGCTGAACACGCCGTCGCGGAGGAGGTACGCCCGGGAGTCGCCGACGTGGGCGATGTGGGCGCGGCGACCCTCGACCATGACGGCCGTGAGCGTGGTGCCCATCCCGCGGTAGGACGGTGCCGCGGCGGACTTGTCGCTGACCTCGCGATTGGCGGCCACGACCGCGTCGCGGAGGGCCGCGGTGGCGTCCACGGAGTCGGAGAACACGCGCCCGTCGAGGTCCTGGATCGGGCCCAGCGCCGTGGCCGATGCGACCTCGCCGGCGAGGTGGCCGCCCATCCCGTCGGCGACCGCGAAGGAAGAGTCCCCGACCAGGAAGGCGTCCTCGTTGGCGTCCCGGACCCGGCCGACGTCGGTGCGACCGATCGCCTGGACCCGGATCATCGCGTCACCTCGGGCCACGCTCGTGTCGAGTGCGCGTGGTCGCGACGGAGGTGGGCGTTTGCGATGGCGTCCGTGGCCCTCATCGCTTCACCTCGACCCTCGTCTTGCCCAGGCGGAGGTGGTCGCCATGGGCGAGCGGGGTCGGCTGGGTCACCTTGGCGCCATTCAGGAACGTGCCGTTGGTGGAACCGAGGTCACGCACCATCCAGCCGTCGTCGGTGGACACGATCTGGGTGTGCTCGTCGGACACGTACACGTCATCGACCCTGATGCTGGCGGCGGTGGAACGGCCCAGCGTAATGGTGGCGCCGTTCATGGGGACCTGGACGGCCTCCCCGTTCGGGGGGTGGACGATCAGTTCGCGCGGATGGCGCTTGACCTTGCGGGTCGGCGGTGCCGAGGCGACCGTCGCGGACCGGGCGCGCCGCTTGGGTGTTCCGACCCCGAACAGGTCGGCGGCGATGACGCGCGTGACCCGCAGCAGGAACACGTACAACAGGGCCAGCAGCACCAGCTTGAGGATCGTCAGCACCACCACCGGCATCGGTCAGGCCCTCCGTGCGGTGAGGTCGATCGTGCCGACCTCGATGCGGTCGCCGGTGCGCACGGGTTGCTCCGACGCGCGGATGCCGTTGACCTTGGTGCCGTTGGTCGAGCCCAGGTCGACCACCCACCAGGTGTCGTTGCGCTTGACCATGGCGGCGTGTTCGCGCGACACCGTGGTCGAGTCGATCGGGAGGTCGCAGGTGGCGAGGCGCCCGATGACACAGCGGGTCCCGAACAGGTCCAGGGTCTGCCCGGTGTCGACGACCTCCAGCACCATGTCGGGGGTCCTGTTCGCGGCCGGCACCGGGGCCGGGCGGGCCCCACCGACCCCGTTCGGGGGCAGCAACTGGGTCGCGTCGGGTGATGGAGCGGGGGTGCCCGCCGGTGCCGCGGCAGCCGCGCGTGGCGGCTCCGAGGACGTCGCCGCGGGCC
>JAGXFT010000031.1 GCA_024637135.1 Nitriliruptorales bacterium | reverse complement strand
GGTCGCCGAGGCACTGGAACACGCCGGCATCACCGTCGGGGTGCAGGTCACCATCGACTGGGTCGCGTCCGACGACGTCACCTCCGAGACCGTGGCGTCCCGGTTGCGGATGGCCGACGGCATCATCATTCCCGGCGGCTTCGGCATCCGCGGGGTCGACGGCAAGATCGCGGCCACCCACCACGCCCGCACCCACGGGATCCCGTGGCTCGGCCTGTGCCTGGGCATGCACGTGGCCTGCATCGAGTTCGCGCGCAACGTGGTGGGGCTGCGCGACGCCAACTCCGCGGAGTTCGATCCCCACACCGCACACCCGGTCATCGCCCTGCTCCCGGACCAGCGCGACATCACGGCCATGGGCGGCACGATGCGGCTGGGCTCCTACCCGGCGCGGCTCGAGCCCGGGACGGTCACGGCCGGTGTGTACGACGGCGCCGAACTGGTGCACGAGCGCCATCGCCATCGCTACGAGTTCAACAACGCCTACCGGGACCGCTTCACCGAGGCCGGCATGACCTTCTCGGGGAAGTCGCCCGACGACCGGCTGATCGAGTTCGTCGAACTGCCCGACCACCCCTACTTCGTCGCGACCCAGGCCCACCCCGAACTCAAGTCCCGGCCGACCCGCCCGCACCCGCTGTTCGTCGGGTTGGTCCGCAGCGCCACCCGCCGCCACGACGAGGCCGTCGGCCGGTTGCCGCTGGAACTGGACGAGCCGACCGTGGGCGAACTGGCCGACGCCATCCACGTCCCCGAGGCCTGACGCCCGAGCCCTCGGTGTGATGGCCGTCCGGCCACAGGTGGCCGGACGGGCTCACAGCCGTCGGGACAGCCGCGGGGGCAGCGGTCGGTGGTGGGCTCTATCGTGCCGAGGGCCGCCGGCAGCGTGGCCGACGGCGGTACCGGGGCGGACCCGGGCCCGAACGAACCAGGAGGCCAGCGTGCGCATCGGAGTTCCCACCGAGGTCAAGGTCGACGAGCACCGTGTCGCCACGACACCGCACGCGGTCCACGACCTGGTCGTCGACGGCCACGAGGTGGTGGTGCAGGCCGGCGCGGGGGAGGGGTCGTCGCTGTCCGACGAGGCCTTCGTCGAGGCCGGCGCCCGCATCGTCGACACGGCCGAGGAGGTCTGGGGCGAGGTCGACCTGGTGTGCAAGGTCAAGGAACCACTGGAGCAGGAGTACGGGTTCCTCCGTGACGACCTGGCCCTGTTCACCTACCTCCACCTGGCCGCCACGGAGGACCTGACCCGCGTGCTGGTCGACAACGGCACGACCGCGATCGCCTACGAGACGGTGACCGGTCGAAACGGCGGGCTGCCGTTGCTGGCTCCGATGTCGGAGGTGGCCGGGCGCATGGCGCCGCAGGTCGGCGCCGCCACGCTGCAGGCCGAACACGGAGGGCGCGGGGTGCTCCTGGGTGGGGTGTCGGGCGTGCAACCGGCCTACGTGGTCGTGATCGGGGCCGGGACCTCGGGTCGCAACGCGGCGGTCATCGCGGCCGGCATGGAGGCCGACGTCGTGGCGCTCGACCTCGACGTCGACGCGTTGCGCTCGATCGACGCCGCCCACCACGGGCGGATCAACACCCTGATGAGCAACCGCCTGACCGTCACCGAGCAGGTGGCGCGCGCCGACCTGGTCATCGGGGCGGTGCTGGTGCCGGGCGCCAGGGCACCCAAGGTCATCACCCGGGACATGCTGTCGGTGATGAAGCCCGGGGCGGTCATCGTCGACATCGCGATCGACCAGGGCGGCTGCACCGAGACCTCGACGGTCACCACGCACTCGGACCCGACCTACGTCGTGGACGACGTCGTGCACTACTGCGTCGGGAACATGCCGGGCGCGGTCCCGCACACCTCGACCTACGGCCTGACCAACGTCACGACCCCGCACGTGCGGCGGCTGGCCAGGGGCATCCGAGCGGCCCTGGAGGCCGACCCGCACCTGCGCAACGGCCTCAACACCTGCGCCGGCCAACTCACCAACGAGCCGGTCGGCGCGGCCCACGGGATGGAATCGGTCACCCCGAGCGTCGCGCTGGGCCTGCCGCCCGACACCGCCTGACCGGGCCGCCGTCGCGTCGGCCGCCGGGCGTGCCGGGCTCGTGCGGCACCGGGCACGTACTGGGTCGTGACCGGGTCGTGAACAGGTCCGGGGTCCCTCGGGATCATGCGCGCTGGCAGATAGCCTCGGCGGTGCCCGCCCACGTCCGGTTCGCCGGTTCGTCCCGGGCCACCACCAGCCGCCCCCGGACGCCTGGACGCCGCCGCCCGCGGCCGTCCGCCACCATCGTCCACACCCACGCATCGGAGTCGCCCCATGGACCAGTCCACGCTCACCAAGGTTCGTGACCAGCTCACCGAGGACCGCGCCACCCAGATGGCGATCCTGGAGGAGCACGGGGCCGACCTGCACTCCGACGTCGTCAAGGACCTGGGGGTCTCCAGTTCCGGGTTCTCGGACGCCGGCGCCCAGGCCGAGGCCCGTTCCGAGGTGTTGGGTTCGATCGAGACCGCCCGCACCCGCGTGCACCAGATCGACGAGGCCATGGAGCAGATGGACGAGGGCACGTACGGGATCTGCGTGGACTGTGGCGACCAGATCCCCGACGCCCGCCTGGAGGTGCGGCCGCTGTCGGTGCGGTGCGTGGCGTGTGCGTCCGAGTACGAGGACCGTTGATGGCGGAGCGACTGGACGTCCCGGCCACGATCGGGCGCAAGCGCGACGGCGACGAACTGTCGTCCCGGGAGATCCGCGCGTTCTTCACCGCCTACCTGCAGGGTGGCGTCGCCGAGGAGCAGATGGCGGCCTTCCTGATGGCCGGCGTGCTGCAGGGGTTCAGCGCGGACGAGGCGGTCGCGATGACCGACGTGGCGGTGGCGTCGGGCGACGTCGTCGACCTGTCCGGACTGGCCGGGCCGACCGTCGACAAGCACTCCACCGGCGGGGTCGGTGACACCACCACGCTGGTCGTGGCCCCGATCCTTGCGGCGTGCGGGTTGCAGGTCGCGAAGCTGTCGGGCCGTGGCCTGGGCCACACCGGGGGCACGCTGGACAAGCTCGAGGCCATTCCGGGGCTGGGCGTCTCGCTGTCACCCGACCAGGTCACCGCCCAGGTCCAGGAGATCGGGCTGGCCGTCGCCGCCGCCACCGCCGACGTCGTCCCGCTCGACAAGCGCCTGTACGCGTTGCGCGACGTGACCGGCACGGTCGCCTCGCCCGGCCTGATCGCGGCCAGCATCATGAGCAAGAAGCTTGCCGGCGGGGCCTCGACCATCCTGTTGGACGTCAAGGTCGGCGACGGGGCGTTCCTGGCCGATCCGGAGGCCGGGCTCGCCCTGGCCCGGCAGTGCGTGGCCATCGGGACCGCCCGTGACCGGGCCACCGGTGCCCTGGTCACCGACATGTCGCAGCCGTTGTCGCATGCGGTCGGCAATGCCCTGGAGGTCGCGCATGCCGTCGAGGTCCTGGCCGGCGACCGTTCCGGGCGGTTCCGTGACCTGTGCCTGGAGCTCGCGGCCGCCGCGATGCAGGTGTCTGGCCGGTCGGCCGACGACGCCCGGCGCGACGCCCGGGATGCGCTGGACTCCGGTGCGGCCGCGGAACGGCTGTCGGACCTGGTTCGTGCACAGGGCGGCGACCCGGCGGTCGTGGAGACCCCGTGGGAGGTGCTGCCGGCCGCACCGTGCGTGGGGACCTGGCAGGCACCGCCCGGGGTCGTGACCGACATCGACACGCGCGGGATCGGGGCGCTCGCCGGCGGGTTGGGCGCCGGGCGCCAGCGCCGCGACGACGTGATCGACCCCGCCGTCGGCCTGGAGGTCTGGGTCGGCATCGGCTCGGACACTGCCCAGGTCGAGCCCAGCGTGACCATCCATGCCGCATCCGACGACGACCTCGCGTGGGCCCGCGACCAGCTCGACGACCTGGTCCACGTGGGGGAGCGGGCCGACGTCCCGCCCCTGGTCCACCATCGCCTGCTGGAGGCAACGAGCACATGAGTGACTGGAACTCGCCCGGGCAGACCGGCGGCTCGCCGCCCCCGCCCGGGTCGCCCCCGCCCCCACCACCTCCACCGCCCCCACCACTTTCGGCTCCGCCGGGACAGCCGGCACCGCCCGGACCACCCACGGGCTGGGGGGCGCCGCCGGTGGGCACGAACCCGGTCGGTGGCGCGCCGGTGGCTGCCGGCTGGGGCGGTGCGCCGCCACCGCCGTCGGGTCCGGCCTTCGGTTCCGGCCGCCCGTCGGTGGGCGAGGTCATCGAGACCATGTTCCGGGTCTATCGGGCGACCTTCCCGACCACGGCCGCGGTGATCACGATCCTGCTGCTGCCCGGCCTGATGCTGGTGGGCGTCGGGTTCCTGCAGATGCAGGACCTGTTCGCGGTGATCACCGATCCCATCGGCTTCGATCCGGCGGGTCCCGGCGCTGCGCCGTTCACCGACAGCCAGCTGAACGAGATGTTCACCAACCCGATCTTCTGGATCGCGCTGGGGCTGGGCGGCCTGTTGTTGCTGCTGGGACAGATGGCCGCGACGCCGGCGCTGATGCAGGTCGGCGCCGACGACCTGGGTGGCGGCACCCCGACGATCGGTGCGGCGCTCCGGGTCGGCCTCCGCCGCATGTGGGGCATCACGGGCGTCTGGATGCTGATGTTCCTGCTGCTGGCGGTGGTGTTCCTGCTGCCCCTGCCGTTGCTGCTGGTGGACGGGAACTTCGGATTCCTGTTCATCCTGACCGTCCCGATCGGCATCGCGCTGTTGTTCGTCGTGATCATGGTCGGCTACCTGGTCGCGGCGACCGTCGTCATCGAGGAGATCGGCGCGCTGCGGGCGTTGGGGCGCGTGCGCGCGTTGCTTCGCGGCAGTTTCTGGCCGACCTTCGGGCGCGGGATGCTCGTGGGGCTGCTGGTCGGCATCATCGGCCAGGTGCTGGGCGTCGCCGGGCAGTTCGCCGTGTTCGCGGGTCCGGAGCTGTTCCTGGCCGTGACGGTGCTGGTGAACGTGCTGGGCTACCTGGTGAGCACGCCGCTGGGGATCTTCGGTGGCCTGGCCCTGTACGGCGACCTGCGCGTGCGCACCGAGGGCACCGACGTCCTGCGGGCCGCCGGCCGGCTCGAACGGTGAACGTCGCGCGCTCGGTGGTGTCGTCAGCGGCCGCGGTGGTGGTGGCCGTGCAGGACGCCGGGCTCGCCGACCGGATCGACGACGCGGTCCGTGACATCCTCGCCGACCCGCCCTACCTCGACGAACCGAACATCATCGAGCGGGCGATCCAGTGGTTGGCGGAGCGGCTGGGCGGCGTCATCGGTGGCCCGGGGGGATCGGTGCTGGCCTCGGTCCTCCAGGGCATCGTGTGGGTGTCCGTCATCGCGCTGCTGGGATTCGTCGCGTGGCTGGTCGCCCGTCGGATCGGCACGGGGGCCTTCACGACCCGCGGTGGGGCACCGGCGACCACCATCACGGTGGGCGGCGTGGATCGTTCGGCCGCGGACTGGCTGTCCGAGGCCCGCAGCGCCGCCACCGACGGGCGCAACCGCGATGCCGTCCGGGCCGCCTACCGCGCCGTCGTGTCCCACCTCGTCGTGCGGGAAGCGGTCCCGGCCATGGCCGGTGCGACCGTGGGGACGCACCGGGCTGCGCTGCGCCGGGGCGAGGTCGTGGCCGAGATGCAGGCACGTGGCTTCGACCGCGCGAGTGACGTGTTCGAGCGTGTCTGGTACGCCGACGACGAGGCCACCACCGACGACGTCGCGGTCGTCCTGGCGGCCGCGGACAACCTGGGCGTGGGATCGTGACCGCCACCGCCACCGCGACCGGCACGGCCGGCACCGCCGCCGCCGACACCGCCGGGACGAAGCGCGTCATGGCCTGGCTGCTGGCCCTGGTGGTGGTCGTGGCCGTGCTGGTGGTCGCCAGCCCGGACACCGACCCCCCGTACGCGACCACGTCCGAGGACGCCGGCGGCACCGACATCCTCCGTCGTGTGCTCGACGACCTTGGCGTGCAGGTGGTCGAGGGGGACGCCGCGTCCCTGGTGGCCGAGCTCACCCCGTCCGATGTCGCGGTGGTGTTCCGCGACCAGTTGACCGCCGACCAGGAAGCGCGTGTCCGAACGCACGTCCAGGACGGGGGACGGTTGGTCGTGGCGGCCCCGGCGTCGCCGTTGGGTGGGCGCCAGAAGCGCGTCGCCGGGATCGGTGCCGGGGGCGCCCCCGGCTGTGACCTGCTGCCCGCGCGCACCGTCATCTCCCAGGACGTCGACCTCTTCGAGGGTCGCGACGCCACGCTGGTGCCGGACCTGTTCGAGGTGGCGGACGCACCGGCGCAGGTGTGCTGGGAGGACGCCGGTGCGGCCCTGGTCGGGGTCTGGGACGGCCTGCCGGGCGGGGGCGGCGGACCGGGCCGGACGGTGGTGCTGGGTGACCCCGACGTGGTCACCAACGCGGCGATCGTGTCCGAGCCGGTGCTGGGGCAACTCGCCACGCTGTTCCTGCCCGCCGACACCGGGCGTGTCGTGGTGCTCGTCGGGACCGAGGCGCCGCCGGCCCCGATCGGCGCCCAGGGCTCGATCCCCGACAACCTGCGTCGGGGGATGTGGTTGGCCGCCCTCGCGCTGGCCCTGTTCGCCGCGACCCGCGCGCGACGGCACGGTCGCGTGGTCGCCGAGCCACGCCCGGTCGAGGTCCCGGCCTCGGCGCTGGCCGGTGGGATCGCCGAACTCCTGGAACGCCACGGCCAGGCCGCCGACGCCGCCGCACGGCTGCGGGCCGAACTGCGGGCCGAACTCGGACCACGGCTGGGCACCGGTGAACGCGACGCGACCGTGCTGGTCCCGCTGGCCGAACGCGCCACCGGACTGGACCGCGACGTCGTGGCCACGGCCCTGGCCGACGGGCCCGTGGACGGCGCGGACGGACTGGTGGCGGTGGCTGCGGCCGGACACGCGGTCCGCGCGGCGCTGGCCCCCGACCGACCCGAAGCGCCCCCCGACGACCCGCCCCCATCCACCTGACCCGACCGACCCCACCAACCCGAACCGACGACGACCCACACCTGCGGTCCGCCCCGGCACCCTGCCCGGACCGACCGCACGGACGCCCCCACACGACGACCCGGAGGTCGCCATGGACGCCACATCCACCACTGCACCCGACACCGACGTCGCGGCCGACCCCCGCGCGGCGCTGACCCGCGTGCGCGAACAGGTCGCCAGGATCGTCGTGGGACAGTCCCACGTCGTGTCGGGGCTGGTGACCGCGCTGCTCGCCGACGGCCACGTCCTGTTGGAGGGCGTGCCCGGGGTCGCCAAGACGCTGACGGTCAAGGTCCTGGCCGCGGCGCTGGACCTGCAGGCCACGCGTGTGCAGTTCACGCCCGACCTGATGCCCTCGGACGTGACCGGCCACCTGGTGCTGGTCGGCGGTGACCTGCGGTTCCGCGAAGGCCCCGTCTTCACCAACCTGTTGCTGGCCGACGAGGTCAACCGGACCCCGCCCAAGACCCAGGCGGCCCTGCTGGAGGCGATGGAGGAACAGCAGGTGACCGCGGAGGGCCAGGCCCGACCGCTGCCCGCGCCGTTCATGGTGATCGCGACCCAGAACCCCATCGAGTACGAGGGCACCTACCCGCTCCCCGAAGCCCAGCTCGACCGCTTCCTGTTCAAGTTGGAGGTGGGCTACCCCGACCTCGACGAGGAGGTCGAGGTGGTCGGACGCCACGACGAGGGCATGGACCCCCACGACCTGTCGGCCATCGAGGCGGTCGCGACGGCGGCGGACATCCTGGCCGCCCGCGCCGCGGTGCGGTCGTTGCGGGTCACGCCGGCGGTGCGCCGCTACGTGGTCGAGGTCGTCCGCGCGACCCGCGACCTCCCGGCCGTCGCCGTCGGCGTGTCGCCGCGCGGTGCGGCCATGCTGCTGCAGGCCACCAAGGCGTGGGCATGGCTGTCGGGGGCGTCCTTCGTCACGCCCGACCACGTCCAGGCGATCGCCCGCCCGACCCTGCGCCACCGCATGCAGTTGCGCCCCGAGGTGTCGTTGGAGGGCGGCACGGTCGACGCGGCGCTCGAGCGGGTCCTGTCGACCGTGCCGGTCCCGCGCTGATGGCGACGCCGGCCGCCGCCCCCGTCGACGCTCCCGTCGCCCCCGGTGCGGGGTCGGGCGCGGGTGCCGGGTCGTCCGGGGTCGAGCCGCCGGGAGGTCAGGGCGCGTACCGGTCGGACGGGTCCGCTGACCCGGCCGGCATGCCCGGCGACCCGACGGGTGCGGGCGACCGTGCCGGTCCCGAGCCCGCGACGCGACCGGCCCGGTGGACGCGGGCGTGGTGGGCGGGGTTGGTCCCGCTGCCACGGTTGCCGCTGGCGGGGCTGGTGCTGGGCATCGCATTGGCGGACCTGGTCGGCGCCCCCGGTCCGGTGATGGTGGGCATCGTCGCGGTCCTGGCGTGCATCGACGCGTTGTTGGTCGGTGGTCCGTGGCGGGTGGCCGTGGCACGGCGAGCACCGGCGGCGATCAGCCTGGGGGAGGAGGCGACGGTGGCGTGGGCCGTGCGGGGATCCGCGCGGTGGCCCCAGCGGGTCGACCTGGCCGACGACCTGTCCCCGTCGTTGGGGGCGGTCCGTCGGGTCTCGGCGACCGTCCGCAGGGATCGGACGACCACCGTGGGCACACCGATGCGACCGAGGCGGCGGGCGACCCACCGACCCGACGAACTGGTGGTGCGGGTGGCCGGCCCCCTGCGGTTGGTGGCGCGCCAGCACGCGCGGTCGCTGCCGGGCCGCATCGACGTGCTGCCGGCCTTTCCCTCCCGCCGGGACGCGGAACTGCGGATCACGGACCGACGCGTGCTGGAGGCCGGTGTCCGGTCGGCGCGACTGGTCGGTGCCGGCACCGAGTTCGAGTCGCTGCGGGACTACACCCCGGACGACCAGGTCCGACGGGTCGACTGGTCGGCCACGGCACGCGCCGGCAAGCCGATCGTGCGCACCTACCGGGTCGAGCGCAACCAGACCGTGCAGGTGGCGCTGGACACCGGCCGCCACTCGGCCGGGCTCGTGGACGGCACGACGCGCCTGGAGCACCTGATGGACGCGGCCCTGGCCGTCACCACGGTCGCGACCGGGGTCGGGGACAAGGTCGGGTTCCAGGCGTTCGCCACCGACGTGCACCTGGCCATCAGTCCGGCCGGCGATCGTCGCCAACGCAGCCGCGTGGCGACCGCGATGGCCGGGCTCGACCCCATCCTGGTCGAGTCGGACTACGGCGCGGCCTTCACCGACATCGTCGTCCGCCAGCGCCGCCGGGCCCTGCTGGTCGTGCTGACCGACCTGTCCAGCGAGGCCCTGGTCGACACCCTGGTGCCGGCGCTGCCGGTGCTGCTGGCCTCGCACCTGGTGGTGGTCGGGGCGGTCGCGGACCCCCAGGTGACCGGCTGGATCGACCAGCCCGCGGGGTCGGCCGACGACGCCTACCTGGCCGCCGG
>JAGXFT010000030.1 GCA_024637135.1 Nitriliruptorales bacterium | reverse complement strand
GTGGACGCGACGTTGCTGCACCTGTCGGATGACACCAAGGAGGGGCGGCGGCGACGTTCAAGCGCGGGTTCGGGTTCGCGCCGATGTTGTGTTTCATCGAACCGTTCGGGATCCCTGCCGGGATGCTGCGGCCCGGCAACCACACCGCCAACGATGCCGCCGACCAGCTCGCGGTGGTCGACCAGGCGATCGCGTGCTTGCCGGAGGCGTGGCAGGCCGGCCACCGGCCCGGGTGACGACCCCGACCAGGTGCAACGCCGGATCGTGGTGCGGGCCGACACCGCGGGCGGAACCGGGAAGATGACGGCCGGGCTGGCCGACCGTAATCTCGCGCATCACCGCGCGCTCGCCGGGTCACCGGCGGGAGCGACTGACCGTGGTCTCCCTGGGCGTCGTCCGGCTGGTGGGCCAGCCATCGCGCGTATCGCCTCGTGAGCGGCTTCGCCGTCACGCCGTGCGGGACGAGGCTCGCCAGGACGGTCAGCACCATGACCGCCAGAGCGGTCTCCGGCAGTTCACCTCCCAGTTCCTCGAGCGCGATCCGGGAGAACAGGACGGTCGCAAGGCCCCGGGGACCGAACCACCCGACGAGCGCGACAGAGGGCGGCCGGAGTCCCGTGCCCAGCAGAGCGACGGCAACCGGGGCCATCCGCGCCACGGTCAGGGCAACCAGGACCACGACGAGCAGGCCGGGGTTGACGGCCGCCAGGGCGTCCGGCACCAGCACCATCCCGAACGCGAAGAAGGCCCCGATCGTCAGCAGGCGTGTCAGGTCATCGGTGACGGCCATCACCGGTCCAGTGACGCCCCCGTGGGCCTGGCGGAACGCCGACCCGGCCAGGAACGCCGCCACGAAGGTGATCGCCCCGGTCGCCGCGCTCGCCACCACTACGAGCCCCACCAGGCCGAGGCCGACAAGCTGGGTGTAGACGGGGTCGAGCTGGTCGTGGGCGCCGGCCCAGCGCAGAGCCCAGCCGCCCGCGAGCCCGAGCACGACGCCGATGGCGACGGCGAGGCCGAAAGCTGGCCGTGTCGACGTCGACGGCCTCGCCGAACGCCAGTGCCGCCACGAGCCCGGCGACGGCCAGGATGGTGGGTGGGGTGACGGGACCGTCGACGAGTCGTCGGGACCACAGCGCCGTCCCGACGACGACCACGAGAAAGATCGCGGTGGGAAGCATGGTGGGCTCGATGCGGTCGGTCGGGGGGCCCGACGGCGAGCGCGGGGCCTGGGTCGCAGGATGCCGCGCCCCGCCGTGCCCTGCCCCGTGCCGGCATCGGGCAGGCACGAGCAACGGCGGGCGCCGCGATCGGCGCCCGCCGCGTGTGCCCCCGCACCTACCGGATCAGACGGGCAGGGCGAGGTCGAGCAGGCCCTCGTTGGGCACGCCGACGGACAGGTGCGCGTGCGTGTAGCGCCAGCCGTCCTCCTCGCGCGTCAGGACGGCGGTCATGCGCATCGGGATCTCGCGGGCGTCCGGCAGCACCATGGTCGGTTCGTCGGCGATCCACGCGACATCCCCGCGGTGGCCGATGTGGGGCGTGCCCGAGCGGAGCCGGAAGCCGGCCTCGGACATGGACGCGACCTGGGCCTTCATGGTGGCAACCATGTGGTCCCGCTCGTCCCAGAACTCGTCGGGGTCGGTTCCGATCGCGACGGCGTCGTGGTCGCCGGTGATCCGGTCGACCCAGGCCGTGGCGTCGCCCGTGGCGAAGGCGTCGTAGAGGTCGGCGACGAAGCGGCGAACTTCCTCGGTGGTTGCGTCGTTCCCGGCGGTGGTGGTGGCAGTCATGGGCGTTCCTTGTCGTCGGCGGACCGTCGCTCGGCCCGCACCCTTCCTGCGTGGGAGACCGTCCCACATCGTGGGACACCGGCGTGGGGCCGACGTCACGCGGCCGGCGGTGCCGATGATGCGGCCCCGGACGACGGGGCTGACGGGGCCGGACGCGGGGAGTTGCCGGACGGTGAAGCCGCCTGAAGGCTGGCACGCCGTCCGGGCCCGCGTCGGCCGCAACGGCCGACGTCGGCACCGCCGTCCCGGCGGGTCAGCGCTCCCACTCGACGGGCATCTCGGGTCGGTACGAGCACATGCGCCCGGTGCGGATCGCGTTGTCGAGATGTCGACCCAGCGCAGGATCGGCCTCGCTCACCCGCGCGATCGCGTCGCGGATGCGCGACGTGACGGTGGTCCTGGCACGCTCGGCCCCCTCGCCGGCCCGGCGCGGGCGTCCGCCCAGTCCGTAGGCCTCGGTGAGCGCGTCGACCAGTGCGTCGCGTTCCCGCACGGCGCGCTCCATCGCGACGGGATCGTTGGTGTCCCGTGAGGTCTGGACGTCCCGTTCCAGTTCGGCGAGTCGGGCGCGGTAGGCCCGTCGTGCCTCGTCGTCCAGGACCGGACCGAGATCGCCGGGGGCGGCCCGCACGTCCGCGTTTGCCTGTTCGCCGGGACCGGCGTCCGCCGTGACCAGGTCCAGCGCCGGGACGTCCCGGCCGGGTCGGTCGAGCAGGCGTGCCAGGTCGTGCAGGCCCTTGACGTCGCGGACGTGGGCCGTGGCGCCCTGCCAGCCGACCGCCCAGCCGTCGGCCTCCCGTCGGAACGTGCCGTGTGGCGCCACGACCCGCGCGGCCCGGGTCCCGCCGGTGGCGCCGCCCAGCGCCCTGGCGCGGTCGCGGACCTCGGCCAGGCGCCGCTCCCAACCGATCTCGTCGTAGACCGCGGCTGCCTCCTCGAGCAGAACCGGATCGTCCAGCGCAGCCCCGGCGTCGCGCAGCGTTCGTGCGACCAGGGCGGCGCCTCCAAGTCGCCGGTTGGCTGCCTCGGCGGCCGCGAAGTGCTGGGCGGCGGCGTGGCGGTCCCCGAGCGCGGCAGCCAGGACCCCCAGTGGCCGTTCGACCGAGCCCAGCATGACGGCGCCGATCCCCTCGACGACGTGGCGGTGGCGGTACGGCAGCAACAACGCGCGAGCCGTCTCGGCGATCGGGTGCGCGCCGACGATGCCCACCACGTGGGCCACCTGGGCGAGCATCGGCAGCCACTCGGAGTCCTGCGGTTGCGCGGCCAAGGACTCGGTCACCGCATCGAGCTGCACGACCGCCGCGTTGGCTCGGCCGAGCTCGGCGAATCCCAGTGCCAGCGCCACCCGGACCCAGGGGACCGGTGGCATGTCGTCGAGCTGGTCCAGCTGGGCGGCGAAGTCCTCGACGGCGCGTTGCTCGATCGGCGCCCACCAGTGCAGCGTGGCCGTCAGCTGAGCAGCATTCGTGCTGCCGGCACGCTGCCCGATCCGGATGGCCTCCTGCAGCCGCCGGTCGGCCTCCGCCGCGTGGCCGTACAGGAGGTGTCGGGCGGCCCGCCACAACGGCGGGTACCAGGCCACCATCGGGTCGCCCAGTCGGTCCGACTCGTGCGCGAAGGCGTCCATGTCCGATTCGGCGGCGGCCAGGTCGCCCTGTTCCAGCCGGGCCACGATCCGCAGCCGCAGGCCCAGCAGCTCGACAAGGCGGTCTCGGCCGCGGGCCAGCGCGATGATCTCGGTGGCCGCCGCCGCCCGTTCCTCGCTGTGCTCGGGGCCGGCGCGGACGTCGCAGCGGGCCGCCAGGCACGCGGCCAAGACACCCGGGTCGCCGCACGTACGGGCAAGTTCCACGGCACGGTCGGCCAGTGCGAGACGGCGTTCCTCCTCGTCGCCGTAGGTCAGCGCCACGGCCAGGCGTGCCCGCAGCCGCGCCTCCCACGCGGACTCGGTCGCCGGCATCGCGGCCAGCGCCTCCTCGAGCAGGTCGAGCTGCGAGCGGTCGAGCAGCGGGACCTCGAACCCGGACGGTCCCGAGCCCAGTCCCAGCGCCGCGCGGGCGAGCAGGACCGGATCGGCGCCGCGGGCGGCGCGGGCCGCAGCGGCGTGCGCAGTCCGGGCACCGGCGCCGTCACCCGTTGCCTGGAGGGCCTCGCCCAGCTCGACCAGGACCCGTGCCCGCAGTGACCGGTCCGGTTGGCCACCCGGGACGACGTCGCCGGCCCGACGCAACAGCTCCACCGCCCGGTCCGGGTCGTCGGCCGCACGGGCCTCGTCGGCCGTCTCGAGCAGGATTGTCGCTGCCGCCCCGCCGATGCGCGCACGTCGACTCGGGTGCACGCGCACGAGCACGGCGTCGCGCACGACCTCGTGGGTGAACCACCATGCGTCACCGACCTGTCGCAGCAGGTCGGGCACGACCGGTGCCGCGGGGCCAGCCTCGCCGCCGGTCTCGTCCGTCGCCCGATCACCGACCGCCCCGAGCAGCCACGCTGGCCCGGACGTTCCGAGCGCGGCCGCCGCGTCCACGATGGCCCTGGCCGGGTCGGTCAACCCGGCGAGGTGCTCGTCGACTCGATCGTGCACGGTGCCGGGTACGAGGCGTCCGGCGGCCTGGTGGTCCATGAGCGCATCGGCATCGGCGAGGTCGCGGACGAGCTCGGCGGCGAACCGGGGGTTGCCGCTCGTGCGCCGGTGGACGACGGCAGCGACCTCGGCTGCCACCGGTGTGCCGGCTGCGTCGTCCAGCACGGGACCGAGCTCTGCCGGCGTCAGGCCGCTCAGCGCCACGACCTCGCCGAGCCGGTCGAGGTCTGCACGCTGGGTGCGGCCGGCCGGGGTCGAAACAATGGTCGCGACGACACCGACGGGCATCGAGGACAGTTGTGGTGCCAGCCAACGCAGCAGATCCATGGAGGCAGGGTGCGCGCGATCCAGGTCCTCGAGCACGAAGAGGATCGGTCCCTCACCAGACCGGCGTCGCAGCTGCGCGACGAGTTCGGATCGCCATCGCCACCGGTCCGACGCAGTGCTCGCGATCGTGTCGTGGTCCAGCAGCGTGTCCAGGATGTCGTGCCCGTCCGCCAGCGACGCCGCGGCTCGCGACCACGGGCCAACCGGCTCGTCCCCTGCGGGCGGACTGCCATCCCATGCAACCGCCAGGCTTCGAGCCGATCGGACGGCGGCACGCACCAGTTCGGTGCGGCCGATCCCGAACTCGCCAGTCAAGAACACGACGCTGCCAGATCCCGCGGCAAGGTTCGCCAGTGCGCGGTCGAGGCGCGAGCGGGCGCGAGCCCGTGGGCCTGCGTGCGCGTCGTCGTCCATGCCCCTCCCCGTCGTCACGGAGCACCCCGGTCGGACCCCGCGTCCGTGGCCACCGTCGACTCGCGACGGGGTCCGCCCGGACCGACTCTAGCCCCGATCTTGCAGTAGCCGGTGGCGTGGTTGCATGGAAAGTGCCCTCCGGGGCGGTTGGATGCGTTCTGTCTATGAATGCGTCCAACACCGGAGGGCACCTTGCAGGAGAACACTACAGGTCCGATTGCACGCGT
>JAGXFT010000213.1 GCA_024637135.1 Nitriliruptorales bacterium | reverse complement strand
TGTGACGGCGCCGGCGAGATCGTCGGTGACCTGCCGGCCAAGAACGTCGACACCGGGTTGGGCCTGGAACGGTTGGCGACCCTGGTGCAGGACGTGCCGACGATCTACGAGACCGACCTGTTCGTGTCGTTGCTGGCCGCGGCCAGTGACCTGACCGGCGTGGAGCTCGGCGCCGGTGCCGAGACCGACGTCAGCCTCAAGGTCATGGCCGAGCACGCCCGGGCCACCACGTTCCTGGTCGCCGACGGCGTCCTGCCCGCCAAGGAGGGCCGCGGCTACGTCCTGCGTCGCCTGCTGCGTCGGGTCGTGCGCCATTCCCACCTGCTCGGGATCACCGACGTCGACGCCCAGGTCATGCCGGCCATGGTCGATGCCGTCATCGAGGTCATGGGCCCGGGGTATCCCGACCTCGAACGCCAGCGCGAACTGGTCACGCGCGTCGTCGCGGCCGAGGAGTCCGACTTCCGGGCCCGGCTCGCCTCGGGCCTGGAGATGCTCGACGTCGCCATCGCCGACCTGGACGAGGGCGCGCCGCTGTCGGGCGACGTGGCCTTCCAGCTCCACGACACGTTCGGGTTCCCGATCGACCTCACCGCCGAGATCGCGGCCGACGCCGGGCTGGCGTTCGACCTGGACCGCTTCGACGAACTGATGGTGGCGCAGCAGGAACGGGCGCGCGCCGGGGCGAAGTCCGGCACCAAGGGCGTGCCGACCGACGTCTATCGCGCCGCGGCCGCGGCCGCGGGCCCGACCGAGTTCGTCGGCTACGACACGCTGACCGCCGAGTCGTCGCTGGCCGCGCTGGTGACCGCCGGCGGCCTGGTCGAGGTCGCGAGCGAGGGCGACGAGCTGGAGGTCGTGCTCCCGCGCACGCCGTTCTACGCCGAGGGTGGGGGACAGGTCGGCGATGCCGGCCTGCTCGAGACCCCGACCGGCCGCCTGGAGGTGCTGGACACCCAGGAGGTGATCGAGGGGGTGTCGGGCCACCGCGTGCGCGTGGTGGCCGGCGAGGTGGTTCCGGGCCAGGAGGTCGTGGCGACCGTCGACCCGGACCGCCGCATCGCCACCGCCCGGTCGCACTCGGCCACCCACGTCCTGCACGCCACCATCAAGGAGGTGCTGGGGGAGCACGCCCAGCAGGCCGGTTCGCTGGTGACGCCCGGACGGCTGCGGTTCGACTTCCCGCACTTCGAGGGCGTGGCCGACGACCAGTTGGCGACGATCGAGGGCACGATCAACGAGCGGGTCCTGCGTGACCCGCACGTCCACACCGCCGTCATGTCGCTGGACGACGCCCGTCGGGCCGGTGCGGTGGCCAACTTCGGGGACAAGTACGGCGACGTGGTCCGGGTCGTGACGATCGGTGACTTCTCCAAGGAGCTGTGCGGTGGCACCCACGTTCCCCGCGGCGCCGAGATCGGCACGATCGTGATCGCCCGGGAAGAGTCGATCGGGTCCAACACCCGCCGGGTCGAGGCGCTGACCGGGATGGATGCCTACCGCTACCTCACCACCGAGCGCCTGGTCGCCGAGGAGGTGGCCCGGACCCTCAACAGCCGTTCGGACGAGGCGGTGGCTCGGATCGAGTCGTTGATGGGCCGGCTCAAGGCGGCCGAGAAGGAACTGACCGGGCTGCGCCAGGCCGACCTCGCCGGTCGTGCGGTCGCGCTGGCCGACGAGGTCGAGCGCGACGACGACGGGCTGGGTGTGATCGCGATCGCGGTCGACGGCCTCGACATGGACGGGTTGCGCCAGGTCGCCGGGGACATCCGGTCGCGACTGGGCACCCGTGCGGTCGCCGTGGTCGGGACCGCCACCGACGACGGCAAGGCGCAACTGGTCGCCGCGCTGACCGACGACCTGGTCGAGATCGGCGTGTCCGCGCGCGACGTGCTGCACCCGGCCGCCCAGGTGGTCGGTGGCGGCGCCGGCGGCAAGGGCGGCATGGCCCAGGCCGGTGGTCGCGACGGCGCCAAACTCGACGAGGCACTGGCCCGGGCACGCACCGAGGCCCGTGACCTGGCGTCCGGGACCGCCTGATGGACGTCGTCGCGCTGGGCTTCGCCGGCCTCGCCACGCTGCCCACCACGGGTCGGCTGCTGGGCGTCGACGTCGGTGACGTCCGGCTGGGCCTGGCCGTGACCGACCCGGGCCAGGTGGTGGCCACGCCGCTGGACACGGTCGCGAGTTCGCCCGATCCGGAGGAGGTCGCCGCGATCGTGCTGGCGGCCGTGGCCGACGAACAGCCCGTGGCGGTCGTCGTGGGCTATCCACGCACGATGGCCGGTCGCGAGGGCAGCGCCGCCCAGCGCTGTCGGGTGGTCGCCGAACACGTCGCGGACACCAGCGACCTGCCCGTCCTGTTGTGGGACGAGCGGCTGTCGACGGTCGAGGCCGAGCGCTCCCTGTTGGAAGGGGACATGCGCCGCCGCCGCCGCCGCGAGGTGGTCGACCGTGTGGCCGCCAGCCTGATCCTTCGTGGTGTCCTGGAGGCCCGTCGACTCCAGCCGGGTGGCGGTTCCACATGGCGCTGAGTCGTGGGTCCAAGGTGTTCGCCGTCGTGCTGGTCGCCCTGATCGGCGGCGGGCTGTGGGGCATCAACGCCGGCCTGGAGCAACTCGTCGGGGGGTCGTTGCCGGACCCGGTCGAGCCCGGACTGGCGGTGGACTTCGAGATCGCCGCCGGCCAGTCGGCCAGCGGGGTGGCGTCCAGCCTCGACGACCAGGGGGTCGTCCCGGCCACCGACTTCATCGACGAGGTCAACCGGCGCGACATCGCGGGCTCCATCGCCCCCGGCAACTACGAGCTCGAGACCGGGATGGACGTGGTCGACGTGGTCGATGTCATCCAGGCGGGGCCGAGCCTGCTTCGGATCACCGTCGCGGAGGGGCTGCGCGTCGACCAGACGTTGTCCCGGCTGGCCGACCAGACGACCTTCGACGCGATCGACTTCCAGGACGTGCTGGACGACCAGTTGAACCGTCCCGAGGAGGGTCCGCTGGCGCTGCCCGGTTGGGTGCCACCACTGGCGGACCTGGCCGGAAACGAGCGCGCGTTCGAGGGCCTGCTGTTCCCGCTGACCTACGACTTCTCGCTGGACGCGACGCCGACCGAGATCCTGCAGCGGCTCATCGACCAGACCGACTCGGTGATGGAGGCGATCCCGTCCGAGCAGGTCGCCGAGGCCGAGGCGGCCGGGGTCAGCCGGTACGAGGCGCTGATCATCGCGTCCCTGATCGAGCGCGAGGCCCAGGTCGACCAGGACCGGCCGCTGATCGCGGCCGTGATCCGCAATCGCCTCGACGAGGACATGATCCTGCAGATCGACGCGGCCCGGGACTACGCCCGCGAGCAGTTCGGCAACCCCGAGGGCTCTCCCTACAACCTCTACGAGGTGGAGGGCCTCCCGCCGACCCCGATCTCGGGGGCGCGCGCACAGGCACTGCAGGTGAGTTTCAACCCGGCCTCGGTGACCTTCCGCTTCTACGTGCTGTCGGCCGACTGCGACGGCACCCACGTGTTCGCCGACACCGGCGAGGAGCACGAGGTCAACGTGGCGTCCTGGCGCGATGCCGGCGAATGCGGCGAGGCGTGATCGCCGCCACCACGCGCCTGCTCGTGCTGTTGGGCCACCCGGTCGACCACTCCGTGTCGCCCGCCATGCACAACGCCGCGATCGCCGCGGCCGGCCTCGACCTGGCCTACGTCGCCGCCGACGTGGCGCCGGGCGACGTCCCGGCCGCCATCGCGGGTCTCGGGGCGCTGGGCGCGGTCGGCGCCAACGTCACGCTGCCACACAAGCGCGCCGCCATGGCCACCTGCGCGACGGTGTCCGACGACGCCCGGGCCGTGGGGGCGGTGAACACGCTCACCTTCGCCGGTGGCGATGCCGGCCCGGTCGGGGACAACACCGACGTGTCCGGGTTCCTGGCCGGCCTGGGGGAGCGGGCGGTGACGCACGCGGTCGTGCTGGGCGCCGGTGGGGCCGCACGGGCGGTCGTGGTGGCCCTGGCTCGTCGTGATGTCGCGGTGACGCTGGTGGTGCGCCACCCCGATCGCGCCACGGACGTCGCCGCCCTGGGCGTCGGACGGCCGGCCGACGTCGTCGCGGTCGACACCCCCGAGGTGGCCGCGTGCGTGGCCGCGGCCGGACTGGTCGTGAACGCCACGCCGTTGGGCTGGCACGGCGAGCGTCTCCCGGCCCCCTTCCACGACCTCCAGCCCGGCCAGGTCGCCCACGACCTGAACTACGCCGAGGAGCGGTCCCCGTTCCTGGTCGACGCCGACCGGGCCGGGGCCGACACCATCGACGGGCTCGCGATGGTGGTGGGCCAGGCGGCCGCGTCGTTCCGCACCTGGACCGGGGTGGACCCGGACGTCGCCGCGATGGCCACGGCTGCCCGGGCCGCGCGCATCGGGGCCTGATCGTGGACGCGCTCGTGCTCTGGGTCCTGGTGGCCCTGGGCGTGGTCGCGTCGGTGCATCCGGCGACCACCGCGGTGGTGCGCTGGGCCGACGACCGCCGGGTGCGGGCACCATGGCGTCCTCGGTGCGTGGCCGACACGCACGACCTGGCCCCGGCCGACGTCGTCCCAGTGTGGTCGTGGCTGGCGCGCCGGGGCACCTGCCGGACCTGCGGCGAGCACATCCCGGGGTCACTGCCACTGGTCGAGGTCGGCGTCGTCGTCCTGCTGGCGGCGGTGGCGTGGCGTCATCCCGGGCCCGTGCTGGTCCTGCTGTTGCCCGTGGCGTGGTCGGTGGTGGTCGCCACCCCGATCGACCTCGCCCGGATGATCATCCCGGACCGCCTGACCTTCCCACTGGCAGGCTGGTCGGTGGTCGCCGCCACCGGGCTCGCGCTGGCCGGTGTCGTCGGTGTCGGCGGTGTCGGCGGTGTCGGCGGTCTGGAGGGTGGCGACTGGGCCGACTGGCGCCGCGCCATGCTGGTCGGGATCGCCCTTCCCGGGGGGATGCTCGCGCTGTCGCTGGCGTTCCAGTTGGCGCGGGGCCAGGTCGGCATGGGGATGGGCGACGTCAAGTGGGGCATCTCGTTGGGCGTGGCGATGGGATGGTTGGGGCCGTGGTCGGTGGTGGCGTTCCTGGTCGCGACCGTGCTGGCGTCGGGCGTGGTCGCGATCGTGCTGCTGGCGCTGGGCCATGGCGCCACCGCCCGGTTCCCGTTCGGGCCCTACCTGGCCGTGGGAACCGTCGTCGGACTGCTGGTCCCCGCCGACGTCGTCCGTCGCCTGCTGCTGTAGGAGCGAGACGCACCCTAGGCTCGTGGCCGCATCGACGGTCGTCGTCGGTGGCGGACCAGGCACGTTGGAGACGGTGTGACGCAGTTGCGCTACCTCACCGCCGGTGAGTCCCACGGGCCCGCGCTGGTCGCGACCGTCGAGGGCCTGCCGGCCGGCCTCCACCTCGACCGGGAACGGTTCGATCGGGAGCTGTTCCGGCGCCGGTTGGGCCACGGGCGCAGCCCGCGGATGGACTTCGAGGTCGACCGCCTCGAGTTCCTCGCAGGCATGCGCCACGGGGTCACGCTCGGGTCGCCGTTGTCGATCGTCATCCACAACACCGAGTGGCCCAAGTGGGTCGACGCGATGGACCCCGAGTCACGCGATGACCTCGACGAGGTGCGCGACACGGGCCGCGGTCGCCCCCTGACCCGGCCACGACCGGGCCACGCCGACCTGGTCGGGGCGTTGAAGTACGGCTACGACGACGTCCGGGACGCGCTGGAACGCGCATCGGCCCGTGAGACCGCCGCCCGGGTCGTGATCGGCACGGCCTGCAAGGACCTGTTGGCCGAGGTCGGCGTCACCGTGGTCAGCCACGTCACCAACATCGGTGGGGTGCGCCTGCCCGACGACGCCGACCGTCCCGGCCCGGGCGACCTCGACCGCGTCGACGACAGTCCGGTGCGGACGTTGGACGGCCCCACGGCCGACGCCATGGTCGCGCGGATCGACGCCGCCCATGCCGACAACGACACCCTGGGTGGGGTGATGGAGGTCATCGCGTACGGGCTCCCGCCGGGCCTGGGCAGCCACGTCCACCGCGACCGCACGATCGACGCCCGGTTGGCCGCGGCCGCGGTCGGGGTCCAGGCGATGAAGGCGGTCGAGTTCGGCCTGGGCTTCGCCGTGGCCGACACGCCGGGGTCGTCGGCGCACGACGAGATCGGCCACGACGGGGACGCGTTCACCCGGGCCAGCAACCGCTCGGGCGGGATCGAGGCCGGCATGACCACGGGTGCGCCGCTGGTGATGCGGGTGGCGATGAAGCCGCTGTCGTCGCTGCCGCGGCCGCTGGCGACGGCGGAACTGGACACCCACGACGAGGCCGTCGCGATCACCCAACGGTCGGACGCCTGTGCGGTCCCGCGCGCCGGCGTGGTGCTGGAACACGTGGTGGCGTTCGAACTGGCGGCGGCGCTGCTGGAGAAGACCGGCGGCGACACCGTGGACGAGGTCGTGCGCAACCTCGACGCCTACCGGGCTGCCGTGGCGGCACGATGAGCGCGACGATCTCGCTGCTCGGGATGATGGGTGCCGGCAAGACCACCGTCGGCGGCGCGCTGGCCCAACGGCTCGGACGTCGACTGGTCGACACCGACGACGAGGTCGTGGGTTGGGTCGGCCGTTCGATCCCGGAGATCTTCCGGGACGAGGGCGAGGCCGCCTTCCGACGCTACGAGGCCACCGTCGTGCGTGAACTGGCGGCCGTGCCGGACCTGGTGCTGGCGCTGGGCGGGGGCACCGTGCTGGCCGACGGACCGGTCGCCGACCTGACCCTGGCCGGGGTGCTGGTGATGCTGGACGCCCCGGTCGAGACGCTGGTGGAACGGGTAGGGTCCGGCGTCGGCCGCCCGGTGGTGGGCGACGGGGCCGACGAGGTCGCGACGCGGATGGCCGCGGTGCACGCCGAGCGCCACGACCGCTACGTCGAGGTCGCCGACGTCGTCATCGACGCATCCGGCACGGTCGAGGAGGCGCTCGACGAGGTGATCGCGTGGCTGCGCGAGCACCGGGATGTCCTGACGCCGTCGGAGTTCGAGGCGGTGATGCCGTGACCACGGTCCGCGTGGAGGTGCCCGGGCAGGGCTACGACGTCCACGTCGGGCCGGGTGTGCGCCACGACCTCGGCCGGTCGGTGGCCACGACGACGCGCGCCCGGCGTGTGCTGGTCGTCAGCCAGGCACCGGTCGCCGACCACTGGCTCGACGACGTCCGGGATGCGCTGGTGGCCGCCGACCTCGTGGTCGACGTGGCGCTGGTCGAGGACGGCGAACCGGCCAAGGACCCGGCCGTCCTCGCCCGGCTGTGGGACACCTGCGCCCGGGCCGGGCTGGAACGCCGCGACGCCGTGGTGGCGCTGGGCGGCGGTGTCGTCGGCGACCTGGGCGGCTTCGTGGCGGCCACGTTCAACCGTGGCATCGACGTGGTCCAGGTCCCGACGACGGTCCTGGCGATGGTCGACGCCTCGGTGGGGGGCAAGACCGGCATCGACCTGGTCGCGGGCAAGAACCTGGTCGGCGCGATCCACCAGCCCGCGGTCGTGGTGTCCGACACCGAGGTGTTGGCGACGCTGCCACGACGCGTCCTCCGCGAAGGCTTCGGCGAGGTCGTCAAGCACGCCCTGATCGCCGACCCCGACCTGCTGGACGACCTCGAGGCGACCGCCGCCACCGTGGTCGGCGACGCCGCAGGCCACGCCTCGCTGGTGGCCCGCAACGTCGCGATCAAGGCGGGGTTCGTCGCCGCCGACAGCCACGAGCACGGGATCCGCGCCCACCTCAACCTCGGCCACACCTACGCCCACGCGCTGGAGGCCCTGACGGGGTACGCGACCTGGTGGCACGGCGAGGCCGTGGCCGTCGGCACGCTGGTGGCACTGGCGCTGGGGGAGGAGTTGGGCCTGCACGGCCCCGACCTGCGCGCGCGGACGGCCACGTTGTTGGGGGCGCTCGGACTGCCGGTGGCGGCGCCGGTGCTTGAGCGCGACGCCGTGCTGGCCGTCATGGCCCGCGACAAGAAGGCCGACGGCGGGATCCGCTACGTCGTGCTGGACGCGCCCGGGTCGCCGCGGGTGGTGTCCCCGACACCCGAGCAGGTCGGGCGTGCGATCGACCGGGTCGAGTCGCCCGACGCGCACGAGCCCCGGGGCGCCGCCGACCTGGCAGCCGAGCCGTCGGCGCCGACCGCCGTGGCCGACACGGCGGCGCCGACCGACCTCCACGGGCGGGTCGCCGCTCCCACCGCCCGTCCCGATCGACCCGGAGCCACCCCATGAGTCGCATCCTGTTGCTGCACGGTCCGAACCTGTCCCAGTTGGGCGCGCGCGACGCGTCGGTGTACGGCACCGCCACGCTCGACGACGTCGTGGACCTCGCGACCCGAGCGGCCGAGCCCGCGGGCCACGAGGTCGAGGGGGTCGTGTCGGAGTACGAGGGCGACCTGGTCACCAGGCTCCACGAGGCGCGCACGGACGGCACCGACGCCGTCATCGTCAACGCCGGTGCGCTGACGCACACCAGCCACGCACTGGCCGACGCCCTGGCGATCCTCGACCTTCCCAAGGTCGAGGTGCACCTGTCCAACATCCACGGTCGCGAGCAGTTCCGGCGCACGTCCGTCATCTCGCCCGTGGTCGACGGCACGATCGCCGGCTTCGGCGTCAACGGCTACGCGTTGGCAGTGGGGGCGGTGATCGGGCTGCTGGGCGCCCGCGCAGCGCGGGCGTGAACGCGTCACGCCGCTCGTGGATGTTGCGAGCCGCCCGGCGAGCAACTCCAATGCGCCCGAGCGCAGCGAGGGGTGAACGCGTCTCGCCGCTCGTGGATGTTGCGAGCCGCCCGGCGAGCAACTCCAATGCGCCCGAGCGCAGCGAGGGCACGCGTTCAGCCGGCGACGAACACGGCGACGGTGCGCGGCGGCACGGTGAAGGTCGTGCCGTCGGCGCTGGCGTCCTTCACGACCGGGTCGGAACCGTTCGCCTGGATCGGGTGCAGTGCGAACGGTCCGGCTGCGACCTCGACGGCCTGGGTCACCTCGTCGGGGGTGGCGTTGAACACGACCACGACTTCTTCCCACTGCGGGTCGAGGTCCGCGCCCTCCAGGTCCGACAGGTGCATCGTGACGACCCCGCGGGCCTGGTCGGGGCCGCCGTCCGGGAACAGCACCCGTTGCTGGATCGCGTCCGCATCACCGAGCCGGAACAGTGGTGACGAGTTGCGGATCCGCAACAGGTCCAACGCTCGCTGGTGGGTGGCGGCCATGACCTCCGGCGTCGGCGTCAGTTCGTCCGCGCGCGCCAGCAGTGGCTCCATGTACGGCCACTTGTCCTCGTTGCGCCACGCGCCCGGCAGGCCCGATCCGAAGGTGTTGTCGGTGCCGGTCCAGTCGACCCGGTTGAACCAGTCGCCCGAGTCGTAGCTGTCGCGGTCCAGTGACTTGGACCGCAACAGGTCGGTACCGGCGTGCCAGAACGACACGCCCTGGGACAGCGCGGTCGTGGCCTGGGCGACCGTGTTCATCCGAGCCCGATCGGCCACCGAGGTGTCGGCGGGCAGCTTGAAGGTGAACAGGTCGTGCAGGGTCTCGTTGTCGTGCGCGTCGACGTAGTTGACGGTCTCGCTCGGGTCGGCGGCGTACCCGACCCCGTTGGTGCTGCCGGGCACGGTGTCGCCGTTGCGGTCCACGAACGTGTAGTCGGCGAGGTTGCCGGCCAGCCCGACCTTGATGCGGTCCTGCAGGTCGAGCAGGCGCGACTCCTGGGTGGCGGTGTCGCCATTGATCTCGGCCCCGTTGGGATCCGTGAACAGGCCGGATCCGAAGCCCTGCGCCCGCGGGTCGGTGTCGAACGGCGAGCCGCCGTGGACGGCGTCGCGCATGCGGTCGTTGAACGACCCGATGCCGGTCCCGGCGAGGTTGAACTGCGTGGCCTGGGTGAAGCGGGCGTCGTCGGCCACCTCGCCGAAGTTCCAGCCCTCGCCGTACAGGTAGACCGACGACCCGTCGACCCCGTCGTCGGCCATCGTGAGGTCGTCCAGCGCGGCGCGCACGGCCGCCATGTTCGCGAGGCTGTGGTGGCCCATGAGGTCGAAGCGGAAACCGTCGACCTTGTAGTCGCGGGCCCACGTGACGACCGAGTCGACCATGAGCTTCTCCATCATGGCGTGCTCGGTCGCGGTGTTGAAGCAGCAGGTCGACGTCTCGATGGTGCCCGTGTCGGGGGTCAGGCGGTGGTAGTAGCCCGGGACCACCTTGTCCAGCACGGACTGGTCGTCCTGTCCGCCCGCGAAGGTGTGGTTGTAGACGACGTCGTTGACCAGCCGGAGGCCCATGCCGTTCACGGCCTGGACCATCTCGCGGTACTCGCGGGTGCGCGCCGGCCCGTCCGGGTCGGTGGCGTAGGAGCCCTCGGGGGTGGTGTAGTGGAACGGGTCGTAGCCCCAGTTGAAGGCATCCGTGGCCCGCACCGCACCGACGCATGCCTGTTGCTCGGTCGAGGCCGGACCGAACGACCCGAGGTCACAGGCCGGTTCGTCCTGGTCGACCTCGGGGACCGAGGCCAGGTCGTAGGTCGGCAACAGGTGCAACGTGTTCAGCCCGGCGTCGGCCAGGTCACGCAGGTGGTCGGTGCCGGCGCTGTCGTCGACCGTGAAGGCCTTGTAGGTGCCACGCAGCTCGGCCGGCACGGTCTGGTCGGTGGCGGAGAAGTCGCGCACGTGCAGTTCGTAGACGGTGCTGTCCTCGGGCTGGTCGATCTCCGGCGCCACCACGTCGTCCCACCCGGCGGGTGCCAGGGCCGGGTCGTCGAGGTCGACCATCACGCTGCGTTCGGAATCGGCGGTCAGGGCGTGGGAGTACGGGTCGGTCACGCGGTTGGTGACCACCTCGTCCAGCGACGGCACGTAGACGGTGACGTCGAAGGCATAGGAGGCCCCGGCCCACGACGGCTTGCCCCTGGCCGTCCAGACGCCGTCGGCGTCGCGACGCATGGCCGTGGTCGTCGGGCCGGCGTTCGGCCCCGCCCGGCGGTCCGTCCCCCACGTCACCAGGTCCACGTCGGTGGCGGTCGGCGCCCACAGTGCGACGTCGGGGGAGCGGCCACGCCACGTGACCCCCAGGTCACGGTCGGTCGCGCCCGCGTAGACGTCGTCGAGCACGCCGGCGACCTGGACCCCGTTGGCGGCGACCAACGCGCCCAACTGGTCGTAGGCGGCCACCACGACCTGTCCGGTCAGCAGTTCCTCCACGTCGCGGGCGTCCTTGCGACGCAGGTGCAGGGTCGAGTACGACGCGAGGTGCGGGTACTGCTCGGCGAGGTCGTCCGGCAGGTCGTCGTCACCGGCGACCAACGGGATCGAGGTGCCACCCGTGACTGCCTCGGCGTCCACGCCCAGCCCGCCGTCCGGCGAGGTGTGCAGGCGGTAGGTCCAACCCGTCCGTGCGGCCGGCAGGTCCCACGCGATGGTGTCGCGGGTCAGCCAGTGGGCGGCCAGTGCCGAGACGTCGGGCTCGCCCAGTCCGTCGCCACCACCGCCCTCGGCGGGGAAGGTCACGACCTCGACCAGCGGTGCGGTCTGGCCCGCCTCGGACGGGTCGGGCGGTGTGAACCGGAATTCCACGCCCTCGCCCTCGGCGACCGTCCACTGCAGGTTGGGCCCGTCCGGCACGCCGTTGGTGCCCCAGTTGCCGTTCGACCAGTCGAAGTCCTGGGCGACCTTGGACTCGTAGGTGCCGGGGGGCAGTTGTTCGGTCCGGAACGTCCACACGCCGTCGCCATCGGGGTCCTGCAGCCACGAGCGCATGCAGTCCGGCTGCCAGTCGCCGGGACAGCCCAGTTCGGACTGGAAGCTGCCCGGGGCCACGTAGACGTGCGGCATCGCGAGGCTGTTGGTGATCCAGTGCGTTGCCTCGCTGTAGTAGAACGTGACCGAGTCGGTGCCGGCCGGGACGGTCAGGCCGATGTCGGACCCGTTCGGGACCCCACCCTCGCCGTAGTTGACGTCCCACGAGTCGTCGATCGCGACCTTGTAGGCGTAGCCACCGGGCGGGATCGCCTGGTCACCCTCGAAGGTCTTCTTCCACACCAGGTCCTCGGCATCCAGGGTCATGTCGATGTCCGGGCACTCGGGCTGCCAGTCGCCCGGGCACCCCACTTCCTCGTTGAAACTTCCCGGCACCGACACCGCGTCCGGCTGCGTCACGGGGCCGCCTCCGCCGCCGCCCCCGTCCTCCGGCTCGCCGACCACCGCCCACGTCTGGGCCACGCCCAGGTCGCCCTGGGCGTCGATGGCCACCACGCGATACTCGACCATCGCCCCGTCGGGCAGGTCCGACACGTCGTGGAAGACCCGGTAGGGCGCGTTGTCGTCGGTCCCGACCACCGTCCAGTCGTCACCGCCGACCGGGCGCCACGCGATCGTGGCCTGGGTGAAGGTGGCGCCGGGGATGCTCACGGCGATCTCGTCCCGGTCGCCGACCACGCCGCCCGGCGTGGGCGAGGAGAAGTAGGGCTGGGGCGTCGCCTTGTCGTTGCTGAGCTTCTTGTTCGCGCGGTACACCACCGCCGACAACGCGGGGACCTCGACCGTGACCCGGCCCTCGGCGTCGGTCCGCAGCGCCTCGGCGCCGTCGCCCCACAGCGGTGCCAGCCGGGCCCGGTTGGTCCACGTGTCAAAGGTGGCGGTGTGTGCCGACGTGTCGTTGTTGACCGCGACGACGTATTCGCGGCGGTCGTCGGCGTCGATCCGGCTGAAGGCGTAGATGCCGGCGGCGTTGCTGGCGTAGCGGTGCACCTGGGCCCCGTCGGCCAGTGACGGGTGGGCCTCGCGCAGCGCGGCGAGGTCCGCGATCGAGGAATACAGCGGGTGCGACGGGTCGAAGTTGTCGTCCGCGGCCGTCGCGTCGGTGCCCAGCGGGTCGAAGCCCGCGTACAGGTCGACCTGGCTTTCGAACATGTCCTCGCGGGCGCGCTGGTCGCCGATCCCGCCGGCCACCCCGGCCGGGGCCCGGAAGCCCTGTTCGTCGCCGTAGTAGACCACCGGTTGGCCTCGCGACAGGTACATCAGGGCATGCGCGACCTGGTCACGGGCCAGCGCCTCGTCCTCACCGAAGCCGTCCTGGTTCAGGAACGAACCGATCCGTCCCATGTCGTGGTTGCCCAGGAACGTCGGCAGCGAATAGGCGTTGGAGTCGGCGTCGGTGTACCAGTCGTCACTGAAGAAGAAGTCGCGCAGGTTCGTCGTGGCACTGCCGCGGGCGAAACTGGTGGCGCTGCCCTGGAACCCGAAGTCCACGGCCGCCTGCAGTTCGCCCTCGGTCGTGTAGCGCGACACGAACGACGGGTTGGAGTCGTAGATCTCGCCGAACATGAAGAAGTCGTCGTTGCCGATGGAGTCGGCGTAGTCGATGACGCCGTCGGTGAACTGCTGCCAGAACTCGATGTTCACGTGCTTGACGGTGTCGATCCGGAAGCCGTCGATGCCGACGTCGCCGACCCAGGCGTTGTAGATGTCGATCATCCCGTCGACGACGTCGGGGTGTTCGGTCCACAGGTCGTCCAGCGACGAGAACGGGCCGGACGGGAAGTCGCCATAGGTGTTGGACTCGCCTGCGAAGGTCGACACGCCGCGGTTGTGGTAGAGCAGCGGGTCGTTGAGCCAGTCCGGGACCTTCAGGTCGGCCTCGTCAGCGGGCACGATCGGGGTGTACGGGAACGAGTCGAGGTCGACCTCGGGGAAGTCGCCGACCTCCTCGGGCGGGCCGGCGAAGTCACGGTCGTCGAAGGGCGTGCCGTCGGCGCGCAGGTAGGGCTGGTCGTCGGTCGACACGTACGGCAGGTTGCCGCTCGCGTCGAACTCCGACTCGTCGTAGGTGATGACGTCCGCGCTGTGGTTGGTGATGATGTCGAAGAAGACCTTGATGCCGCGGTCGTGGGCGAGGTCGACGAGTGCGCGCATGTCGTCGTTGGTGCCCAGGTGCGGGTCGACCACGGTGTAGTCGGTGATCCAGTAGCCGTGGTAGCCGGCACTGCGGGTGTCGCCCACGCCCTGGACCGGCTTGTTCTTGAACGACGGGGTCAGCCAGATGGCGGTCGTGCCCAGGCCCTCGATGTAGTCGAGTTGGTCGATGACGCCCTGCAGGTCGCCGCCGTGGAAGTAGGCGGTGTCGGTCGGGTCCAGTCCCGTGATGTACTTCTCGTCGCCGGCGGGCGTGTCCGCGGGGACGTCGAAGCCGCCGGTGTCGTTGGACGGGTCGCCGTTGGCGAAGCGGTCGGCCATCACGAAGTAGAAGCGCTCGCGGGTGAGGTCGTCGCGGAGGCTGTCGGTGGCCAGTCGGCGGTCGGCCGGGCTGGCTGGTTCGGGCGCATCGGCCGGTTCCACCGACACCCGGTGGCTGTCGTGGTCGTAGCTGAATCGCAGGGTGGCGTCGGCGAGCAGGACCAGCGGGATGTTGCCGTCGCCACCGTCCAGTCCGTAGTTCTCGCCCCAACTGCCGTCGAGTCGGACCTTGTACTCGTAGCTGCCCGCGGGGACCCCGCCGACCAACGTCCACGTCCCGTCGGCGTTCGGGGACAGGTCGGTGGCGTCGCAGCCCTCGTCCCACTCGGTCGCGCAGCCCAGTTCGTCCATCAGCGTGCCCATCAGGGTCACGCGCGTGGGCGCCTCGGTGTGGTCGGCGGTCGCCGGTGCCGGGGTCAGGATCGGGGCCAGCAGGCTGGCAGCGAGCGCCAGCACGGCAGCCAGGACACCTCGACGGACAGGCAGGGACGACACGGTCATGAGGGACTCCGTGGGGGAGGCAGTCGGTGGAGGGGAGCCTAGGGTCCTGGTGTGACCGTGACCACCCCCGCCTCCGGACACCTCATGAACGTGGTCGTGGGGCTGATCGGGGCCGATCGGCCGGTGCGCCCCCGGGTGGTCGCGGGACGACAGGCGGCAGGCCACGACGGGCTAGCGTGCCGATGATCGCCACGACATCTGGAGGTCCCGCTTGTCCCCGCCCGGCCCGGTCCTGTCGTTGCCGCCCATGGACCACGCGAGCCGTCGCGCGCGCGTCGCGGACGTGGTGGCCGACGACGACCTCGCCGGGTTGTACGTCACCGACCCGGCGGACCTCGCCTGGCTGACGGGGTTCACCGGGTCCAACGGTGCCGTGCTGGTCCGCGCCGACGGCCGCAGCGTCCTCGCGACCGATGCTCGCTACGCCGGCCGGG
>JAGXFT010000212.1 GCA_024637135.1 Nitriliruptorales bacterium | reverse complement strand
CGGACGAGCGCCGGCGACCCATTCATCCCGCCCACCTGGACCGCATCGATCAGGCAGTGCGCGGCCACATGCTGGTCGAGCGCGGCTACGGCGAGCACTTCGGGGTGGACGACGACGAGATCGCCCGCCACGTCGGTGGGGTGGTCGACCGCGACGAGCTGTTGCGACGGGCCGACGTCGTGTTGCTGCCCAAGCCCATGGCGGCCGACGTCGCCGAGATGCGCGAGGGCCAGGTGCTGTGGGGCTGGCCACACCTGGTGCAGGATCCCGAGGTCACGCAGTTGGCCATCGACCGCCGGCTGTCGGTCATCGCGTGGGAGTCGATGAACCACTGGAATTCCGACGGTTCGTACTCCTTGCACGTGTTCCACCTCAACAACGAGATCGCCGGGTACGCCGCGGTCATCCACGCGATGCAGTTGCGTGGGACATCCAGCCACTACGGGCGCCAGCTCCGGGCGGCGGTCATCTCGTTCGGGGCCACGGCCCGCGGCGCGGTCCGCGCACTGGACGCGATGGGGGTCCACGACGTCGAGGTCATCACCCAGCGCGACAGCCCGGCGGTCGCGTCACCGTTCGCCAGCGCGGTGATGGGCCGGTTCGAACGACTCGAGGACGACCCGACCCGGGCACGGGTGCTGCGCCAGGACGGCCCGCAACCGACCCAGGACTTCCTGGCCGAACACGACATCGTCGTGAACTGCGTGCTGCAGGACACCGCGGCACCGCTGCTCTTCGCCGACGACCCGGACGCCTTCGCGCAGGGCTCGATCATCGTCGACGTGTCCGTGGACGAGGGCATGGGATTCACCTGGGCACGGCCGACGTCGTTCGCCGACCCGATGTTCACCGTCGGAGATCGGGTCCACTACTACGCCGTGGACCACACGCCGTCGCTGTACTGGGAATCGGCAACATGGACGATCAGCGAGGCGCTGCTGCCCTTCCTCGACATCGTGCAGCGCGGTCCGGACGCGTGGGCCGACGACCCGACGATCTCGCGTGCCCTGGAGATCGAGGACGGTGAGATCCGCAACGACCGAATCCTGACCTTCCAGGACCGGGGCGCGTCCTACCCGCACCCCGTCGGCCAGGGGGAATGACCACCGTCAAGGGCGCCCTGCAGGACAAGCTTGTCCACGTCCGCGCTCGACTGTTGTCTCGACTCGAAGGCCTGTCCGAGTACGACGTGCGCCGCCCGATCACGTCGACCGGAACCAACCTGCTCGGGCTCGTCAAGCACCTGATCGCCGTCGAACACGTCTACCTCGGGACGTCGTTCGGACGCCCGCCGCCACAGGACCCGCCGTGGGTCGAGGATGGCTCCATCTGGGACGGCGCGGACATGTGGGCGACGGAGGACGAGACCCGCGAACGCCTGCTCGGGCTGTACGCACAGGCCTGCGCGCATTCGGACCGCACCGTTGCCGACCTGGACCTGGACACCCCGGGACGAGTGCCGCACTGGCCGGCCGAGGGCGCCGACACGACGTTGGGGTACCTGCTGGTGCGGATGGTGGCCGAGACCGCACAGCACGCCGGGCACGCGGACATCGTCCGGGAGTTGATCGACGGTCGCGCCGGCTCCGACCACGACATGCTGGACGAGGCGGGCTGGCAGTCGTACCTGGCGAGGATCCAGACGGCCGCCGACGCCTCCCGGAGTTGACCGATCTGGCCACGGCTCGGCTCGGGCACGTCGCCAGCCGTGGGGAGAACCTCCGACGGTGGGCCACGTCGGCAACGCTGCAGAGGATGATGGGGACAGCGTTCCTCGCCAACGACGCCGACGGCGGCGCCTCGCGAGCCGACCACCCCGAAATCGGGGCCGTGTCGGGACCGCCGGAACCACCCGGCGGGACCACGGTCCCAGCAATGTGACCGCAACCGGACACGCCCGTTCCGGGCCCTTCCCCGGCTCGATTTCGGGGGTGCCGGTCCGTACTGTCCCCCTCAGCGCAAGGAGCGAGTGGCCCACACCCCCCAAGGGCCACACCCGGAACCCGCCGTTCTCCCCCAAACGGCCCGCCACACGGCATCCCCCCGAGCCGCAGGCACCGGACATACCGCCCCGACCGAACTCGGTCGGGGCGGTCGCTCGTTGTGGACCCATTCACCCCCGCCACCACCCGTGACCGGATCCGGCCACCCATGCTCCGGGCTGGAATCGTCGTGGGGGCCTGCGCCAGTCGATCGCCGACAACGAGCGGATACTCGAGCGCGTTGCTCGCTGCCGCATCAGAGGCGGTCAACGTCCGCCGGTGCGTCGGTGCGCTTGGGCTGCTGAGACCTCACGGTCGAGGACGTCGCGCCGCTACAGGTGTCGTGCATGACACCCCAGGGTTCGGTGTCGCCGTCGTGCACCACATCGGCGACGTGGCCGAACCCTGCCCCGCCAAGCGCTCGCCACGACGCCGTGTTCGCCAGACAGGGGCCGGCCGCCACTGCGGTGAACCCCTCGCCCACGATCACCTCTGGACGAACGTCGAGATCATCTCGGTGCCCAGTCCGCGTCCGCGCAGGTTCGCCGATCAGGTAGTCGATGCCCGCGAGCCCGCGCAGGTCGATCCCGACGCGGGACCACGCATCGGCTTCGCTGTCGCCGCTTGTCTCGTCGGTCGCTGCCCACCACTGGATCCACCAAATCGGACGGCAGTCGAGGAGCCCGAGTTGGTGGGTGGCGTCGTCGGCGTGTCGGTACTGGCGAGCAACAGCCTCCCAGGAGGCGTCTTCACCTTCCCACCACTGGACGACACCGGGTTCGTTGAGCCAGCGAGGCAGCAGCGGCAGGTCCTACGTCCTGAAGCCGCCGGAAGGTGATCTGCCCGGACGTCGGACGTGGTTGCGAAGCGTCGCGGTCGGTCACGTCGAGCCCTCGAAGTCGGTCATCCGAGTCGGCGGACAGTCAACTCGCACAGATCGGCCGGGTCAACAAGAAGCAGTCGAAGCCTGTCCTGCCACACCGGCGTCGTCGCTCCAGCAACCACTCGGTGGCCTCCTCGTGCGGGCGCTGGCCTCGCCTGAGCAGGGCCATTCTGGTTCTTCGCTGGCCAGAAAAGCACTGACCACAGAAGGGGTCCTTCAGGAGGCGTTGCGCCGCTACTTCGGTGAGCCCGTCTACGAACCCAGCGACGAGGAACGTCGCCTCCTCGACGACGCGCTGACGGACCTGGATCGCCAGCTCGAAGCCAGCCGGCCGTGGGACGAGGTCCGCACCGAGCGGTGGCCCGAGTGACCACCCTGGCTCTCGGGACCGCCGCGGTCGCCGACCTGTACGCGGCTCGCGACTACTACGAGGCGGCCGAGGACGGATTGAGCAGGCGCCTCGAGGAGGCACTGTCCGAACTGTCGGACCGTCTGGAGGTCTTTCCCCGCAGCGCCCCACTCGTCGCTGGCTACACAGACGTTCGGCGTGCCATCATCCGCGGTTTCCCCTCCGTCGTGTTCTATCGCCTTCGACCGGACCGCATCGACGTCCTGCGAATCCTCCACGCCGCTCGGTCCGACGCCGATCGACCGACCGGACCCGACCTCCGAGGCCAGCGGTCGCGAGACAGTCGAGAGCGGCAGTCATCGATGGCCACAGGCTCAGTCGTGGCCGGCCAGTGTGAGAGATGTCGGCCGTTCAGGGCCGATGTCCACGAGTTCCCGGCCACCTACCGGCGCGGTGAGCTCCACGGTGAACGGCGTGTCCGGGTTGCCCTGGCAGTCTTGACCACCGCCTAGTGGCCGCACGCCGAGGCGTATTCGGACCTCGTCGCTGTTCTCTTGCAGTTCGAGGAGGTCGATGCGCCCTGCGGCGGAACGACCCGATGCGCACTCCCGCTCGTTCACCAACAGATCGAGGGTGGTTGAGGCTGCTGAGGCCCGGAGTCGCACCCGAGTGCCTTGACCAGGTCATCGACCTTGCGGGTGGACGTGCCGGTGATGTAGGCACGCATGATCACCGCCACAGGGCCTTGTCGATCCGTCGGCGTGGCTCGAGCAGTTCCGGGAAGAAGCTGCCCTGGCGCAACTTGGGGATGCCCAGCTCGACATCACCGGCCGGGGTCGACAGCCGCTTGGGACGATGCCCGTTGCGATGGGCGGTCCGAAACGGGGTCCGCTCCCCGTGCTCCGCGCGGATCTGGCCCGTGAGCTCGGCCTCGATCAACTCCTGCAACGCCGCCGCGAGGATGTCGGCGATCGAAGTTGTCAGCGTGGCGTCGCCGTCCTGAAGACGCTCGGCGAGTTGGTGCATGGCAGACTGGTCGTGGGCCATCGTGTGGATCCTCTCTGTGTGGAAGCTGTAGAGATTCGCACGGTGGCCCGCCTACGTCACGGACGACGAGGCGGACCCGCTCCTACACCACGAGGTGGGACTCACCCGGCGGGATGCGGGCAGATGGGAATCCCGCTACTGGGGAGGCGGCCTGGGTCTACACCTGCACCCCGCGAGCATGGCGGTTCCGGCGGATCTCACATGGCGGCCGCTTCCGAGTCCGGCAACTGCATCCTTGCACGGATGCACCATCGCAGCGGAAGCGCTCCGGCAAGGGTCGGGATCGGTGGATCTCCGAGGGCTTGGCGATGCCGCGGAAGCGCCTCCAGCGAGTGTCGAGATCGGCAGCTCTCCGAGGTTTCGACCCGGCCTACGAAGGGCTTGATTGACAGTCTGTCCACTTGCAGTAGACTTAGCGACAACCAACGGGAGACACAGCGTCACTGTGACGGACACGATGCGAGACCGACTCCTCGATGCGGCCGGCCAAGCTCTCGAAGCCGAAGCGGAGCCGACCTACGAGACCATCGCCAAGCTGGCTGGGGTGTCGCGCCAGACGCTCTACACCCACTTTCCCACCCGGGGCGAGCTGCTGGTGGCGTTCGCGGACCGGGGCCGCGAGCGGGCCAACGCCGACCGCTACGCCGCAGCGGTGTTCAGCGCACCGTCAAGCCTGGACGCGCTGACCGAGTTGGTGAGGTTCCACACCGCCTTCACACCGTTGGTGATGCATGCGGTTCGCCTCATCGAACACCAGCGGGCCAACGACCCCAGCCTGGAGAGCGAGTTCGAGTCCCGCGCCATGGGGCGCCGCCAGATCGTCCACCACGTCATGACCAGGCTTGACGCGGAGCACTTCCTCGACCCGGTCTGGACCGTCGACACCGCGACCGACCTCGTCGACCGGCTGTTCAGCGCCACCGTGACACACGAACTGTTGACGATGCGGCAATGGACCATCGACGACCTCCGCACTCGACTCACCTTCACCCTGCACCGCACCCTGATCACGCAACCCCCGGAGGACCACCCATGACCGACATCATCGTGACCGCCACCCTCATCGTCGCCGCGCTGAGCATGAGCGTCCACTTCGGCACGTGGCTCACCGAGCGCCCGATTCGCACCACGTCATCGGGTGAGGTCTTCACCGAGATCCAACAAGGCCGCGACGCCGTTGCCGCCCGAGTCATGCCGGTCCTCGCCAGCATGGCGATCCTGCTGGTCGTGGCAACCGCCATCGTCGTCCGCTCCGATACCACGGCCCTGTCCCTCATCGGCGCCGCACTGGTGCTGTTCCTCGGCGACACGACCGTGACCGTCACCAAGAACGTCCCCCTCAACAAGCAGATCCAGAACTGGGCGATCGACTCGCCACCGTCTACGTGGACACAGGTCCGGGACTCCTGGGAGCACTACCACACGATCCGGACCGCCCTCATCGTCACCGGGTTCGCGTGTCTCGCCGCCGGAATCGTCATCGCCGACATGTGAACCCCTGCCACACCCGTCGCTGGACCGAACCGGCAACCCACTGGGACGGTCGAAGCCAGAGATGGACCCAGCTCCCCGTCCATGGGACGAACGATCGGTACTCCACCTGCCGGACCATCCCCAGCCATCGGAGATCCCGTAGCTCTCCGAGGTCTCAAGCTCGTTGCCTCGAGTGTCGAGATCGGCGGATCTCCGAGGGCTTGGCGATGCCGCGGAAGCGCCTCCAGCGAGTGTCGAGATCGGCGGTTCTCGTAGGTCTGCTGGGCGAGTTTCGCGCTCGCTGAGTGGCCTGGCACCATCTCGACCTGGCCGACTTCTTACTGGTCGCCGAGGCCGTGTTTGCCATCCCGGCCGAAGACCTCGCGGCGGCAGCCCGTTTGGACCTGGCCGACTCGGCGCTGCATGCTCCCGGAGCCGATTTCGGTGGGACCGACTTCTACACGACTCGTGCCGCCAAGACGGCGGTGCTGGCATCACGCATCATCCGCAACCATCCCCTTCCCGACGGCAACAACGGGTCGGGTACCTGTGCGCGTTCGGCGGGCACTCCGTCAGCGGCGGACGCCGCCAGCGGGTACCCGTCCCTGCTCGCTCCCCGTCAGCCGATGAGGGCGACCATGTCCTCGCAGAAGTCCCGGTCCACGGTGTCGTTGCGACCGGTGCTGCCCTTCACGATCCCGAGGTCCTCGAGGAACTCGTCGTCACTCGGGTCGTCGGGCGTGCCGCCGTGGTCGATCAGGACCTGGTAGCGGATTTGTCCCGGGTCATTGAACAGCAGTCGGCCGTCCGGGCCCCAGAACTGCTGCCCGCCGGTCACGAGCACCGTGATGGTGAGGGTGCCGTCGCCGTTGTCGACGACGTCGTGGTCCATGTCCCGCACGGCGAATCGGCTCAGGACCGACAGCCCATTGTCCACGTTGGTCCACCGGATCGTGCCGTGCACCGAGATCGACCAGTACGCGAGGCCGTCCGCGCCGTGGCGGACGAACAGGATGTTGCCGCGGAGGTCGCCGTCGATACGGACGGTCAGCTCGTCGCAGAAGTCCTCCTCCACCTCGCTCCAGACGTCGTGGAAGTGCTCCTTCTCCAGCACGGGCCCGGCGACGGCGGCCGTCGATCCCGCGAGGGCGAGCACGAGGCCCACCATGAACGTGCGTGCCAGTGTCGTGGACATGTGGTTCCCCTCCGTGTGCCGCTGCGCGGCGGCGCCTCGAGGAGCGACCCCGACCGGAGCCGCTCCGTGTCGTTCTTACCCTTCGTCGTCGCGACGCCCCCGTCAATAGCTATTTCGTCCCAACGTCGGGTCGACCTGGCCGTCGAGGGCGCCACCTTCCCGGGCTCGGCGTCGGGACGCGCGCAACAGGCTCGACACGCGCTGCCTCGTGACCCCGAACAGGTCGGCGATCTCGGCCATCGTCAGCCCCTCCGCGCGCAGCGCCTCGGCCTGCACGCCACGCAGCGTCGCCCCCGCGTCCTTGAGCATTGCGAGGTTGGCGCTGAGCAACTCGACGATGGGCGGGCCCGGTTCCCGGCGCATCAGCTCGGCCACCGTCACCTCGTCGTCGAGAAGGTCGAGCAGGCGGCCGGCGCGGCGCATGATTGCCTCATTGCGGCGCGCGTTGTCCCGGGCCGCCGCTGCGATCGCCTCCAAGGCCGCGATCAGCCTGTCGTGTGGTGTGTCCTCACGTATGTGTCGAGGGCTCGTGGCGCAGTGCGCCGATGTCAAGCTGACCTCTCCCGAAGGGTGTGGATGGGGTGTCCCTGGCTCGCCCACAGGGGATCGGTCGGCGCCGTTGAAGCCGCAGGAGGGGTCGTAGGGTCATCGGCCCATCTCGAACCGGAGGTGGTGGCGACAGGGTCATGTGGCGGACGGTGCAGCGGCGGGTGTGGGACGATGCGGAACGGTGCCGCTGCGGTCCGCGGCGACTCCGGCGTGTCCGCCGATCCGGCTGGCGACGTGGTCGACGGCCAGCTGCGTGAGGCGGTGCTGGCACGTGTGTGCGCCCGACGTGGAGGCGGCACGGGGCCAGCGACCGGGTGGCCGTGCGACGTGCCGTGGCCCGCCAGCCGGTGCTGACCCTGCCGCGGGTCGCGGCGGTCGTGCCGACCTGAGAGATGAGTACGTCGCGGCGGCATGGTCACCGCCGAAGTGCGCTCGCTGCTGTGTGGCCTGGTGGTCGATCGACGCAACCTGGTCGTGGCCGGACCGGCCGGGTCCGGCCAGACGACCCTGCGGGCGTCGACTTGCCCTGGCTGATCGACGGACGGATCGGGCCAACCAACCGACCCCGCACGGTGGCGTCGCATGCCTGCCCGGCCCGGTGCCACCATCCCCAGGCCCGATCCCAGAGCGCGGACGTCGTCGCAGCGCCTGACGTCGTCGCGTCGAGCAGTGGCCCAAGCCGTTGCTGCGGGCATTGTCCAGGT
>JAGXFT010000211.1 GCA_024637135.1 Nitriliruptorales bacterium | reverse complement strand
TGCTGCTCGCCACCCAGCGCCCGGCCGGGGTCATCACCGCCAACATCCGGGCCAACACCAACCTCAAGGTGGCACTTCGGGTCGCCTCCGACGCCAAGTCGCCGCGTGCTGCCTGGCCGACGCCGACCACCCGATCGGGATCGTGGGGGTCGACGCCGCCGGTCGCGGCCTCGACCTGCTGGACCCGCTCCCCCAGGTCGGCACCGTCGTGGCGTCCGACGACTACGACCGCGTCACTCGCCTGCTCAGCGACCTCGCGGACCTGGTCGACGAGCGCAACGAGCTGTTCGGCGAGCACCGCGCGGTTCCCTCGCGGAGTACCGCCGCAACACCGGGATCGCGCTGCAACGCGTGCTGGTCCTGATCGACGGCTACGACACCTTCGCAGCCGCCTGGGAACGGACCGATGTCGGCATGTGGCTCGACCTGGTCATCCGGTTGATCCGGGACGGCCGGGCCGTCGGGGTGCACTTCGCCCTGCCGGCGTCCGGCGCAGTTCCTTCCCGATGGCCATCACCTCGACCGTCAGCCGTCGACTGATCCTGCGCCTGGCCAGTGAGGAGGAGTACGCCAACCTCGGCATCCGTCCGACCTGGTCGACGGGGACGAACCGGCCGGACGCGCGGTCGACGGCGACAGCACCGTGCAGTTGGCGATGCTGGGCAGCGACCCGACGACGGCCGGGCAGTCAGCGACGCTGCGACGCGTGGGTGGCGGGCACGGACGGCCTGGGCCGGCCCATCCCCCCGAACGGGTGAGATGGACCCTCGTGGTGACGCGGCCGGTCACTCGTCGTCGGTCGCGACCACGTCATCGGCCTCGGCGTCGCCGTCCTGCTCGGCCTCCTCGGGTTCGAGGTCCTCGGACTCCACATCGTCGTCGGCGTCGATCACCAGCGCCAGGCCGACGACCGCGTCGTTGCCGGTGTCCATCAGGCGGACCCCGGAGGTCGCACGACCCAGGGGCCGCACGTCCAGCACGTCCATGCGGATGACCGTGCCGCCGTCGCTGACGAGCAGGATCTCGGCATCCTCCCACGGCACGATCCGCGCGCCGGCCAGCCACTCGTCGTCGTCCAGCCGGTGCGTGATCAGGCCCTGTCCACCACGGCCCTGGGTCGAGTACTCGGCGATCTTGGTGCGCTTGCCCTTGCCCTTGCGGGTCACGGTCAGCAGGTAGCGGTCGGTGATGTCGGTGACCGGCGCCATGCCCAGCACCGCGTCCTCGTCGCTGACCAGCCGCATGCCCCGAACGCCCGTCGCGGTGCGGCCCATGGACCGCACGTCAGACTCGTGGAAACGGATCGCCTTGCCGGCGCGGGACACCAGCATGATGTCGTCGTCGCCGGTGGTCACGGCCACGCTGATCAGTTCGTCCTCGTCACGCAGGTTGATCGCGATCAGGACCGAGTAGGCCGAGTCGAAGTCGTCCAGTGGGGTCCGCTTGACGGTGCCGTTGCGGGTCGCGAAGGTCACGAACCGCTGGGCGTCGAACTCCTTCAACGACATCACGGCCGCGACGGTCTCACCGGGCTCGAAGGCCAGTCCGGGCACGTTGGCGACGTAGACGCCCTTGGCGTCCCGGGCCTTCTCGGGGATCTGGTAGCCCTTGATCCGGTACATCCGGCCCTGGTTGGTGAAGAACAACAGGTGGTCGTGGGTCGACGTCGTCAACAGGTTGGCGATGATGTCGTCGCCACGGGTCGCCTGTCCCCGCACGCCCTTGCCACCGCGACGCTGGACCTTGAACGCATCCACCGGGGTGCGCTTGATGTAGCCGCCCTCGGTCAGGGTCACGACCACGTCCGACACCGGGATGAGGTCCTCGACGGTCATCTCGCCGCCGTAGGGGATGATCCGAGAGCGCCGACCGTCGCCGAAGCGATCCTTGATCTCGCCCATCTCCTCCTTGATGATGGCCTTGACCCGACCGGGATCCCCGAGGATGTCGGTCAGGTCGGTGATCAGCGCCATCAGCTCGTCGTACTCGTCCTGGATCTTCTGGGCCTCCAGGGCCGCCAGGCGACGCAGCTGCATGTCGAGGATCGCCTGGGCCTGGATGTCGGACAACGCGAAGCGTTCGATCAGGCCGAGCTTGGCCGCATCGGCCGACTCCGAGCCCCGGATCAGTTCGATGATCTCGTCGATGTGGTCGAGCGCCGTCAGCAGGCCCTCGAGGATGTGGGCCCGCGCCTGGGCCTTGCGCAAGCGGTACTGCGTGCGGCGCTCGATGACGTCGACCTGGTGGGCGATGTAGTGGGTCAGGCACTGGGCCAGGGTCAGCGTTCGTGGGACCCCGTCCACCAGCGCGAGCAGGTTCACCCCGAAGGTGTCCTGCATCTGGGTGTGCTTGTAGAGCTGGTTGAGGACCACCTGCGGGTTGGCGTCGCGCTTGAGGTCGATGACCATGCGCATCCCCTCGCGAGAGGACTCGTCACGCAGGTCGGCGATGCCGTCGATGACACGGTCGTTGACCAGCTTGGCCATCTTGATCAGCAGGTTGGCCTTGTTGACCATGTAGGGGATCTCGGTGACCACGATCCGGGTGCGGTCACGGCTGGCCTCGCCCTCCTCGATGGTCGCCACGGCCCGCACCTTCACCGAACCGCGACCGGTCGTGTAGGCGTCGAACGCCCCGGCCTGGCCCAGGATCAGTCCACCAGTGGGGAAGTCGGGGGCCGGGACGAAGTCCATCAGGTCGACCGACGTCAGGGTCGGGTCGTCGATCAGCGCCGTGGTCGCGTCGATCAGTTCGGTGAGGTTGTGCGGCGGGATGTTGGTCGCCATCCCCACCGCGATGCCGGTCGAGCCGTTGGCGAGCAGGTTGGGGAAGCGCGCCGGGAGGTAGACCGGCTGTTCCTCGTAGCCGTCGTAGTTGGGGATGAAGTCGACGGTGTCCTCGTCGATGTCGCGCAGCAACTCCATCGCGAGCTTGCTCAGGCGGGACTCGGTGTAGCGCATGGCGGCAGCGGGGTCGCCGTCCACCGACCCGAAGTTGCCGTGGCCGTCGATCAGCTCGTACCGGGTCGAGAAGTCCTGGCCCATGCGGACCAAGGCGTCGTAGATCGGCGAGTCACCGTGCGGGTGGTACTTCTTCATGACGTCACCGACGGCGGCGGCGCACTTGCGGTACGGCGACGTCGGGCCCAGTCCGGTCTCGCCCATGGAGTACAGGATCCGGCGGTGCACGGGCTTGAGGCCGTCACGCACGTCCGGCAGGGCCCGTCCCACGATCACGCTCATGGCGTAGTCGAGGTAGGACGACTTCATCTCGTCCTCGATGACCACCGTCGACACGCGTGCGGCCAACGGTTCGCCACGTTCGTCGATCGGCGTGCCGTCCTCCGCGCGGGCGATGGGATCCGCGGCCGTCACCTCGACCGTGCCCTCGGCAGCCGCCGTCACGTCGGGGTCGGCAGGCGTGGGTCCGGCCCCGTTCGTGGACGGGTCGTCCGGGGTGTCGATCGGGTCGTCAGCCACGCAGGTTCCAGTGATCGTGGGTCAGGTCGCGGGCGGGGAGGGAGAACGGGTCTCGAACGACGCGGAAACCACCGTGATCAGCAGAATTCGGCCACTCCCGTACCACCGCACACGCGTCGCCCAGTGTACTCGACAGCGGGGCCCCGATCACCCTGGCCGACCCGGGCTGGGGAGTGTCGCCCGGGTCCGCTCGAGGGGCCGTGGAGGGATCCGGAGACTCGACGGCCGGCGGGGCTCGGGTGCCGGCTCGGGGCTCCTGCTGGACGGCGGCCAACAGATGCCAGCTCGCAGCACCCCACGCGGCCAGCAGGTCGGGGTGGACCTCGTCGGCGACGGCGGACGTCCCGACCGTGAATCCCCAGGCGGGACCAGCTCAGCCGGACCGTGCACCTCGATGACACGGTCCTCCCGCCGCAGCCACCCCCGCCGGGGCTGCACCAGGGTCAGCGCGGGCTCGCCGTCCAGCAGCACCTGAAGGCCGTCCGCCAATCGTGACAGCAGCGCCGGCTCCGCGTAGCCGTGGCCGGAGCGGGCGACGATCGTCGCGTCGGCCGAGCCGGAGACCCAGGCCTCGACGCGGTCATCGGCGGTCACCAGCGACAACGGTCCCCAGGCCTCCCGCCGCTACAGCGTCACGTCGGGAGCGGACCGTGCGTCGCCGTTCCCGAGGTGTGGGGGACGAGGCCACCGCGAGTGTCAGGGATGAGGCCGGGGGTCGTCGCCGGACGGTGGTCGGGCCGGTCCCTCGAGGTCGTTCGCCCGCCGTGCCGCCAACACGATCAGGCCACCGAGGACCACCGCCGCCACGATCCCCGACACCAGCGCGGTCGACACGGGCAGGCCCAGGAACCACGCCATGCCGCCGACCACGACCAGTCCGAACAGGGCCGCCGTCGCGGCGGCTCGGAGGGTGCGGTCCACGTCGTGTCTCCCCGGTCGAGATCGGCTGGTCGAGATCGTGAAGGTTGGGTCAGTCCTGTGACGACGCCCGCACGAGCGGGAGCAGCGCCACCATGGCCACCAGTCCGACGACGATGCCCGTCCGTGGGCTCACGGCCACGGCTGCCAGCAGCCCGATGACCAGCGCGACGACCAGGACGGTGACCACGCGTGCCACAAGCGTCTCCGTTCCGACGAACGGCCACGGTAGCCACCACCGCGCCGCGGCCCTCCCCGCGGGCGGACTCCACGTCACCGACCGTGCAACCTTGCCGGTGACGATCGCGGCGGGAGCACGACGGACATCGGGTGCACGACGTCCGGTGTCCGGGACCGCGGCACCCGCTCGGACGACGTGGACCGGTCAGGCAGGCACGCCGGCCACGACGTGGTCGTAGACGGCGGTCTCGAGGTCCAGGAAGCCCACCACCGACGTCGGGTCCGCGAACGGGAAGATCTGGGTGGCCCAGAAGCCACCGATCCCGTTCTCGCGGTCGATCCAGTAGTAGAGGTTGGCCAGTCCGGCCCAGGCCAGCGCACCGGCCGGGCGACCGGTCGGCGCCTCCTCCTCGTTGATCATGAACGTCAGGGCCCACGTCTTGGGCATGCCGGGGAAGAACTCGGCGCCTGCGCGGGCCGGCGGCGTCAGCGGTCGACGGCGGCGGGTTGCTCCCCGACACGGACGTCGGCGAGGTGCTCCAGCGCCTTGACCAGGGCGTGGTTGCCCTCCCCACCCAGGCCACGTTGCTGCAGCGTGGTGTAGAGCTGGTGGATCAGGGCCGTTCCGACGGCCGGGACCCGGAGACGCTCGAAGGCCTCAAGGACCAGGCGCAGGTCCTTCTGCTGGAGGTCGATGGTGAACCCCGGTGACCAGTCGCGCTCCACGACCTGGGGACCGCGGTTGGCCAGCATCCAACTGCCGGCGGCACCACCGGTCACCGCCGCCAGCGTGCGTTCGAGGTCCAACCCTTCGGCCGCCGCCAGCAGCAGGGCCTCGGACACGCCCAGCATGGCGTGCACGACCAGGACCTGGTTGACCAGCTTGACCGCCTGGCCGTCCCCGTGACCGCCGACATGGGTGATCGACGACCCCATCGCCTCGAGCACGGGTCGCGCCCGTTCGAACGCGTCGTCGGGGCCACCCACCATGATGCTCAGCGTGCCGTTGGCCGCGCCCTCGCTGCCGCCGCTGATGGGGGCGTCGAGCATGGCCACGTCGTGGTCGGACAGCGCCGCCGCGATCGTCCGGGTGGTGTCCGGGCTGATGGTCGAACAGTCCACCACGAGGTCACCCGCCGAGACCCCGTGCGCGACGCCGTCGTCACCGAGGACGACCGACTCCACGTCCGGCGTGTCGCTGACGCAGGTGATCGTGATGTCACTGGCAGCGGCAACGGCGGCCGGGGAGTCCGCCCGCGTGGCCCCTGCCGCGACGACCTCCTCGGCCCGCTCGGGCGTTCGATTGAACACCGTGAGGTCGAACCCGGCGTCGAGGAGGTTGTGGCACATCCCCCGACCCATGATGCCAAGCCCCACGAACCCAACTCGATCTGCGGTCATGGATGTCCTCCTGGGGGGTGCGAGACCGCCCGGCCGGCGTCGGCCCGCCGTTGCAGCCAGGTCACGAGGACCCATCCAACCACGGCCGAGCCGGTGGTGATCACGACGTCGTCCAGGGACGCCACTCGGTCCAACCACTGGTACTGGGCCAACTCCACGCCCACCGACACGACCAGGGGCAGCAGCAGCCACGCCGGTCGGTTCGGGCGGGCGGTGGCCAGCGCGGCCCCGAGCGGGACGTAGACGACGACCAGCAGGACGACGACCTGGACCGCACGGTCGAGGTCACCCGCGACGAGGTGGGTCAGCGCGGTGCCGCCCCCGCCGTGGCCCAGGACGGGCTGCCACTGTTGGCCGATCGAACCCACGCGGGGATGGGTCTGCAGCAGGGTCGTCACCAGCACCAGCGCGAGGTTGGCCGCCACGGCCACGTCGGGCACCCGATCCGGCCGATGACGTCGGACCAGCAGCACACCGACCACACCCAGCGCCAGCACCACGACGGCACCGGTCGCCCCGGGTGTCACGACCCCCGCCCCGGTCCGACGTCGGCGTGACGGGGTGTCGCCGTCGCGGGACCGATCGTGTCGGTGTGCGACCGCTGGAACCACCACACCAGCAACCATCCGGCCACCGCCCCACCGACGTTCAGCACCACGTCGTCGGTGGCGGCAACCCGCTCCAACGCCAGGTACTGCGTGCACTCGACCGCGACGGAGACGACCAACGGCACCGCCAGTGCGCGCCAGCGCCCCGGCCAGCGCCACGCCAGTGCAGCACCCAGCGGGAGGTACACCAGGCCATTGAGGACCAACAGTTGGGCGGCCGCCCCGGGCGACCCGCGCAGCAGTTGCAGGCCGGCCTTGCCGAGCCCGCCATGGCCCGGTGCCAGCCGCAGGTCAGCGCCACCCGAACCCGTCGACCAGTGCGTCGGCAGCCCGGTCGCGACGACCACCAGCACGACGGTCGCGACCACCGCGAGGGTCGGCAGGTGGCGACGACGACCGGACAACACCGCAACCAACGCCACCGCCGCGGCCACGACGACCACCAGCAACGATCCGAACACTGCTGGTTCCGGCGTCACCTCGACCGTCCCCCCTCGCTGGCAGACACGCTCCTAGACGTCGACGGTGGCGTAGCGGGCGTTGGCCTGGATGAACTCGCGGCGGCTGGGGACGTCGTCGCCCATCAGCACCGAGAACATCTCGTCGGCCGCGACCGCATCGTCCAACGTCACCAGTCGCAACATCCGGTTCTCCGGGTCCATCGTGGTCTCCCACAACTGGTCCGGGTCCATCTCCCCCAGGCCCTTGAAGCGCTGCACGTCGACCTTCCCGCCCTCCGGGAGGCCGGCGAAGATCTCATCGCGCTCCGGGTCGGAGTAGGCGTACTCGACCCAGTTGCGACGGCGCGAGTGCTTGATCTGGTAGAGCGGGGGCTGGGCGAGGTAGACGTAGCCGACCTCGATCAGCGGCTTCATGTGCCGGAACAGGAACGTCAGCAGCAACGTCCGGATGTGGGCCCCGTCGACGTCAGCATCGGCCATCAGGATCAGCTTGTGGTAGCGCGCCTTGGCGACGTCGAAGTCGTCGGCGAACCCCGTGCCCATGGCGGTGATCAGGGCCTGCACCTCGTTGTTGCCCAGGACCTTGGGCAGACGTGCCTTCTCGACGTTGATGATCTTGCCGCGGATGGGCAGGATCGCCTGGATCCGACGATCGCGGGCCTGCTTGGCCGACCCACCGGCGGAGTCGCCCTCGACGATGAACAGCTCCGACTCGCGCGGGTCACGTGACTGGCAGTCGGCGAGCTTGCCCGGCAACGAGGTGGACTCGAGCAGGGACTTGCGCCGGGTCAGGTCGCGGGCCTTACGGGCGGCGATGCGCGCGGCGGCCTCGCCCTCGGCCTTCTGGATGATGCCCTTGGCCTCGGTCGGGTGCTCGCCCAGCCACAGCTGGAGGTGTTCGTAGGTCGCCTTCTGGACGAACGACTTGACCTCGGTGTTGCCCAGCTTGGTCTTGGTCTGGCCCTCGAACTGGGGGTCGCCGACCTTGACCGAGATGATCGCGATCAGGCCCGAGCGCAGGTCGTCGCCGGTCAACGAGTCGACCTCCTTGGACCGCAGCAGGTTCTTGTCCTTGGCGTATCGGTTCATCGCCGAGGTCAACGCGGTGCGGAAGCCCTCCTCGTGGGTCCCGCCCTCGTGGGTGTTGATGGTGTTGGTGAAGCTCAGGATCGAGTCGGTGAAGTCGTTGATCCACTGGAGCGAGACCTCCAGCGACTGGGGCCCGTTGGGGCCCTGTTCCTCGGCCTCGAAGTGGACCGGCTGGTGCAGGCCGTCCTTGTTGCGGGTCGTGCGGATGTGGTCGACGAAGTCGGCCAGCCCGTTGGGGGCGTGGAACTCCCATGCCCGGACGTGGTCCTCGTCGACGTCGTCGGGCTCGCGCTCGTCGACCAGGTGCAGGCGCAGGCCCGCGGTCAGGAAGGCGGTGTCTCGCAGGCGTCTCACGATCGTGTCGATGGTGAAGTCGTTGGACTCGAAGATCTGGTGATCGGGCCAGAACGTGATCTCGGTCCCGGTCTCGTCGGAATCACCGACCCGCTCGATCGGGCCCTGGGGGGCCCCACGCACGTAGGTCTGGGTCCAGATCGCCCCGTCGCGCCGGATGCGAGCGACCAGCTTCTCGGACAACGCGTTGACCACGGACACGCCCACGCCGTGGAGGCCGCCGGACACCGCATAGGCCTGCGAGTCGAACTTGCCGCCGGCGTGCAGGACGGTCAGCACGACCTCCAGCGCGGGCCGGTTCTGCTTGGCGTGCATGTCGACCGGGATGCCGGAGCCGTCGTCGGACACGCGCACGCCACCGTCCGCGGTCAGGGTGACGTTGATGTGGTCGCAGCGCCCGGCCAGGGCCTCGTCGACGGAGTTGTCCACGACCTCCCAGATCAGGTGGTGGAGACCGCGGGAACCAGTCGACCCGATGTACATGCCGGGGCGCTTGCGGACGGCCTCGAGGCCCTCCAGGACGGTGATGTTCTTCGCGCTGTAGTCGGTACGGGCTGCTGACACGTCCGGGACACTTTCGACGGCGTTGCGGGGGCGTACGGATGCACGCATGGACCGGTCGGGCGAGGCAGGTGGCGCACGCGACGGGACACGGACTTCAGACCACCTGGCGGGGTCACGGCAGGGCGCGGAAACCGACGCGCGGAGCCTCACATCCGGCGATCGAGCACGTCGGCCATGGTACTCGACCGCCCCCAGGGAAACCGGGGGCGCGCACCCCGTGGGGACACCGTCCCGGTCCCGGCCGCCACCACGCCGTCGAGTCCCCCCGACGCGCCCCCGTCGCGCCCGCGGCCGCGGACGTCCGCACACCCCACCACGACGTGAGGTGCCGCCCGGGAACGACCGGGACCCTCGGTAGGGTGACCGCGGTCGGCCGGGAGGCCACCGCCGAGACGGACCGGAGGGGACCATGGGCAGCACCGACGACACCCGCCTGCCCGCGCTCGGGGACCTGCTCGACGACCTCGCCGGGCTGGTCACCGTCGAGTCACCGTCGGCGGACCTCGACGCGGTGGCTCGCAGCGCGGGCGTCGTCGCCACCCTCGGCGAGCGCCTGCTGGGCGTGCCGGCCGAGGTGGTCGTGGTCGACGGCGTGTCACACGTGCGCTGGCGACTGGGCGACGGTCCGCGGCGGGTCCTGGTGCTGGGCCACCACGACACGGTGTGGCCACTCGGCACGCTCGACTCGATCCCGTTCCAGGTCACCGACGGCGTCGTGCGCGGGCCGGGCTGCTTCGACATGAAGGGTGGCATCGTGCTGGCGCTCCACGCCGTCGCATCCGTCATCGCCCGGCACGGCACGACCGCGGTCGACGGCACGACGATCCTGGTCACCGGCGACGAGGAGATCGGGTCGACCACGTCGCGGCCCCTGATCGAGGACGAGGCGCGGGGCTGTGCGGCGGTGCTGGTCACCGAGCCCGGCCTGGCGGACGGATCGGTCAAGGTGGCTCGCAAGGGCGCCTCGGTCTACCGGGTGGTCGCGCACGGGCACGCGACGCATGCCGGGCTGGAACCGGAGGTCGGCATCAACGCCACCGTGGAGGTGGCCAGCCAGGTTTCCCACATCGCGGCCCTGGGGGCCCCCGACCTCGACACCACCGTGACGCCGACGGTGCTGACCGGCGGCACGACCGAGAACACGGTGCCGGACCGGGCCGAGGTGGTCGTCGACAGCCGCGCGACGTCGGTGGCCGAGCAACATCGCGTCGACGCCGACCTGCGCGCGCTCGCACCCACCCTGCCCGGCGCCCGACTGGAGGTGCTGGGCGGCATCAACCGGCCCCCGCTGGCCCGCCACCTCGCGGATCCACTTGCCGACGTGGTCGACGAGGTGTGCGACGACCTGGGCCTGCCGCGCCCGGCCCGGGCGTCCGTGGGCGGGGCCTCCGACGGCAACTTCACGGCCGGGATCGGCATCCCCACGCTCGACGGCCTCGGCGCGGCCGGGAGCGGTGCCCACGCCCGTGACGAGCACGTGTTGGTCGCCGACCTGGTCCCCCGGCACCGCCTGCTCACCGGCCTCCTCGAACGCCTGCTCGTGGACCGCGTCGCGATCGACCCGGCCGCGGTCGCCGACACGTGAGCGCGCGCCCCGGCGACCTGCGGATCGACCTCCTCCACACGCTGGAGGAGTCGCGGGCGGCGGCCGAACTGTGGCGAACGGTGTGGGGTGGCGACGCGTACCCGGTGCAGGCCGCGCTGGTGCTCGCCCAGGTGCATGCCGGCGGCTATGCCAGTGGGGCGTGGCTGGGCGATCGACTGGTCGGCGCCAGCCTGGGACTGCTGGGGCCGCCGGACCACCCGGTCCTGCACTCCCACATCACCGGGGTCGTCGGTGAGGCGGCCGGTCGCGGCATCGGACTGGCCCTCAAGCAGCACCAGGCCGCGTGGTGTCGCGACCACGGCATCGCGACCGTGACGTGGACCTTCGACCCGCTGGTCGCCCGCAATGCGTGGTTCAACCTGTCCCGGCTGGGCGTGGAGGTGCAGGGCTACGTCGTCGACCACTACGGCGAGATGCCCGACGACCGCAACCGCGGCCAGGGCAGCGACCGCCTGCTGGTCGCCTGGGACGTGCGGACGACCGAGGATGGCGACCCCGATCATCCGCCGAGCGACGTGGAGCAGGAGGAGCCCCCGCTGCACGTTCCCGCGGGCGAGGTCGCTGGAGGGACGGGTCCGGACGTGGGATGCGCAGTCACGGTCGGTCGGGACGGCCAACCCGTCACCCACGCGCCCACCGGCGACGACCTGCTGGTCGCCCTTCCGACCGACATCGAGGCCATCCGCCGCCGCGACCCCGCCCTGGCGATCCGGTGGCGACACGCCGTCCGCGACGCCATGGCCCCGCGCCTGACCCCGAACCCCGACGGTGGCCGCCCGCCCTGGGCCGTCGCCGGTTTCACCCGCGACGGCGCCTATCACCTTCGCCGCCACCCCGGCCCCCCGCCACCACCTGACCCCCGAAGCCCCTGACCCTCCCTCGACCGAGCCACAGGAGCGCCCCATGCAGGTCCACCGGATCGAACTGTTGCAGGTGCGGATGCCACTGGTGAGTCCGTTCACCACCTCGTTCGGCACCCAGGAGACACGCCTCGCCCTGCTGGTCCGGGTCGAGGCGACGGCCGACGACGGCCGAGGTGGCACGTCCGACGTGGTGGGGTGGGGCGAGTGCGTCGCCGGGGAACATCCCGTCTATTCGGCGGAGTACGTCGCCGGCTGCCATCACGTCCTCACCCACGAACTGGTCCCGCTGCTGCTGGCGGCACCGGGGCCGGACGGACGACCCGGGGACGTCAACGCGGACGGGGTCGCCACGGCGCTCGCGCCGATCGTCGGCCACCACATGGCCAAGGCGGCACTGGAGATGGCGGTGCTGGACGCCGAGTTGCGCGGCCGTGGCCAGTCACTCGCGGACCACCTCGGCGCCACCCGGACGCTGGTGCCGTCGGGTGTCTCGGTCGGCATCCAGGACGACGTCGACACGCTGGTCGGCGTGGTCGGCGGCTACCTCGACGAGGGCTACGTCAGGATCAAGCTCAAGGTCGCACCGGGTCACGACCTCGACCTGGTTCGGGCGGTACGGACCACCTTCGGCGACGACCTGTTGCTGCAGGTCGACGCCAACGCCGCCTACACGCTGGCGGATGCCGACCACCTGCGCAGGCTCGACGACTTCGGGCTGCTGCTGGTCGAGCAACCGCTGGCCACCGACGACCTGTGGGAACACGCCCAGTTGGCCCGCACCATGGCCACGCCGATCTGCCTCGACGAGTCGATCGAGTCCGTCGCGGACGCCACCGCCGCGATCGAGATGGGCGCCACGACCGTGGTCAACATCAAGCCCGGGAGGGTCGGCGGCTACCTCGAGGCGGTCCGGATCCACGACCGCTGCCGTGAACGGGGCGTCGACGCCTGGTGCGGCGGGATGCTCGAGACCGGACTGGGTCGCGCCGCCAACGCGGCACTGGCGGCACTGGACGGGTTCACGCTTCCGGGCGACATCTCGGCATCGGCACGGTTCTTCGCCGAGGACATCACCGAACCGTTCGTCCTGGAGGACGGCCACATCCGCGTCCCGACGGGTCCCGGCCTGGGGGTCGCGCCGGTGCCCGAACGCCTGGAGGGGATGCTGGAACGACGCGACGAGGTGTGGCCGGCATGAGCGCCGGCCACTGGTCATCACGGGTTGGTCGCGGTCGCCGACAACCCGTCGAGCTGGTCCCGTCGGTCAGTCGTTGACCTGGTCGGTGAGCCACCAGGCGGTGGGGATGTAGAGGGTGGCCACGCCGGCCTTGATCAGCGCACCGATCCAGAACGGGGTGACGCCCACGGCCCAGGCCTCGCGTGTCGACAGGCCGAGCACGGCCATCAGTCCGACCATGCCGCAGGCGAGGATGACGACGGTGGCGAGCAGGAAGGTGGTCGCGGCCGTCATCCCGGCCGCCGCGATCGACCTGGTCGTGTGGAACCGCTGCGACAGCCACCCCATCAGGGCGGCCGCCACCACGAAGCCGACCAGGTAGCCCACGGTCGGCCCCACCAGGTGCTGGACGCCACCGGCACCACCGGAGAACACCGGCAGGCCGACTGCTCCCATGCCGAGGTAGGTGAGCATCGACAGGCCGCCCAGGCGAGCCCCCAGGGTCGCGCCGACCAGCAGCACCGACAGGCTCTGGGCCGAGATCGGCACCGGCCACAACGGGATCTCCCACTGGGCCGTCGCAGCGACGAAGGCCGCCCCGGCGACCACGAGCGCGACCTGGACCCACGTCCGGTCGGTCGTCCAGGTCACGGCCAGGGGGCGGACGGCGGTCGGGTTCGCACTCATGCAGGCACCTTCGGGGAACGGGTCGGGCCGCGGCCGAGCATAGGCGCGCCGCTCGGTCCGTGACCCGGTTCGCGAGGGCACCGACCACGGGTGTGACGTGCTCGCCCGGGCCGAACGTCCCCGACGGATGCCCCGAGTCGCCCCGCGGCCGCCCGGACATCGACCCGTCGATAGCGTGGTGCCCGGCTGTCGAGCAGGTCCGCGGTGGCCGGTCCGTCGTCCCGGAGGCACCGCCATGCTCACCACCGTCAACCCCACGACCGAGGAAGCGATCACCACCTGGGAGGAGCACGGGCCCGACGACGTGCAGCACGCCCTCGCCCGGTCGTGGGACGCGTTCGGTGACTGGCGCCGCACCGACCTCGACGTCCGCACGGCCGTGCTGGCCACCGCGGCCGAGGAGTTCGACCGTCGCCGCGACGAACTCGCCGAACTGATGACCACCGAGATGGGCAAGACACTGGCGGCGGCCGGGGCCGAGGTGGACAAGTGCGCATTGGCCTGTCGCCACTACGCCGAGCACGCCGCCCGTTACCTCGCCCACGACGTGATCGACACCGACGCCGCCTCCAGTTACGTCCGCTTCGACCCGCTGGGCCCGATCCTGGCCGTGATGCCGTGGAACTTCCCGTTGTGGCAGGCCGTGCGTGCACTGGCGCCGGCCCTGGCCGCCGGCAACACCATGCTGCTCAAGCACGCGTCGAACGTGCCGGGCTGCGCGATGGCCATCGAGGACGTGCTGACCGCGGCCGGGGCGCCGGAGGGCGTGTTCCGCACCCTGCTGGTCGGCTCCGACCTGGTCAACGGCATCATCGCCGACGAGCGGATCCGCGGGGTCACCCTGACCGGGTCGGAGGCGGCCGGTCGCGCTGTCGCGAAACAGGCAGGCGAGTCGCTGACGCCGACGCTGTTGGAACTGGGCGGGTCGGACCCGTTCATCGTGCTCCCCGACGCCGACGTCGCCCGGGCCGCCGAGGTCGCGGCCACGTCGCGTCTGATCAACAACGGCCAGTCCTGCATCGCGGCCAAGCGCTTCATCGTGGTCGGTGACGCCCGGGCCGAGTTCACCGAGGCCTTCCGCGCCGAACTGGCGGCGGCCACCGTCGGCGACCCGATGGACGACGACACCGACGTCGGGCCGTTGGCACGTGCCGACCTGCGCGACGACCTCCAGGACCAGGTCCGACGGGCCGTCGACCAGGGCGCCACCGTCGCCCTGGGCGGCGGGGTCCCGGACCGCCAGGGGTTCTTCCACGAGGTGACGATGCTGACCGATCTCGACGCCCGCTCGCCCGCCGCCTGGGAGGAGACCTTCGGCCCGCTCGCCGCCGTCATCGAGGTCGCCGACGTCGAGGACGCCATCGCCGTGGCCAACAGTTCGCGCTACGGACTGGGGGCGGCGATCTTCGGCGCCGACGTCGACCGGGCCCAGGACGTCGCGGGACGGATCGAGTCGGGGGCGGTCTTCGTCAACGAACTGGTGAAGTCCGACCCGCGCGTTCCCTTCGGTGGCGTCAAGGACTCCGGCTACGGCCGCGAACTGGGCGAGTACGGCGCGAAGTCCTTCGTCAACGCCAAGACCGTCTGGGTCTCCGCGCGCCCGTAGAGGCCTGGACCTGCGCAGCCAACACCATCCGGGCGCAATGGAGTTGCTCGCTCCGCTCCCAACATCCGGCTGCCCGTAGAGGCCTGGACCTGCGCAGCCAACACCATCCGGGCGCAATGGAGTTGCTCGCTCCGCTCCCAACATCCAGCTTGCCGGTGGGCTGGTGTGCGGGGTGCGCACGCAGGGGACGGATCAGTGACCCTGATGTATCGTGGTCACCGGGCTGTTCCGGGGGAATCGGGACGGAAACCCCAGGGGAACGGGGACGAGATGACACGGACACGGATCGTACTGGCGGCGTGCGTGCTGGCGCTGGCCGGTGCGGGCCTCGCCAGCGCCCAGGACCAGCCGATCGAGACACCCTCGCCCAGCGTGTCGCCCGCATCGGACGAGCCGTCGCCAGTTTCCTCCCCCTCGCCGCTCCCCGACCTCCCGTCGGCATCACCGTCACTGAGTCCCTCGCCGGCCCGGTCGGACGAGTCCGCTGACGACGTGGACCACGATGCGTCGACGGCCCCGGACGAGGCAACCGACGACGAGGCGACCGACGACGAGGCGACCGACGACGAGGCGACGGGGGACGACGCCACGAGGTGCGGACCCCCGGACCACGCGGGACCCAAGGACAAGGACCGCACCGGCAACGGGCCCCCCGCCCATGCCGGACCCAAGGACAAGGCGCGGGACTGCGACGACGCCGCGGACGGCGACGGCGAGGGTCGTCGCTGTGGACCACCCGACCACGCCGGACCGCCGGCGCACGCCGGACCCAAGGACAAGGACCGCACCGGCAACGGGCCCCCGGCCCATGCCGGACCGCCCGACCACGCGGGACCCAAGGACGACGTGGGCTGCGAGGACTGACCCACCGAGTCCGCGCGACGGACCGTCAGCGCGGGCGTCCGCCGTCGGCCGTGATGGTGGCGGCCTGTTCGATCCGCCGTTGGCGGGTGGCCGAGCGCTTGGCCATCATGACCCACGCGAGGGTCGCCCGCCGTGTGCTCCAGGGCAGCGCCTCCCACTGGTCCCACGCGTCCCGGTCGTCCAAGGCCGCCGCCAGGTCGTCCGGCACGATCCCGGCCTCCACGTCGTCCAACAGGGTCCACGACCCGTCCGCCCGGGCCGCCTCGATCACCGCTCGTCCGGCCGCGGTCATCACACCGGAGGCCTCCAGTTCCTCGACGTGCTCCTTGTTGATCCGTGACCACCCGCTGCCCCGGCGTCGCGGGGTGACCAAGTGGCTGGTCCGGTCGTCGTCGACCCCGCGGGCGGTCGAGTCGACCCAGCCCCACGCCAGCAGTTCCTGCACGATCTCACCCCACGACAGGTAGTGGTCGGTGTGGGCCTTCCACGTGACCAACCACACACCCTGGTCACGGTCATGGTGCTCGGCCAGCCACGTCCGCAGGTCCGCGCGCGTCCGTGCCTCCACCCGGTCGTAGTCGTCGAGGCCCATCGTCGGCGTCAGTCCGCCAGCCGGCGCGTCTCGACCGAGCGCGTGTCGGGCGTGGTCTGGGCTCCGAGCAGTCGCGCAACCTTGGGCACCACGGACGGCGCGATGGCGCGAGCCGCGGTCGCGATCGCCCACGCGCGCGGCACGTGGACCTGGTCCTGGCGCCCCGGGCCCGCCTGCAGCACCGCCTCGGCAACCGCCTCTGGGGTCGACACCGCCCAGCGAGTGCGTGGGTTGTCGACCAGTTGCGTCTGTGGGAAGCCCTCGGTGGCGATGAACCCGGGGACCACCAGGCCCACGTGGATGGCCTGCTCCTCCAGCGCGAGCGCGTCGGAGAACGCCCGCACGGCGGCCTTCGCACTGGAGTAGCCCGCGGTCCCGGCGCGCGAGATGAAACTCGACACCGACGCCACGGTGACCACGGAACCGTGCTGGGCGCGCAGCAGCGGCAGCAGGGCGTGGGTCAGGGCCGCGACGGCGAACAGGTTCACGTCGAGGTGTTGCCGGAGCCCGTCGACCCCGGTGTCGGCGAACGTGCCGGGGAAGCGCGCGCCGGCGTTGTTCACCAACAGGTCGAGCCGGCCACCGTGCCGCTCGGTCAGCGCGGCCCGTACCAGCGCGGGGGCATCCTCGTCGGTGAGGTCCGCCGCCACGACGGTCGCACCGCCGATCGCGGCGGCCAGGTCGTCGAGGCGGTCCCGTCGCCGCGCGACCAGCACCAGGTCCCACCCGTCACGCGCCAGCCGTCGGGCCGTCACCGCCCCGATGCCGCTCGACGCGCCGGTCACCACTGCCACCCGTGCCACGGGATCTCCTCGTCCGTCCCCCGGAACCTAGCCGCCAACGCCCCCTGCCCGACCGGCGCGGTCACCCGACACCGGGGTCAGTCGGACTCGGCCTCGTCGACGGTGGCGGGCCAGTCGTCCTTGAGGATGCGAGACAGGCTCCGGTCCTTGAGCAGGCGCCCCTCGGTCTGGCAGCGCGGGCAGTAGTTGGTCTCCTTGTCGGCGTACCGGATCCGTGCGACCGGGGTGTCGCACACCGGGCACGGCTCGCCGAACTTGCCGTGGGTCGCGAAGTCGTCGCGGAACGCCGTCACGTTGGTCGGGAACCCGTCCCCGGTCTCGGCCCGGAGCGTCGCGCTCCACCGGGTCAGGAGGTCCACCGTGGCCTCGTACAGCCGGGTCAGCTCGTCCTCGTCCAGTTGTCCGGTCCGCGCGACCGGCGACAACTTCGCGGCGTGGAGGATCTCGTCGGAGTAGGCGTTGCCGATCCCCGACAGCACCCGCGGGTCGGTCAGCCCGCGCTTGAGGGTCCGATTGGTCGCCGTGACCGCCGCCGCGAACGCATCGCGGTCGATCTCGAGCGGTTCGAGGCCACCCCGGTCGTGGTCGGCGAGGCCGTCCTCACGCACCACGGCCAGCCGGGCCCGCTTCTTGGTGCCGGCCTCGGTCAGGATCAGTGACCCCACCGGCTCGCCGCCGGGGGTCGCCACGTCCAGCGCTGCGAGCCCGATCCGACCCGGCACCTTGGCGCCGTGGTCGAGCCAGCGCAGCCGGCCCGCGATCATCAGGTGCAGGACCGCGTACAACGGGTCCGGATCGACGTCGGCGAAGCAGAACACGATCCGCTTGCCCAGACGCCTGATGTCCGTCACGACCTGGCCGTGGAGCGCGTCGGCGGGCGGGTCGAACGTGCTCAGCAGGGTGAAGGAGGTGATCCGGAGACGTTCCACCACGTTGCCGACCAGGCGATCGCGCAGCGCCGCGCGGTAGTCCTCGATGTCGGGCAGTTCGGGCATGGGACCCTCGACGGTCGTGCGCGGTGGCGACCCCAACGATACGTGCCGCGACGTGTCCGGCCGGGCAGGGTCACCTCCCCGCGTGGCCATGGCGCCCCGCATGGCCCCGCCGGCGCGGACAACACCGGTCGCCATCGGCACCATACCTAGGTATTGTGCTTCAAAACGTCTTATGTTCGAGGTATCCGGATGGACGACCACCTGCGCATCGGCCAGGCAGCCGCCCTGCTCGACGTGTCGGTCGACACGGTGCGCCGGTGGGCCGACAACGACGAGGTCGAGGTGGTCCGGACGGGGGGCAACCAGCGCCTGGTGCCCTTGGCCGAGGTACGCCGACTGCTGGCCGACCGGCGTCCGGATCCTCCCATCGTGCAGGCGACCTCGGCGCGAAACCAGTTGGCGGCGGTGGTGACCCAGGTCGTCACGGGTGCAGCCGCCGGCACCGTGGAGATGCGAGCCGGCCCGTTCCGGTTGCTGGCGCTGACCACGGCCGAGAGCATCCGCGAGCTCGGGCTGGCCCCGGGGACCGACGTCGTGGCCACCATCAAGGCCACCAACGTCGTCGTCGGCCTGCCCGCCTCGTGAACCGGACCATGCCGCCACCGTCCCGCCAACCCCGGCCGACCCCCGTGCCGTCCGACGCCCGCGATCCCGCCCGGTGTACCCGGCGTCGGCTCGTACGCCGTGGTGGGGTCGTGGTGATCGTGACGGCGGTCGCGTTGGCGCTGGCGGCGTGTGGCCCCGATGACGGGTCGGCGGCGTCACCACCACCGGCCGCCGGCGACGACCTCACGGGCGACGTCCTCGTGTCGGCGGCCGCCTCGCTGACCGACGTGTTCGGCGACGTCGAGGAGGACTTCGAGGACGCCCACCCCCGTGTCGACGTGATCCTGAACCTGGCCGGGAGCTCGGCCCTGCGGGAACAGCTCCTGGACGGGGCACCCGCAGACGTCTTCGCGTCCGCCGACACCGACACCATGGACCAGGTGGTGGCGGCCGGCGCGACTGCGGGTGAGCCGACCGCCTTCGCCACCAACCGGCTGCAGATCGCGGTCCCGGCGGGCAACCCGGGAGGCGTCACCTCGCTGGGCGACTTCGACGACGACACGCTGTTGCTGGGTCTGTGCGCCCCCGACGTCCCGTGCGGAGACTTCGCCCGCCAGGCGCTGGACGGCGTCGGTGTGATCCCGGCCATCGACACCAACGAACCCGACGTCCGGGCCCTGCTGACCAAGGTCGAGGTCGACGAACTCGACGCCGGGATCACCTACGTGACCGACGTGGCAGCCAGCGACGGTGGCGCCGTGGGCATCGACATCCCTGACGAGGACAACGTCGTGGCCACCTACCCGATCGCGATCATCGCTGACACGCCGAACCCCGCGGCGGCACGCGCCTTCGTCGACTTCGTGCTGGGCGCGGACGGCCAGGCGCTGCTGGTCGACGCCGGGTTCTCGTCACCATGAGTGGTCGACGACGCGCCGACCGCTCGCGCCGACCGCCCCTGGCGCTGGTGGTCCTGGGCGGACTGGGGCTGGCCGTCTTCGCGGTGCCGTTGATCGGGCTGCTGGCACGGACGCCGTGGCGCCGCCTCCCCACCCTGCTGGCGGGCGACGTCGTGATCGACGCGTTGCGGTTGTCGCTGGTGTCGTCGTTGGGGGCGACCGCGCTGTCGGTCGTGCTCGGGGTCCCGCTGGCGTGGCTGCTGGCACGGGTCGACTTCCCCGGCCGTGCCCTCGTCCGGGGCGTGGTGACCCTCCCGATGGTGCTTCCGCCGGTGGTCGGCGGCGCCGCGCTGCTGTTCGCACTGGGCCGTCGCGGCGTGGTCGGCGCCACGCTCGAACGGGCCACCGGGCTGGTCCTGCCGTTCTCGACCTGGGGAGTGGTGGTGGCCTCGACCTTCGTGGCGATGCCGTTCCTGGTGATCACTGTCGAGGGGGCGCTGGCCGGCATGGACGAGCGCTTCGAGGGGGCGGCTGAGACCCTGGGCGCCTCGAGGTGGACGGTCCTGCGGCGGGTCACGTTGCCGCTGATACGACCGTCGCTGGTCTCGGGCCTGGTGTTGACCTGGGCCCGCGCGTTCGGGGAGTTCGGGGCCACCGTCACCTTCGCCGGCAACCTCCAGGGTCGGACCCAGACCCTCCCGCTGGCGGTCTTCGTGGCACTCGAGAGCGACCGGGACACGGCCGTGGCGATCAGCCTGGTGATGGTCGTGGTCTCGCTGGCCGTGCTGGTCGGCCTGCGCGGTCACTGGTGGCCGTCGCGATGACGGCTCCTGACCGGCACGAACGCGGAACGCAGCCCCCCGGCCGCCCCGACATGGTCCCGCCCCGACACGGGCTGGTGGCGGACCTGCAGGTGACGCGCGGTGCCTTCTCGCTGGTCGCGGACCTGGCCATCCCACCGGGCCGGACCGTCGCACTGCTGGGACCCAACGGTGCCGGCAAGTCCACGGCCGTGGCGGCCCTGGCGGGACTGGTCGCGCTCGACGCCGGCCGCATCGAACTGGCCGGTGCCGTGGTCGACGACCCCCCCGGCGACGTGTTCGTGCCGGCCGCGGCCCGCCGGGTCGGGGTGGTCTTCCAGGACAACCTGCTGTTCCCGACGATGACCGTGCGCGACAACGTCGCCTTCGGACTGCGCAGTCGCGGCGTCCGCCGGGTGGAGGCGGGCGACCGCGCCGACGCCTGGCTGGCACGGCTGGACCTCGCGGGGCTCGCCGATCGGCGTCCGGACCGCCTGTCCGGCGGCCAGGCCCAACGCGTCGCGCTGGCACGGGCGCTGGTCATCGAGCCGGACCTGCTGCTGCTGGACGAACCCCTGTCGGCCCTGGACGTCACCACCCGAACCCGCATGCGCCGCATCCTCGCCCACCACCTCGACGACTTCCCCGGTCCTCGCCTGCTCATCACCCACGACCCCGCGGAGGCCTTCCTGTTGGCCGACCGGATCCACGTGCTGGAGGGTGGTCGCGTCACCCAGGTCGGCACGCCGGACGACATCCGGATGCGCCCACGCACGCCCTATGTCGCCGACCTGGCCGGGGCCAACCTGCTGGCGGGTCGGGCCACCCGAGGGCGGGTCGAACTCGATGGCCACATCCTCCACGTCGCCGACCACGCGCTGGACGGACCGGTCCTGCTGACCATCCGCCCCACCGCCGTCACGGTGCACCGCGCTCGTCCGGAGGGCAGCCAACGCAACACCTGGACCACCACGATCGAACGGCTGGAGCACCTCGGGGACCGCGTGCGGCTGCGTACCTCACAGCCCCTGCCGCTCACGGTCGAGATCACGCGCGAGTCCACCGACGCCCTCGCACTGGCGACCGGCGTGGAGGTGTGGGTCGCGACCAAGGCCACCGAGATCGGCGTCCAGCAGGCCTGACCGCCGCCGCCCCGCACGCGAGCTCCCGGCCAGCCGCAGGATGGCCGACTCGTCGTCCCGCGACGTGGCCTACCGGCGGACCTGGATCTCGACCCGTTCGACCACGGGTTCACCCAGGGCGTGGTTGACCGCTCGGCGGAGGTCCCCGGAGAGGTAGCGCAGTTGGGTCGCCCACGACGTCGACGTGGTCGCGACGACCAGCACGCCACCCACCAGGCGGACCGGTTCACAGTTGCGTGCGACGTCGTCACCCACCACCTCGGCCCAGCGCGCGAACAGTGCCGAGGAGCGCAGCCTCGCCGACCACCCGCGGTCCTCCATCATCGCGCCCAGCACGTCCCCAAGCGCCTCCGGGGTCCCGGGCATCCGCCGATGGCCGCTCCGATCCGGCACGGTCCAGTCGCCCTCCTCCGGCCGTGGGTCGAACGCATCCCGCTCCAGGGCATCGCGACGGCGCCCGTCCCGGTTGCGGCGACGTGCGTAGACCGACGCGTCCACGTCCCGCCGGAGTGCCCGGCGGGCATCGTCCAGGTCGGGCCGGCGGGATCGGGACGCCCCTCGACCATCGCCCCCTGACCCGTCGCCCCCTGACCCGTCGCCCCGGGAGGACCCACGGCCGTGGCCGTCGTCACCACCTCGGGACCCACCACCGCTCACGAGCCCACCTCCACGTCCGGGCCGCGCTCCACGGGACGGGCGCCGTCAGCGTCGGCGCCGTCAGCGTCGTCGGTGGAGGACACCGGATCGGTGGCGTCCTCGGGCGCCGCCGCACCGTGCGACACGCACGGGCCGTCATCCCCCCGCGGGACATCGTCGACGGCAGTGCGAGGGTGCAGTCGGCTCACACGGTCGACCATCGTCACGTCGACGACACGAGCGGACAGCGGGACGTCGGACTCGACCGCCGCCGTGACCAGGACCTGGTCCCAGCCGACGCAGTGTTCGGCCAGGCGAGCACGGCGGGTCGTGTCCAGTTCGGCGAACACGTCGTCGAGGACCACCATCGGACGGTCCCCCACCTCCGCCAGCACGTCGTGGGTCGCCAACTTCAGGGCCAGGGCCAACGACCAGGCCTCGCCCTGGCTGGCATGGGTGCGGGCCGGCAACCCGTCGATGGCGACGTCGACATCGTCCCGGTGCGGCCCGACCAGGGTGACCCCGCGGCGGCGCTCCTCGACAGCCACCTCGTCCAACCGGTCCTGCAGTTCGGCGGCCAGTGGGGCCGGGTCCGGCACACCCGCCGCCGGATCGGCCGGGATCGCCCGGCCGGTGGAGGACTGATAGGTCAGCGTCACCGGTTCCGGGCGGTCCGCCACCTCCCGGTAGGTGCGGTCGACGATCCCGGCCAGCGCATGCACGGCCGCGAGCCGTGCCGCCAGGACGGTCGACCCGTGGCGAACGAGCTGGCGGGTCCACGAGGCCAGCGTGGCCAGGCTCGCCTCGGCCGCCGAGCCCGACAGCCCACGGGCCTGCTTGAGCAACTGGTTGCGCTGGCGGAGCACCCGGTCGTAGTCCGAACGAGCCGCGGCGTAGGCCGGTCGTCGCTGGCCCAGCAGGTCGTCCAGGAACCGTCGGCGCTCCCCCGGATCGCCCCGCACGATGACCACGTCCTCCGGCGCGAACAGCACGACCTTGACCACCCCGACCGCGTCCGACGCCCGTTGCACG
>JAGXFT010000029.1 GCA_024637135.1 Nitriliruptorales bacterium | reverse complement strand
GGTGCGGACGGTCTCGTGCTGGCGGCCGAGACTGCGATCGGTCGGTACCCGGTGCGGTGCGCGTCGATGGTGCGCAAGATGATCCACGTGTTCGAGCGGGGGACGACCGACGACGACCATCCGCCCGCCGAGATCTCGCTGTTGGCCGAGCCGCACGGGGGAACCCTGGTCCTGCAACAGGCCGGTCCCGGCGACCTCGCAGCGGTCGACTCCCTGCGCCGCATCGTGGTCACCCGGCGTGACCTGATGGACTGCGAACAGTTCGGCGTGGGGACCTACTCGCCACTCACGGGCTTCATGGACCGCGAGACGCTGACCTCGGTGCTCACGTCCTGCCGGCTCCCCGACGGCGAGGTCTGGACGTTGCCGATCCTGCTGGCGGTCGACCCGGCCCACGTGGCCGGGCCCGCTGCCATGACCCCGGGCGAGCGGGTGGCCCTGACCGACGACGAGGGCGTCGTGCGAGCGCTGCTCGACGTCACCGAATCCTTCGTGTTCGACCTCGATGAGCTCGCCGCGGGGATGTTCGGCACCACGGACCACCGACACCCGGGCGTCGCCCGGTGCCGGGCGTCCGGCAACCACTTCCTGGCCGGTCGGGTCACCCTGGTGGAGCCACTGGCGTCGTTGCGGCGGCCCTACCTGCTCACGCCGACCCAGACCCGGTTCATCTTCGACCGCCTCGGGTGGTCTCGGGTGGTGGGCTTCCACACGCGCAACCCCGCCCACCGGGGTCACGAGGAGATCCAACTCCGTGCCCTGGAGTCCACCGGCGCCGACGGGATCTACATCAGCCCGGTGGCCAGCCCCGAGAAGTCGGGGGACTTCCTGCCTGGACCGGTCCTGCTGAGTTACCAGACCCTGTTGGCCTTCGGGCACTATCCCGCCCGCAAGGTGGTCCTCGGCAGCCTGTTCACCTGGTCCCGGTATGCCGGCCCGCGGGAGGCGGCATTCACCGCGTTGTGCCGAAAGAACCTCGGGTGCAGCCACTTCATCGTCGGGCGCGACCACACCGGCGTGGGGGAGTTCTACGGCCCGGGCGCCAACCGGGAGATGTTCGCGCGCTACGGCGACGACATCGGGATCGAGCCCGTGTTCTTCGACCCGATCGGCTACAACGAGTCGACCGACAGCCATGAGACGTTCCATGGCCAGACCCTCAGGCCGATCTCCGGCAGCCTGGCGCGCCAGGCGCTTCGCGACGGTGAACGCCTCCCGAACTGGTTCATGCGGGACCTCGTCCAGGAGATCCTGATCGCCGAGGTCAACAGTGGTCGACCCGTGTTCAGGGAGTAGCCCTGTCCCGTGAACCCGGTCGGCACTCGCTCGACCGAGCCACGGGACAGACCCCCGGGTGACCGCGCATCGGCACCCCGAGGGCCAGCCTTCTGGGGCTGGCCCTCACCGGGCCGTGCGGGTCGAACCGTGGCTGGCCCGCGTCGTCGTCGGGACACATGTCCCCACCTGGTGGACCGCGGGACACCTGTCCCTTCAGCCTCCATCGGCCAGCCCGTAGATCTGGAGTCGAGCAGGTGCCCGTGGCTCCGGACGAGGGGCCGCGACCGGGCACCGCTCGGCGACGGGGGGGACCCATGAGCGTTGGCGCGGACATGTCGAGGCATGGAGGTGTCGTCGACGCGGTCCTCGGCGAGCAGCATCTCCTGCCGGGCGCCAGGGCGGCGACCGGCAACCACGGGCGCCTCCGGTTGCCACCGGCCAAGCGGCTGGTCGATGGTCTGGTGGCGATGCTTGCCCTGGTCGTGCTGGCACCGGCGTTGGTGGTGATCGCCGTGGCCGTGAGTCTGAGTTCCCCCGGCCCGGTGCTGTTCCGCCACGAGCGGGTCGGGCGCGACGGCAACCCGTTCACCTGTCTGAAGTTCCGAACGATGGTGGAGGGCGCCGACCGGATGCTGGCCGGCATGCTCGCCAACGACGAGCGGCTCCAGCAGCAGTTCGAGGCCGACTTCAAACTGTCCGCCGACCCCAGGGTGACGCGGATCGGACGCTGGCTGCGTCGGACCAGTCTCGACGAGTTGCCCCAGTTCTGGAACGTCCTGAAGGGCGACATGAGCGTGGTGGGGCCGCGCCCGGTCGTCGATGCCGAACTGGAACGCTACGGCGAGTCCGTCGACCTGGTGTTCGGCCTGCGACCCGGCATCACCGGATTGTGGCAGGTCTCGGGTCGCAACGACCTCGACTACGCGACCCGGGTCGCGATCGACGTCACCTACGCCCGCACCCACTGCCTGCGGCAGGACCTGGTCATCATGGCCCGCACCGCATGGCAGATGGTGGCCATCGGTCGCAACGGGGCGCGTTGACGTGGTCACCCCGACGGTCGTCGGCGTGCGCCCGACGGGCGCCGGGAGGCGGGGCCCGGGTCGACCACGGGCCCTGCACGTGTGCACCCGCTACCTGCGGGGTGGGTCGGAGCGCCGCGTCGCCGACGTCATCGGGGCGCTGACGGACGTGGACCACGTGGTGGTGGTGGGCGCCGACTCCGACCTTGAACGGGCGCGTCGGGAACTCGCACCGGCCCGGGTCGTCGGCGAGCCCCGCCTGGTGCGACCGATCAGCCCCATGCGTGACCTGCGCTGCCTGGTGGCGCTCCGGAAGGTCATGGCAACCGGCCAGTACGACGTGGTCTACACCCACCAGTCCAAGGCCGGGACGCTCGGTCGCGTCGCCGCCCGACTGGGCGGGGGACCACCGGTGGTGCACTCCCTGTCGATGGCGAACTTCGGCCCGGGCTTCGGGCGGGTGCAGGGTGGACTCCAGCGGCTGGTCGAATCCCGGCTGGCACCGTGGACCGAGGCCTGGGTGGTCGTCGGGGCTGACCTCGCCGAGCGCTATCGGCGGCTCGGGGCGGACCCTGCGCGGCTCCACGTCGTGCGCTCCGGAGCGCCCCTGCCCGACGGTTCCCGGGCGCCGGGGCCCGCGCACGCCAGGCTGGCGGCCCGGTACGGGTTCGACCGGGGACGCCCGTTGATCCTCCACCTCGGCAGCCTCGACCACCGCAAGCACGTGATGGACCTGCCGGACTACCTGTCCGGCGTGCTGGCCGACAGCCCCGATCCGCCGGTGCTCCTGGTCGCCGGCGAGGGTCCGCTGGCCGAACCCCTGGCGGCCGCCTTCCGGAGGTCGGGCCAGGCTGAGGACGTGCGGATGACGGGGTACGTCTCGCCGGTGGACGATCTCCTGGTGGCCGCCGACGTCGTGGTCCTGCTCAGTGGCGCCGAGGGGCTGCCCCAGGTGCTGCTGCAGGCAGCCGCGGTCGGGACGCCGTTCGTGGCCCATCCGGTCGACGGCGTGGCCGAGTTGCTGTCCCTTGGCGCGATCGGTCGCGTCGTGCCGCACGGCGATGTGCCGGGTGCCGCCATGGCCACCGCCAAACTGCTGGCGGAAGGGACCCCGCGGGTCGTGGCACCGGAGTTCGCGTCGGCGCTGGACGAGTGGTCTCCGCACACCATCCGGCGTCGTCATCGGGCCGTGTTCGAGCGAGTGGTGGGATCGACGTCCACGCGGTCGTCCGTGCCTCGGCAGCACACCCGGGCGGGGGCGACCGGGGGGCTGGTCGTGGAGTTCCTGGGCCTGCCCGGCGCCGGCAAGACGAGTGTCGCCCGCGCCTTGGCCGCGGAGATGCCTGGGGTTTCGCTGGCGACCGACGGGCTCGATGCCGGGACCCCGACGGTGGCACGGACGAGGCACAAGGCGCTCGCCGTGGCGTCGGAGGTGCTGGTGCGGTCGCTCGCCAGCGTGGCGGCGGCGCGATGTGTTGCATCCTCCGGGCAGGACGGTCCGACTGCCGTGCTGCGACGTACCACCGCCTGGCTCGTGGCACAGCGTCTGGTCGCGCGCGCTCGTCGGCGTGACGTCATCGCCGTGCTCGACGAGGGCAGCCTGCAGGCGATCTGGTCGACCGGCCTGGTCGGCGACCATCGCCTCCTGCTCGATGCCTGGACGTCCCGTCCCGACCGGTGGCGGCGGCCGGACCTGGTCGTGGTGCTGCGGCTGGAGGCGGACCACGCAGCCGAACGACTCGCGTCTCGCGGCGACCCCCACAGCAGGGTGGAGCAGGCCCGGGGGGCCGCCCGGACCCGGCTGCTTCGGCAGGGACACGCCGTGCTGGACGACCTGGTCGACGGGCTGCGGCAGGGGGGCCTGGCCCCCCGGGGCGTGCTGGAGGTGGAGGTGTCCGCCGACGACACCCTCGAGGACACGGTCGCTGTCGTGCGAGCGACCCTGGACGCCATCGTCGGGATGAACCCGTCCGAGCGTGGTGGACCGTGCATTCTGCCCCCATTCCCGGCGAATCGGGACATCTGACTCTGCCGACCGTCCCTCGCGGTCGTCAATGGTGGGAATCCAGAGGGGCGCAACCTCCCACGAGGCACGACACCTCTCCGGGGCGACCGTTCGACAAGCCGCATCCTGTTCGGCGCCCCGATGGAGGTTCGGTTCCCCCGGGACGAGGGGAGTCCGGAGATGCACGGGTTGGTCAGATGGAGTCTCCGGGCCCACGTCGGGGCGATCGCAGTGGCCGTGGGACTGATCGTCCTCGGTGGTTTCCAGGTCTCACGCAGCGCCGTGGACACGCTGCCGGAGTTCCAACCGGTGGTCGTGGAGGTCCAGACGGAGGCCCTGGGGCTGTCGGCCGAGGAGGTCGAGCAGCTGGTCACCGTGCCGCTGGAGCAGGACCTGCTCAACGGCGTGGCCTTCCTGGAGGACATCGAGTCGGCCTCGCTGCCGGGCCTGTCGTCGGTCGTGATGACGTTCCAACCCGGCACGGACCTGCTCGACGCCCGCCAGGTGGTGCAGGAGCGGCTGACCCAGGCCCATGCCCTGCCGCAGGTGGCGGACGCACCGCGGATGCTCCAGCCACGGTCATCGACCAGCCGTGTCGCGATGGTGCGCCTGACGTCAGACGACCTCATCGAGGCGTCGGTCCTGGCCCGCTGGGTGATCGTGCCGCGGCTGTTGGGGGTCGACGGGGTCGCCAATGTCTCGATGTGGGGGTTCCGGGATCGCCAACTCCAAGTGCTCGTCGACCCGGAGGAACTCGCCGTCGCAGACGTCACGCTCAACGAGGTCATCCGGACGTCCGGGAACGCCCTCGAGGTGTCGCCGCTGAGCTACCTGGAGGCGTCCCAGCCGGGCACGGGCGGCTGGATCGACACGGTCAACCAGCGCCTGCACATCTTCCACCAACAGGCAATCACCAGCGCCGACGAGCTCGCCGCCGTGCCGCTGGAGGACGGCGAGGGCGGGGCGCGGCTCGGTCCGGATGGCAACACGATCACCCTCGGCGACGTGACCCAGGTCCGTGAGGACCACCAACCGCTGATCGGTGACGCCAATTGTGGGGACGGCCCCTGCCTCGTGCTGGTCCTGGAGAAGTTCCCGTCGGCCAACACCCCCGAGGTGGCGGCCGGGGTCGAAGCGGCGCTGGACGTCCTGCGCCCGGGGCTCGGTGACCTCCGGCTCGACACGTCCGTGTACCGGCCAGCCGAGTACGTCGAGTCGGGTGTGTCCAACCTGGTGCTGGTCCTGGTGGTCGGCGGCGTGCTGCTCGTCCTTGCCCTGGCCGTGCTGTTCCTGGACTGGCGGCGCGTGGTGATGGTCGCCGTCGCGACCACCTCGGCCACCGCCCTGGCCTCCGTCATCCTGTGGGCGTTGGACACGACGTTGAACTGGGTGGTGCTCGCGGGGCTGGTGGCGGGGATCGCCGCGATGGTCGACGAGGCGGTGGTCGACGCCGCGGACCTGGGTCGCCTCCGACCCGGGGACTCGGGCGCGGCGCCGTTCTCGCTGAAGGTGTTGTCGTCGTCCGTACCGCTGCGCGGCGCAGCGCTGTTCACCGCCTTCGTCGTGGCCGTCGTGCTGGCGCCGAGTTTCCTCACCAGCGGGGTGGCAGGGGCCTTCCTCCCACCCCTGGTGCTGGCGTGGCTCCTGGCCATCGGGTCCTCGTTGGTCGTGGCAGCGGCCATCACGCCGGCGGTGGCGAAGGTGCTCTACCAACACGTGACCGCGCCAGCCGTCGAGTCCTTGTTCACCCGGCGGGCGGAAGATGCCTGGAGGCGTCTCGGGCCACGGGTGGTTCGGGGGGGTACCTGGGCGACGGTCGCTGCGGTCCTCGGCATCGTCGTCCTGGTGGCCGCGGTCCCGGCGGTGTCCACGTCGTTCGCGCCGGACCTCAACGAGCGCGACCTGCTCGTGCACGTGCGCGCGGAGGTCGGGACGTCGCTGGCCCGGATGGACGAGTTCGTGGCGGGGCTGGTCGATGACGTCGAGGGCATCGACGGCGTGGCATCGGTCGGCGCCCATGTCGGCCGGGCGGTGACGTCCGACCAGGTCGTGGACGTCAACGAGGCCGAGTTGTGGATCCACCTCGCTGACGGCGTCGACGCGGTCGAGGTCGCCGCGCTGGTCGATGGAGCGATGTCCGAGGTCGCCGACAGGACGACCGACGACCGCCTCGACCACGAGGTGACCACCTATTCGCAGCAACGCGTCTCCACCGTCCTGGGCCAGGACGATCGGCTCGTCGTCCGCCTGTACGGCGAGGAGGACGCGGTCCTCGACGAACAGGCCGAGGTGCTCCGCGCGGCGGCGGTCGGCGTCGAAGGGGTGGGGTCGGCGCGGGCCGAGGGGGTGCCGCAACGGGATGCGGTCACGGTCACCGTGGACCTTGAACGGGCCCAGGCCCACGGGGTCAAGCCGGGGGACGTCCGTCGGGCTGCGGCCGTGCTCGTCGCCGGCATCACCGTCGGGAACCTCTTCGACGACCAGAAGGTCTTCGACGTGGTCGTGTGGGGGACGCCGGACATCCGCGCGACGGCGGACGATGTCGGCCGGCTGCTGGTGGACACGCCATCAGGCGAGGCCGTGCCCATCGGGGAGGTGGCCGACGTCCGGGTGCAGAACCTTCCCGCCGTCGTCCGCCACCACTCGGTGATGAGCTATAGGGATGTCGTCGTGGACCCGGCAGGAACTGACCCCGCGCTGGTTGCCGAGCGACTCGAGACCATGGTCGAGGGAATGGCCTTCCCGCTGGCCTACCACGCCGAGGTCCTGAACCAGGGGGTGCCAGCAGCCTCGGTACCGGGGTGGCTGATGGCCGCGGCGGCCGTGCTGGCGATCCTCCTGCTCCTGCAGGCGGCGTTCGGGTCGTGGCGCCTGGCGGCCCTGGGGGCGGCGACGCTGCCGGGGGCAGTTGCGGGAGGCATGCTGGTCGTCCTGGCGACCGGGGGACCCCTGGACCTGGGTGCCGTGGCCGGCCTCGCCGTGGTGCTCCTGGTCGCCACACGTGCCCTGGTCCTGCAGGTGAGGCACTACCAGCAGCTGCAGGAACGGGGCGGTCGATCGTTCGGGCCCGCCCTGGTCGTGGACGGCACCCGGGACCGGGTCGTGACCACGCTGGCCGCGGCCATCTGCGTCGCCGTGGTCCTGGCGCCACTGGCCGTGGCCGGCAGCCGGCCCGGGCTGGAACTGGTCCACCAGATGGCACTGGTTGCCCTTGGCGGACTGCTCACGAGCACCCTGGTCAACCTCGTCGTCCTCCCTGCGCTGTACCAGCGCTTCGGTCACGTCCCGTTTCCTGATCGCACCGCCGACGACCTGTCGACCGAGCGGGTCGACTCCGCGGCGCGACTGGTGGATGACCGATGAGCGCCCGGCGACCCAGCGCCTGGCTGGTCCTGTCGGCTGTCGTGGTGGCCCTGGTCTGGGTCGTGTGGCCGCAGCCGACGCCATCGGAGGGGGACGTCCTCGAGGCAGCCCACGTGGAAGAGGGCGACGGTCCCATGCGCATCATCCTCACCCAGGACGCGGCCAGCCGGATCGACCTCCGCACGGCCACGGTCGAGCAGGACGGCGACGCCGTCGTCGTGCCGGACTCGGCACTGATGTGGGACGGCGGTGGCACCGCGATCGTCTACGAGGAGGTCGACGACCTGACCTACTCGCCCGTCACCGTCGAGCTCGACCACCAGAACGACGGTCGTGCGTGGCTCGTGAGCGGCCCGGAGGCCGGAGCCGTCGTCGTCTCGCTCGGCGCCGCAGAACTCTACGGCGTCCAGCACGGGATCGGGCACTGACATGGGTCGTCGCGCCCGACCCGAGCCGAGGAGGCGATCATGCTTCGCCACGTGATTGCGGCCAGCCTGCGGTTCCGCTGGATCGTCGTGGCCGCCGCCGCCGCCCTGATCGTGTTCGGGGTCGGCCAACTGCGCCACACGGCCGTGGACGTCTTCCCCGAGTTCGCCCCGCCGCGGGTGGAGATCCAGACCCCGTCGCTGGGCCTGTCGCCGTCCGAAGTCGAAGCACTCATCACCATTCCACTCGAGCAGTCCCTCAACGGCGTCCCGAACCTCGAGGTCATCCGGTCCAAGTCGGTCGAGCAGCTGTCCTCCATCGAGTTGATCTTCGCCCCGGGCACCGACCTCCTGACCTCGCGCCAGTTGGTGGCCGAGCGGGTCGCCGCCGTCACACCCACCCTGCCCACCTGGTCCAGCCCGCCCGTGATGATCCAGCCCCTGTCGGCGACCAGTCGGGTCCTCAAGATCGGCGTGACGTCAACCGACCCTGACCTGGACATGATGGACCTGTCCATGACGTCCTACTGGAAGATCCGGGCGCGGCTGCTGCGGGTCCCCGGCGTCGCGAACGCCCCGATCTGGGGCGAACGACTCGAGATGTTGCAGGTGCACGTCGACCCGGAGCGCATGGCCGCCAACGACGTGACGCTCGACCAGGTGCTCGGCGCCACCTCAGACGCGCTGGACTCCGGTCTGGCGGGTCACAACGAGGGCACGTTCATCGGGACGGGGGGGTGGGTGACCACGCCGGACAACCGGCTGCAGGTGCGTCATGACCAGCCCATCGTGTCCGCCGAGGACCTCGCGCAGGTACCCGTCACGGCGAACACGGCGACGCCGGTCCGCCTCGCCGACGTGGCGGACCTCGTGCGCGACCACCAGCCGTTGATCGGCGACGCGGTCATCAACGACGGCGACGGGCTGATGCTGATCGTCGAGAAACTTCCGTGGGCCAACACCCTGGACGTCACCCGGGGGGTCGAGGAGGCCCTGGCCGAACTGGAGCCGGGTCTGCCCGGCATCGCGATCGACAGCACGATCTTCCGTCCCGCCACGTTCATCGAGCAGTCGATCGCCAACCTCGGCAACGCGATGCTCATCGGGGCGGCGCTCATGATCGTGATGCTCGCCCTGTTCCTGTGGGAATGGCGAACGGCGGTCATCAGCGTGGTCGCCATCCCGCTGTCCCTCATCGCGGCCGGACTGGTGCTGGACGCCCGGGGGGCCACGATCAACACCATGATCCTGGCCGGGTTCGTCATCGCACTCGGCGACATCGTGGACGACGCCATCATCGACATCGAGAACGTGGTCCGGCGGCTGCGACAGCACCGCGAAGCCGGGTCGGACGTGCCCACGGCCAAGGTCATCCTCGATGCCTCGCTCGAGGTGCGCAGCGCCATCGTCTACGTGACGCTGATCGAAGTCGTCGCGATCCTCCCGATCTTCATGCTGCAAGGCCTGTCGGGGTCCTTCTTCCGACCGCTCGCGACCTCCTACGCCCTCGCCCTGCTGGCGTCGATGGTCGTGGCCCTGACCGTCACCCCCGCCCTCAGCCTGATCTTCTTCCGCTCTCCCGGGTCGCTGGCACACCGGGAATCCCCGCTGATCGCACCGTTGAAGCGTGGCTACACGGCGGTGCTGGATCGGATCGTGCGTCGACCCGCGCCGGCGCTCTCCGGCGTGGCCGTGGCCGTCATGGCCGGGCTCATCGTGGTGCCCACGCTCGGACACGACCTGCTGCCGTCGTTCAAGGAGCGCGACTTCCTGATGCACTGGCTCGGCACCCCGAGCACGTCCCAGCCCGAGATGGTCCGCACCACGCAGAAGGTCAACGCCGAACTGCTCGAGATCGAGGGGGTGCGCAACGCCGGGTCCCACATCGGGCAGGCCCTGCTGATGGACGAGGTCGTCGGGATGTACTTCGGGGAGAACTGGGTCTCGGTCGATCCGTCGGTCGACTACGACGACACCGTCGACGAGATCCAGGCGACCGTGGACGGCTACCCGGGCATCTTCCGTGACGTGCAGACCTACCTGAAGGAACGCATTCGCGAGGTGTTGACCGGGTCCAGTGAGGCGATCACGGTGCGCATCTACGGCCAGGACCTCGACCTGCTGCGCGAGAAGGCCGGCGAGGTCAACGACCTGCTCGGCGAGATCCCCGGTGTGGCCGACAACCATGTCGAATTCCAGGAGGACATCCCCCAGATTCGGGTCGAGGTGGACCTGGACGCGGCGCTGGACCACGGGCTCAAGCCGGGGGACGTCCGTCGGCAGGCCGCCTACATGCTGGCCGGCGAGGAGGCCGGCGACCTGTTCCGGGCCGGGCGGGCCTACGACGTCCAGGTCTGGAGCACGCCGGAGACGCGCCAGGACCTCACCGACGTGCGGAACCTGATGCTGGACACGCCGGCGGGCACCCGGGTCGCCTTGCAGGACGTCGCCTCGATCGACGTGGTGGGGACGCCCAACGTGATCCACCACGAGGACCTCGCCCGCAACATCGACGTCGGGGCCAACCTCGACGGGACACGCGACCTGGGTGCGGTCGTGGACGACCTCGATGACCGGCTCGACCAGGTCGCCTGGCCGTTGGAGTTCCGGGCCGAGCTCCTGGGCGAGTACGCCGAGCGCGAGGCGGCCCAGGATCGACTGCTGCTGTTTGCCATCGCGGCCGCCGTCGGGGTCCTGTTGTTGTTGCAGGCCTCGTTCCTGGACTGGCGCCTGGCGACGTTGTCCTTCCTGACCCTGCCGATCGCCCTGGTCGGTGGCGTGTTGGCCGCGTGGTTGGGCGGCGGCGTGCTGTCGCTTGGATCGCTGGTGGGGCTGTTCACGGTGCTGGGCATCGTCGCGCGCAACGGCATCATGCTGATCAGCCACTACCAGCACCTGGAACGGGTCGAAGACATGCCCTTGGGCATGGACCTGGTGATCCGCGGTGCCTCCGAGCGCCTCGTGCCGATCCTGATGACGGTGTTCACGACCGGGCTGGCGCTGATACCACTCATCATCGGCGGGGAGATCCCGGGCCAGGAGATCGAGTATCCCATGGCGATCGTGATCCTGGGCGGGCTCATCAGCGCCACGTTGCTGAACCTGTTCGTGGTGCCGTCGCTGTACCTGCGCTTCGCCCGCCGGCGAGGCGAGTCCCGCGCCGCGGCCGAGCCGGCGCCGCTGGTCGCCGGCTGAGCGCGTGGGCGGCGGGCGCTCGCGCGCGATCGCGGCCACGTCGCCCGGGACACCTG
>JAGXFT010000210.1 GCA_024637135.1 Nitriliruptorales bacterium | reverse complement strand
GGTTGGCATCCACACCGCCGCCCGGCTGCTGGTCACCGCCGGCGATAACCCCGAGCGTCTCCACTCCGAGGCGGCGTTCGCCCACCTGTGCGGGGTCGCACCAATCCGGGCCTCGTCAGGCAAGACCAACCGGCACCGCCTGACTGGGCATGCTTGGGGTGCCGGCACAGATGCCGGTGGCGTTCTCGGACTGTTCGGTCACTGCCACACCGTCTTGCCCCTCGAGGGCCAGGTTGAGTTCTGCAGGGCCGGGTGGTCCGGGACGCGCACAACCGGCGACAGGGCCATGCGCTTCGAGCGCCGAGCAGTCAGCCTCCGGCCGCGCGTCCCGAACCGGGAGCGCTCGCCACTGACGCAACCAGTGAGAGGCTCCATGATGAAGCATGGCATCCCTGCGCCCACGGGCGCAATCGACTGGGCATCCGAATCGCATGTCGGGGCGGTAGTCGACCACCTGGGTGAACTGGTGGCCGGCTACGACTTCCCGCACACCGGCGCGGGACTGGCGACGATGCTGCGTCGCTTCGCCCGCCACGGCGTCAAGGCAGTTGCCATCGAACGGCCTGACGGACCCGTGGTCGAGACCCTGCTCGCCGCCGACATCGAGGTGTTCGTGATCAGTCCACGCCAGCTCAAGAACCTGCGTGGCCGCTACGGCTCCGCCGGCAACAAAGACGACGCGTTCGACGCATTCGTGCTTGCCGACGTGCTGCGTACCGATCGACGTCGCCTCCAACCGCTCGAACGCGACAGCGAACCCACCCGCGCGATGCGGGTCCTGACTCGCGCCCGCAAGGACCTGATCGGCGCTCGTGTCGCGCTGGGCAACCAGCTGTTGGCCAACCTCCAGATCGCGCTGCCCGGCGCCATCGGGCTGTTCCACCGGCTCGACTCACCGATCTCGCTGGCGTTCCTGCGACGGTTTCCCACCGCCGACAAGGCAGCGTGGCTGTCACCAAAACGGCTGGACGCGTGGCTTGCCCGCCAGGGCTACCCCGGCGGCAAGACCGGCGCCGCGTTGCTCGCCCAGTTCCTCACGGCACCCGCCGGGATCCGCGGCCCCGAAGCTGACGCCCGCGCCACCGTGACCGTGGCCCTGGTGGATGCGATCGAACGGCTCAACATCCAGATCGCCGATCTCGAACGACAGATCCGTGCCGACCTCACCGATCACCCAGACGCCCACATCTTCACGTCCCTGCCAAAGGGCGGCACCATCCGCGCGGCAACCCTGCTTGCCGAAATCGGCGACGCCCGCGGACGATTCCCCACCGACGACGCGCTCGCCGCACTCGCCGGAGCAGCACCCTCCACCCGCAGCTCCGGCAAGCTGCACACCGTCACCTTCCGGTTCGCCTGCGACAAGAAACTGCGCGACGCCATCGTCAACTTCGCCGACGACTCCCGACACGCCTCACCCTGGGCCGCTGACATCTACCAACGCGCCCGCGACCGCAACCTGCGCCACCCCCACGCCATCCGCATCCTCGCCCGCGCCTGGATCCGCGTGATCTGGCGCTGCTGGCAAGACCACACCCCCTACGACCCCACCAAACACGGCGGCCACCAACGACTCCTCGCCGCCACAGCTTGACACAGGGCTACTCAACCGTGGCGGCGACCGTTCCGCCAACCACGCCCTGTGGACCATCGTGATGTCCCGACGCACCTGCGATCAGCGCACCATCGCCTACGTCGCGCGTCGGACTGCCGAGGGACTCTCCACCCGAGAGATCACCCGCTGCCTCAAGCGCTACATCGCTCGTGAGGTCCACCGAGCCATCACCCGACCACTACCACTCGCACCGCGCGGCGCCGTACTCCGCGACCTGCGCATCCAGACCGGCCAGCCGCTGCGCATCGTCGCCGACCAGTTCGAAATCACCACCCAGCGGCTCTCGCGCATCGAACGTGGCCTCACCCGCGACCCCGCCACCCAGACCCAGATCCACGCGTGGCTCACCGCTCCCGACACCACCCACATCGCCGCTTGACATCCATAGGAGCTTCACAGGGCTACTCAACCGACGCGGCAACCGCCAACTCAACAAGGTCATCCACACTGTCGCGGTCACCCAGATCCGTCACGGCGGGCCCGGCCGTGACTACTACGACCGCAAGCTCGCCGAGGGCAAGAACAAGTTGGAAGCCGTCCGGGCCCTCAAGCGGCAACTGTCAGACGTGATCTACCGACGCATGATCGCCGACGTCCAACGCAGACAGACGGTCCGGGATGGACACCCGGGAACGAGCCTGATGGCCGCGTGACCGGCTTGCATCCCTGATGCCGGCGCTTGGTTCAAGTCACATCCCGAACCGCCGCCAACGACTCTACTCCGCCCCACAACCCGGGCGCGAGCCCTTCAGTCTTGCCCTCCGCGAATCATCCCAAGATCGCACTTGACCGAGAGAGGGCTCGCTATCTGAGGGCTGGCACCCTGCCTTCGAAAGTGTCGAGATCCCTCAGATATCGCACGTCTTCAAACAGTTCGTTGGCGATGGCAGACCCGACGCGCTACTTCACGTCGGTACGGCCACCACGGACAGGTCCTGAACGGCCGTGGTCGTGCCAGCACGTACACCGTTAGGTCGGCCCGCATCATCGCCCGCGCCAGAACGCCGCTTCGCATCGGCCCGGTCCCCAGTTCGGCCGGGACTACGAAGCCCATCGCTGCGTACCAGGCTCGCGCGGTGTCCAGGTCGGTCGCCGGGAGGGTCGTGAACACCGGCATGGCATAGATCTCCCGGTCGACCCGGTGCTCGGGTACCTCGAAGCCGGGTGGTGTGGTGCAACCCCGGGACCGGCCCCGACGACCCGATGAACGTGCCGGCCCGCCGGGGCGACTCCCGCGGAGCGCAACACGCCCGAAGGACGTCCACGACGACGTTCTTTCGTCGCCGGCGGGCGCGCGAGCACCAAGCGGAGCCCGAGACCGACGGGGCGGCCCGACCACCCGGCCCGAAGCCCACACCGAACCCTCGGATGCTCGGCCGCACGGCCCACGCCCGAGCCGATGATGCTCCGCCAACCTGGCCTGCGCGTTGACACGGAGCCGCCTGGTGCGTCGCGGGCTACTCGACGACGAAGGAGAAGCGTGCAGTCGCAGCCGGAGCCCTGAAGGTCACCGTGGCCGTGCCGGACGTACGTGCGCGGACCTCGTACTCGTCGTAACCGGGGTCGGACTCGAAGGCGGTGCGCGTCACCTCGACGGCGTCGCCCTCCACGATCGGCTCCTCCCACGCCTGCCCACGATCCAAGCGCACCGCCACGGACGTGCCGTTGGCCAGCGCGTACGTGCCGGCGTCGTCCGGCACCAGGACCTCGGGGACGGGTTCGACCCCCTCGTCCGTCCCGCCGGTGGATGGCTCGCTGGGCGACGGACCGGCTGACGAGGACGTAGCTGCCGGGGATCCCGACGGCACGACCGTCGCCGAGGCGTCCGTGGACGGTCCGGACACGGGCTCGCCCCGACCGCATGCTGCGCACAGCACGACGGCCAGGGCGAGCCCGACGATCCGCACGATCAGTGGTCCTGCAGGTTGATGGACTCCAGCACGTCCTCCTGGGCGAGCCGGTCGGCGTCGGAGTACACCGGGTTGAGGAGGACCTCCTCGGCCGTGGTCACCGCGTCGGAGAACGGCGTGTCGGCCACGCCGTCGAAGTCGGTGTCGACCAACTCGTGCAGCTCCATGGCGCCGTTGGCCCAGTTGAGCCACGCGGCCAGCAACTGGCGCGCGAGCTTGTCCTCGGTCGGACCACCGGACCCCTTGAGCAGGTCCCGCGCCGACGCGAAGGTCGACACGTCGATCACCTCGTGGAACACCCCGCTCATGTGGTCGACGATCTCGAGGTAGCACTCGCGATCGGCCAGCGGCAGCAGGTTGCCGGTCTTGCCGCGGTACTGCTGGTACCAGTACCCGGCCGAGCGGTTGTCGTCAGCGATGCCCTGGACCACCACGGCCGCGACGTCGTCGGGGCTCACGCCACCGTCGTCGTCGGCCACCGAGAAGACCAGCTCGTACAGGCAGGCGTCGCCGTAGGTGTGCGACTGGGTGTCGGTGAGGTCACGCGGCTGCACCGACGGGCTCGGGAACGGGTCGGCCGCCGGGGGGTTCACCAGGGACGTGGTGTCGGTGGTGTCGCCGTCGCCCCAGTGCCACGACGCGGTGAGGTCGTCGCTGCCGGGGTCGGTGGTGTCACCGCTGACGATCAGCTCCTCGCCGGCGTGGAGGAGGAAGGTCGGGGTCCCGAACACGTCTTCGGAGCCGGCCGGGTCGATCGCCGCGGTCGGGTCGACGTTCGCGATCGCCACCTCGACGTCGTCGCTGCCGGTGCCGTCGTCGTCGTCGGTCACGGCCACGGTGATGGTGAACGGTCCGTTGTCGCCGTAGGTGAAGGACGCGGTCAGGGAGCCCTGGTCGGGGGTGCCCGGGCCACCGGGGGTCAGCGAGTCGATCGGCTCGGCGACGGGACCGTCGCCGGTGCCCCAGTCCACGGTGGCGTCGTGGGTGTCGAGCCAGCCGGGATCGGTGAACGACGCCTCGACCGTGACCGTGTCGCCCTCGTCGGGGTCGGCGGTCACACTGTCGATCGTCACGGTCGGGGCGACGTTCTCGACGGTCAGCGGGGTTGTGGCGGTGTCGGCGATCCCGTCGCTGGACGTGACCCGGACCGAGACGAAGCGCGCGTCGTCGTCGCCGATCGGCCCGAAGGTCGGGGTGGCGCCGGTCGCGTCGTCGAAGTCCCCGTCCTCGTCGAAGTCCCACTCGTAGGTGACGAGGTCGCCGGCCGACGGGTGGGTGCCGGGCGCGGACGCATTCGCGTCCAGTTGGATGGTCGCGCCCTCGTCGACGGCGTAGGGGCCGCCGGCGTCGGCGGCCGGGATGCAGGCCACCGGGACGTTGACGCCGTCGAAGCCGGTCTCGCGGTCCCCGGAGGTGGACGCGTCCTCGCCCAGCCCCGCCTCGGTGAAGGCCTGCCACAGCAGGCAGGTGTCCTCGCCGCCGTAGATGGTCGCCCCGCTGGCGATGATGCCGTCCCGCGCGTCCAGGAAGGTCGGGTCGGTCGGGGTGTTCTTCATCCCGTCGATCATCAACTGCTCGTGGCGGAACGTGCCGGCGGCGAGCCCGTAGCGGTTCACCAGGGCCTCGCGGACGTCCCACAGTGCGGTCGCCCAGATCTCGCCGTCGCTGTGCACCTGGCAGCCGCCCGAGCACAGGTCGCTGTAGGTCAGGGTGCTGTCGTCGTAGCCGGTCGACCGGATGCCGTCGTCGGTGTCGCCGTTGTTGTACTCGCCGTAGACCGGGTCGTTCCAGACCGTGTTGGCCATGGCGTCGCTCCAGCCCTCGCCCATGCCGCCGGCCTGGACGCCACCGCCAAGGTCGCCGCCGCCCACGAGCCGGTTGGACACGCCGTGGCCGAACTCGTGGGTCACGGTGTCACCGTTCATGGCGCGGTGCATGTCGAGGTTGTCGGGCTCCAGGCCGACCCGCAGCCGCAGCCAGGGGTTGGAGCCGTCGGCCGGGGTGTTCATCGTGGCGTTGCAGCAGGTGCCGTCCTCGATGTCCCAGTCGACCAGCACGTTGACCCGGTCGCCGTCGCTGCCCCCGTTGCCGAAGTTGTCCTCCTGGAAGTTGCCGGAGGCCTCGTCGAACCCGTACTGGTACCAGCGGTCGTGCAGCATGTTGACGTAGTAGTGGGCCTGGGTGATCACGGCGTCACGGTCGGTGATCCAGTCGGTCCCGCCGCTGGTGTCGATCGCGTCGGTGTAGGTGTAGTTGAAGTGCTGGTAGCCGGCGTCGCCCGGGTCGCCGGTGTCCGGCCGGTATCCGGGGCTGTCGTCGCCGTCCGGGTCGTGCCAGGTGTTGGCGTTGTTGCCGACCGTCGTGTCGTCGGTGATCCAGTCGGACGGGAACGGCGTGATGTCCTGGTCGGCGCCCGCGATGTCGGGGTGCTGTTCGGTGAAGACGTTGCCCTCGGGACCGTGGTTGTCCTTCCAGCGGTTGTCGAGCTCGAGCACGGTGCCCGTGCCAGCGTCCACGACCGCGTCGTAGAAGCCCTCGGCGGTCACCGGCACGCCGGTCTCCCAGGCCAGCCGTGCCTGCCCGCGCCGCGTCGGGTACGCGACCGGCTCGGCCGTCGCCTCGTCCAGCTCGTCCGAGCCGGTCTCGAACGGGGACCGTCCGCGGACCGCCCCGTCCGGGCGTCCCGGTGCGGCGGGAGCGGCACGAAGCCTGCCCACGGCCCGATCGGGTCGCTCGCCGACCTCGCGGCCGGTGGCCACGATCGCGTCGGCAGCGTCCAGCCGGCGTGCGCCGACCAGCTTCAGGTCCGGCACGAGCGAGCTCGCGACATGGGCCACGGCACCGTCGGCGGCGACGGTAATGCCGACCCTGGCGCCGTGGACGCGCAGCCCCTGCAGCACCTGGTCGTACCAGACGTGGACCGCACCGCCGGGCGAGGGCACCGTCGTGTCCAGGACGAGGTCGTCGCGTGCCACGCCGAGCAGGTCGGCCTCCGCGCTGAGGAACTCGCCGGCGACGTCCACCGGCTCCCCGCCCGTCCCGGTACCGGCGTCGGATGCGAAGGACACCGTGCGAACGGCACCGGTCGTCTCGTCGCGGCGGACGATCGGCGCGGGTGCGCCGTCACCGTCCAGTTCCGGTGGGTCCTGGCCGGCGGCGGGACCGGCGACCAGCGCCGACCCCAGCAGGGCGGCGACGGCGAGGCCGGTGACGGACAGCGTGGACGAGCGCGTGGACATGGATGCCTTCTTCCCCAAGGACGGTCGTTCCACACTAGGGCCGCGTCGCGTCCCGCGTGATACATCCGGTCCATGACCTGTGGCAGCAGGCCGAAGTGAGCTGCACACCACCCTCCGGACCGCCGTCAGCAAATCGTCACCACACCCGTCACCAACCTGCCACCACCAAGAATGCCGTCACCAGGCCCGCAACCGGCCACCACACGCCAAATCAGCTTCGGCCTCGGCGGCACCGGCGGAGACCGACGTACGTCCCTCCGGCCTGTGTCCGACGCTGAGAGCTGGATCGGATCTCGATGCCTCACGGCTGGTGAGATGTCGAGGCTGGGCTGTGGGCAGCGGCAAGCATTCGGCCCGCCGGCTCAGGCGCGGGATGCCACGCGGCGTTGGACCGGACGCGGATCGTTCATGCCCGCAGTCATTCCGGAGTCGATGGTTCTCATGGCCTCGCGGGCTCCCAGGCCGATCTGTTGGGCGGCGATGGTGAGCCGTCGTCGAACGAGGTCGTCATCCAGAAGGCCGGCACCGACGAGTTGGCCGAGGCGAAAGGCAGCGCGGTTGAGGGAGTGGTTGCGGCTGCCTTCCGGTGTCCGGGCCAGGCCCATGAGTTCACCGGCCAGGGCGGCGCGGCCGTATCGGTCACCAACCGGTGTCGAAACGGCGGCGGCTTGTTCCGTGTTGAGGGGTCGGCGTGTCGGTGGGTGGATCTTGTCGATGAGCCAGGTCGGCAGCGGGGCGGGTGGGGTGCGGTTGGTCCATCGGTAGCGGTCGCCGCAGGCGTGCATCGAGGGTGGGACGACGATGTAGCCGCCGTCGCCGCGCACGTCGATGCCGGGCTCCATCCCGGCCCGGTTGCGCATGCCGCCGTCCGGGCGGGTGAATACCAGCTGCCAGCCACCGGACCCGGTGCGTTGGGTCAGCGTCGCCGGGAGCATGTCGTGGTCGGACTGGAGCTGCGCCAGCGAGGTCGGGCCGTTGGGCAGGTCGATGTCTAGCACGACGATCCCGGATGCCCGGCCGGTCACGACCCCGATGTTGGCGTCGGGCCATCGCCGCCACCACCGGGCGACCTGGCCGGGGTCGACCGTGGCGCTGTACAGCCCGTCGCGGGTGCGTGGATGCTTGCCGATCGACGAGCAGTCTGGCCCGGCAGGACACGAACAGCCCTGCCCAGCGGGCGACGCGAGCGGCACCACGGGCCAGCCATGCGCGGCATACCTCAAGGCGGCGGTCCACCGCCGATCACGTTCTCGGGTGCCGGGCCGGGTCATGGCTGGTCCTGCCCGAGCAGTTGCGCGAGCCTGTCGGCCGCCTGATCGGGTGTGACGGCGCGCAGCGCCGGTGGAACCGATGCCAGCAGCCAGGACCGCCAGCCGGCACCGGCGGACGGCTCCGACGCCTGCAGGCCGGCGACCTCCATCCGGTCGGCGTGGGGCACCACCCGCACGGGATCGTCGAGCCGGCGGAGATGGCGTCCGCCGTAGTCGGTCCACACCAGCACGGCGTGGATGAGGTCGCCGTCGTCGCGGCGAAACGCCAGCAGCGAGATGTGGACGGTGTCCATCGGCATCAACCCGGTCACGTTCATGCCGCGGCCATCCAGCCGGCCAGTTGCGGTTGCAGCCGTCGACGGGCGCGATGCAGCCGCTGCCGCAACGCCGCCGCCGAGATGTGGTGCCGGTCGGCGATCGCCTGCAGCTGCCCCGGGGAACCGTCGTCGGCCAGCGCCACCAACGCCTCCCGGGCGGCGACGTCGACCTGGGCGAGCGCCTCGATGAGTGCGTCCCGAAGTTCCGGAGTGACCGCGGCCGCGAAGCCGTGTGGCGGTGATTCCTCGAGCCGGCGACCGGCCGATGGACCCGGCCGCATCCCACCGCCGGGACCTACCCACCGTCTGGATGCCGAGGCCGTGTCGAGGTGCACCATGGTGCAGGTGCGTTCACGACGAACCCGGTCGCACTCGGTGCGGGCATGCCTGGCAAGCTGGGCGCACATCCGCTGGACCATCCACCGGCGACACCACCGCGATGACGTGACGTCCGCAGCCACGGCCTGACGAACCGTCGAGTACAGGATCTCCAGGCACACCGACCCCCACTCGGCCGGATCCGCCCGATACAGGTCATGGCCCCGATGGGCCAGCTTGGGACGGTGACTCCACGCCAACCACGCGATGGCCTCGGGATCACCGGTTGCGGCCGCTTCCACCAGCCGGCCATAGCGGGCCGCGCCCTCCGGTTCACCGATGCGCGCCTTGGCGGCGGTCGTCCCGACCAGCCGCAACGCATGCGCATCACGGTCGTCATCTGACAGGCGGGTCCAGCGGCAGGTCACGAGCCCGTACGGGGCGGGAGGAACGTTCGACATGTGGCAGCTCCAGGAATGGACTGCCACGACCCTCCAAGACGGCCGTCAGCAAACGGTCACCACACCCGTTACCAACCCCGTCACCGTCCAAGATGCCGTCACCAAACCCGTCACCGGCAGGCACCTGGAGGGTGGTCGCCACCACCGGGCCCGACCACCGCCCCAGCTCCCTGCACGTCCCAAGGGGCAGCTGCCCGACAGCCGAAGGACGCGCGCGACGAGCTACGCCACACCTTGAGTCCCCCGACCAAGTGCCCCGCCGCCAACGGACCATCCGACGAGACAGGGCTCGTGGCATCCTGCACGCACGACCGGCTGAGGAGTTTCTGATGGGCGACGAGCGGATCAGCACCAAGCAGGCCGCCAAGACACTGGGGGTGACCGTGCGTCAGGTCTACCGGCTGATCGACGACGGCCAGCTCACGGCGTACAAGTTCGGGCGTGTCATCCGCCTTCGACGCCAAGACGTCGACGAGCATCGCCCGCGAGAGGGATGAGCAACAGGGTGCCGACGCTCGGTCGCTCGCTGCCCCCCGGGTCGACGAGCCTGTGCGACCTGGGCCCCGCGACTGGCTCTTGCAGGATCGGCTGCACGCCATTCTCGTGGAGTACAAGCCGTGTACACCCTCCCCCTTCAGGCCGGGGACGGTGTACACGATGGCACCAGACGAAAGCTGGTCCTGGCGACGCCGTTGGGACCACTCCCCCAGCTTCCTGGTGGTCCGGCCTCGGCCCGGCCCACAGCCTTGGCCCGGTGTGAATGGTCAGCGCCGGCGGCCATGGTGGGGGCCGGCCGTGGTGGTGGCGTCGCGGGGCGGGGTGGCAGCCGGCAGGTCGCCGACGGTCGCGGCGGCTGGTGGCAGGTGCGCTGTCAGGCTGACTCCGCTGTTGCACGCTGTGGTGATTGCGGTGGCCACCAGCGCGGTGTTGGTGGCGTCCAGCCGCGGGAGCAGTTCGCCGAGTCGGACGTCGAGATGCCCGGCAAGTGACATGGCCACGGCGAGGATCGACAGTTCGGAGCTCGATGCGGCAAAGCCGCGGCCGGTCGTGTCGGTCAGCCGCTCGGTGACGGTCTGCCAGTCGATGGCTGCCATCGCCGGGTCGCCGGCCGTGGCCGTCCAGGTGTCGACGTGACCGGCTCGAAAGAGGCGTTGGGGCCATGTGCCGTGGTCGGCGAGGAGGTCCACTGCGGCCTGGGTCGGCAGATGACCGCGGGCCCCCGCCCGAAGCATCGCGTGCAGCGCATCGGGGGGATGGCCGCGGTTGTCGTTGGTCGAGTGGGCGGTCATGATCGGTTCCTTCCTGCGGCCATGTCGGATCAGGTCCTCATGCCGATGAGTGGCGGACGGTTCGCCATCCGGCTCGACTCGTTGGCGCCGCTCCAGGCATCTCGCAGTCTCGGCATCGATGTGCTCCGGGCACAGCTCGATCCCCGGACCTGTGGAAAGCGGGCTGCCCGAGCCGTCGAGCAGACCTTGCGGGAGTCGGGTGTCCCATCCCTGCTGCGCGACGATCCGGCGCAGGATGTCTGCGACGTGCTCGAGCCCAGACGACGTCGTCTCGCGAACGCACTGGTCCCCCCGATGGTCATCGTCGGACAGCTGCCGATGGTGTGGGTGGTCGAACACAGCAAGGCCTTGGTCAGGGCTTGCTAGACCACTGCCTCACCCCGCCCTGCTCGTGTGACACCTCGCGTACCAGTCGTGCGATCTGCGCACGACCTGTTCCGACCTGCCGTCACCCGGCCGTCACCAAAGTCCTCACACCTATGCATCGCCAGATCCAGTCGGTGTGCAGCGTGCGCACAGGGGTGTCACACCACGCCGGGGTGGTGTGGCAGTGGTTGGGTGACGTCGGACGACGGGTGCGCGGTGCTGTCGGTGAAAAAGGTCAGGGCCGGTGGTGCGGTGGACTACTACATCAGGCAGGTCCGCTCCGGGATGGCCGACTACTACCTGGCCGGCACCGGCGACATGTCGCAGACGCTGCGGGAGCGGCTGTACGCGCCCGGCAATGCCTGGTGGGGCGGCGGCGCCGCACAGCTGGGCCTGTCCGGCCCGGTCGGTGACGACGTGTTCGTGGGCCTGTTCGACAAGGCGTTGCATCCCGACGGGTCCGGAAGGCATGTCGGGCGGCCGTTTCGCCAGCCCAAGGCGACCGCAGCCGTCGCCGCGGCAGCCGCGGCTGCGGACGAGGACCGCGACGGGGACGCCGATCCCTACCGCCGGTGGATGGCTGCCCACGAGGCCAGACGCAGCGGCCCGCAGGCGTCGGTGGCGGCGTGGGACTGCACGTTCTCACCAGTCAAGTCCGTGTCGATCCTGTGGGCGGCAGGCGACCTCGACGTCCAGGAACAGGTGTGGGCGGCCCACATGGCTGCCGTCGACGCGGGACTGGGCTACCTGCAAGACCATGCCGCCTATGTGCGGGCTGGCCGCAACGGGGTGCGGGTGTTGGACACGTCTGGGCTGGTGGTGGCGCGGTTCAACGAATGGACCTCTCGGGCCGGGGACATGCAGCTGCATACCCACTGCCTGCTTCTCAACCGGGCTCGCACGCGTGACGACGGGAAGTGGCGGGCGTTGGACGGCCGGGAGGTGTTGGCCGCCAAGCCCGGCGCCGGCGCCATCTACAACCGGGTGCTGGAGGCCGAACTGACCCGACGGCTCCGGGTGGCATGGCGGGACCGGCCGGACGGGCTGCGCGAGATCGACAGGATCGACGACGACCTCATCGCCGTGTTTTCGACCCGGCGGCGTGCCATCACTGACCGCGTCGAGGTGCTGCTTGCCGCGTACGAGGCCAAGTACGGCGTGCCGCCGTCGCCGATGGTGCAGTGGCGCATGGCCCAGGACGCCACCCTGGCAACCCGCCCCGCCAAGAAGGACCTCCCGGCGGCCGTGGCGCTCGCACGATGGGAGACGATCGCGACAGCGCAGGGCCGTCGGCTCGTCGGGCTGGCCGACACCGTCACGGGTCGCGGCAGCGAACGGCACCGCCACCGGGCGGCGCCCGGCCCGGACCAGCTGCTGGCGCGGCTCGCCGACAGCCCGCGGGCAACGTTTTCGTCCCACGACCTGCTGCGGGCGGCGTTGGACGTCATCGACCCGGCCGGGCTGGATGCCCACGAACTCCGGCGCCAGGCCGAACGGCTGGTGGCGTCGACGGTCACCGACCCGCAGCTGGTCCAGGTGTCCGCCCCTGACATCGTCGAGGTCCCGGACGGGCTGAGCCGGTCCGACGGCACCAGCGTGTATGACCGACCAGGCCGTGCCCGGTGGGCGCTGTCCCACACCATCGACGCGGAAGCGTGGCTGCTCCAGACGGCTGCCGAGTCTGGTGCACCCACCGCCGCTGCCGCCACGTTGGAGGCGGCTGCTGTCACCCACGGTCTGGGTGACGACCAGCGTCACGCCGTGGTCAAACTTCTCGGCGACGACCGCCGGGTGGGCCTGCTGGTCGGCCCGGCAGGTGCAGGCAAAACTCGTGCGCTGCGTGCCGCAGTCGACGCCTGGCAGTCCGACGACCGGCAGGTCCTCGGACTGACCGTGTCGCAGGCAGCAGCCGACGTGCTCGCCACGGAGGCCGGCGTGCGGGCGGCTAACACCGCCAAGTGGCTGCACGAAACCGCAGCAGGCCGCTGGTCCATGCCCACCGGGACGCTCGTGCTCATCGACGAGGCATCCATGATCGCCACCGACCAACTCGTGGCCATCGTCGACCAGGCACGCCGTGCTGGTGGCAAGGTGGTGCTTGTGGGTGACCCGGCCCAGCTTGCCGCCATCCACGTCGGTGGCAGCTTCGACCTGCTCGTCGACCGCCACGGCGCCGTCCGACTCCAAGAAGTGCGCCGATTCACCGCCAACTGGGAAGCCGCCGCCAGCCTCCAGTTGCGCGTCCGCGACCCCGCCTGCCTCGCCGAATACGCCATGCGTGGCCGCATCCACTCCGGCACCACCACCCACGTCGAAACCCAGCTGTTCGCAGCCTGGCACGCCGACGCCACCGGCCACGGCGACGGCGACGGCCCAGGGCGACGGTCGGTGCTCATGGTGGTCCCCGACAACGAACAAGCAGCCGTCATGGCCGAACGGGCGCGAACTGCCCTGATCGCCGCCGGCGTGGTCGATGGTGGCGGCCCCACGGTGGCGCTGCGCGACAACGACGCGTCCGTCGGCGACCACATCGTCACACGCCGCAACCGTCGCGGCCTAGCCACCTCCAACGGCGGGCGGGTGGTCAACGGCGACGTGTGGACCATCCTCCAAGTCAACCGCAACGGATCCGCCGACGTGCGCCGCCACAGCGACCAGGCCACCGTGACGCTGCCCGCCGGCTACCTCGCCAACCACGCCCACCTCGGCTACGCCACCACCGCCCACCGCGCCCAAGGCATGACCGTGGACGTCTGCCACGCCCTGACCGCCGCCACCGATTCCCACCAACAGTTGTATGTCGCGGCCACCCGGGGCCGTGACGCCAACCACATCTGGGTCGCAGTCGACTCGGCACGCGACCAGATCCGCGACCGCACCGACCCCCCCACCGCGGAACGGATCCTCGCGGGCATCCTGCACCGTCGCGACCCCAACCGGCTTGCCGCCCACCAGCACATCCAAGACTCCCTGAACGAGGTTGGCTCGCTGGCGCGGCTAGGCGCGATCTACGAAGACGCCTGCCGCCGCGCCACCACCCGATGGGCCGCCGCCACCCTCGCACACGCCGGCATCGAGGCCACCGGCGACCCGCAATGGCCGTCGCTGGTCGCGAAACTTCGCGGCCTTGCGCTGGCAGGC
>JAGXFT010000028.1 GCA_024637135.1 Nitriliruptorales bacterium | reverse complement strand
TGTGTATAAGAGACAGCCGCCGACCCGGCGGCCGCGGCGGCGGCCTGCTGCTGGGCCGCGGCAGCGCCGACGGCGTCGGAGGCCGCACCCAGGGCCTCCGAGGCAGCGGCGGTGTCGCCCGCGGCCAGGGCATCGGCCGCCGCCTGCAGGTGGGCGCCGACACTGGGCAGTCCCGACTGGGTCGCCGACCCCAGTTCTGCCAGCCGGGCCGCGGTGTCGGCCGGATCCACGCCCTCCAGCTCCGCGGCGAGCGCGTCCAGCTGGGCGCGCACGGTGTCCCCATCGGCCACCGGATCGGTCGCCAGTTCGCCGCCGAGCCCGGACAGTGCCGTGCGCTGGGCCCCGAGGTCCTGGGGGACGTCCGCCCGCAGTGCCGCGGCCAGTTCGCGCAGGCGCGCGGCGGCCTCCTCGGCGGCCACCCCGTCCAGTTCCTCGATCGCAGCGCGCAACTCCCGGGCCAGGTCCGCGGTCGCCGGATCGTCGGCCAGTGCGTCGGCCGCATCCTCCAGCGCCTCGGCCTCGGCGTCCACCAGCGCACGCTGCCGAGCCAGTTCGGCCTGCTCCGCCTCGACGGGGTTCGCGGACACGCCCAACCAGGCCGCGACGAGCACCAGCGCGACGCCGGCCACCAACGGGCGCGTCGGCACCCGGACCCGGCCCGGCAGTGTCCGGATCGTGGCGGCGCACTCCTCCGCGGCCAGCCGCTGGGCCGCAACGAGCTCGTCGTGGGGACCGGGCTCCCGGTCGGCGTACTCCACGGCGGTGGTGAAGGCGTCACGGGTCTGCAGCCAGTGGTCGGCAGCCCAGGCCGCCAGCCGGTCCGGGATCCGTGTGGCCAACCCGACGCCCAGGGCCACCACGGCGGCCGCCAGCGCCACCAGCGCCGTGGCCGGGCCCCCGTCCGGGACCGGGACGACCCGTGCCACGGCGGTCCACGCGACGGCCCCGAGGCCGGCCGCCACCAGCGTCGGCACCGCCAAGGCCACGGCACGGTTCGCACGCATGCGCCGACGTGCCAGCCCCACCACCCGCGCCAGCGCCGACTCGGAGGTGCTCACGACGGACCGCCCGACGGCGGGGGCGGCGGAACCGTGCCGGGTGCGGGACCCGGCACCCCGACCCCGATCGCCGTGCCCGGCACCGGGGCAGGATCCCCCGGCGTCGTCCCGTTCCGACGCGAGCGGCGCGAGCGCGGCTCCCGGCCGGGCCGGACGCGACGGCTGGCGCGCCACAGGGCCAACCAGGTCACCAGCAACGAGGCCGTCCACTGCACCGCCAGCACGCGGACCCGCCAGCCCTCACCGGCGCCGTCCACCAGCACGTCGAAGTCGGCGGCCCCGTCCCCCCGCCAGGCCATGGCCTCCACGAACGGGCTCAGGATCGAGGCCGTCGGGAACCCGTGGGCGTCCAGGGTCGCGGCCGCCAACCCGGTTCCCGGGTGCAGGTACATCGAGGCCGTGGGGACGTCCTCGCGGGCGATGGCCTCGGCGATCGCCAGGACCAGTGGCCCGACCAGCACGACGAACAGCGCGGCGTAGGTGACGATGATGGCGACGCTGGTACGCCGGACGACCGACGAGATCCAGATCGCCACCGCCGAGAACGCGGCGGCGACGAGGACCATGTGGACCGTGCCGAGCAGGACCTCCAGCGCCCCGACCCCGCCGAAGAACGACGCCGCGCCCGCCAGTGGCATGCCCATGACCAGCAACAGGGCCTGCCAGGCAACGACCGCCCACCACTTCCCGGCCACGATCTGCATCGGGCTCATCGCGGTGACCTGCAGCAGCGGCAGGGTCTGGCGCTCGCGCTCGGCGGCGACCTGTGCGGCGGCGTACCCGGCCCCGACGAACAGCATGAAGCCGAACTCCAGCGCGATGAAGTTCTCGAACAGGAACCGGCCCACGCCCGCCTGGTCGAACCCGATGTCCTGGGCCGCCAGCGACGACACCAGCAGGTACAGCAGCACCAGCACGAGTCCCATCACCCCCACGTACCCGGTCACGACCAGGCCACCCCGGTTGCCGCGGAATCGGTCGGCCAGTTCGTGGCGGACCACCGGCGACAATCGCGGTCGCCAGCCGCGACGTCCGGTCGGCGCGACCACCTCACCCGTGCTCATCGGATCACCCCCCTGGTCACGTCCATGAACAGTCGCTCGAGGCCGCCGGCCTCCTCACGGAACTCGATCACCCGCAGCCCGTCCGCCACCAGTGCGGACAGCAGGTCGACCACGGCCGGCTCGCCACCGACCACCTCGAAGCGCAGCGAGGTGTCCCGCGACCCGACGTGGACGCCGCCCGCGGTCGCGGCCACCGCCACCGCGCGAGCCATGGCCTCGGCCGCGGTGTCCGCTCCGACATGCAGGCGTACCCGCACGGTCGTGGCGCCGGTCACACCGGTGCGGATGTCCGCCGGCGTCCCCGACGCGAGCACCCGCCCGGCCTCCACGATCGCGACCCGGTCGCAGATCTCCTCCAGTTCGGCCAGGATGTGGCTCGACACGATGATGGTGCGATCCATCTCGCCCAGCGCGAGCAGGATCTCGCGCAGGTCCACCCGGGCTCGCGGGTCCAGCCCGGAGGCCGGTTCGTCCAGGACCAGCACGGCCGGGTCGTGGACCAGCGCCCGGGCCAACGACAACCGTTGCTGCATCCCGCGCGACAGTCCCGACACGTCGACGTCGGCCTTGTGGTCGAGGCCGACCAGTTCCAGCAGGTCCGTGACCTGGGCCGTCGCCCGCTCCGGGGCGAGCCCGTGGGCGGCCGCGAAGTAGTCGAGGTACTCGCTGCACGACATGCCGTCGTAGAGCCCGAAGAAGTCCGGCATGTACCCCACCACCGATCGCACGGCCGCGGGATCGGCGAGGGCGTCGTGGCCGTGCACCTCCACCGTCCCGGCGTCGGGGACCAGCAGGGTCACCACCGACAGCATCGTCGTGGTCTTGCCCGCACCGTTGGGACCCACCAGGCCGAAGACGCTGCCTGCCGGGACGTCGAGGTCCAGCCCGTCCACGGCCGCCACCGAGCCGTACTGCTTGCGCAGGCCCCGGATGCGCACGGCCGGACGGATCGGTTCGAAGGGGTCGGTCCCGGCATCGTCGAACGGCGTCGGCCCGGTCGGCGACGCCTCGGGCGGCCCTGCCGGCGCGGGCGACGCGGGCCCGGTGACCGGGGCTGCGGGTGGGGGCGCGAGGTCGGTCACGAGCCACCTCCCGTGGTGACGCGGATCCGGTTGGTGGCAGCCGACCCACAACAGATCTCGACGACGACGTCACCGAGCGGGGTCACCACGCGGCCCGGGTCGGCGGCCACCTCGGCCGCCACGTCCTCGGTCCACGTGCGGTAGTCACCGTCCACCACGTCCCACACCCGGTAGTTCGTGGCCGAGGCACCCTGGCGTTCCCATGACTCGCAGGTGCCGTCCTGACGGCAGATCTCGATCCACTCCCCGTTCTCGTCGAAGCACTCCGCCCCGTCCGGGCACTCCGGCTGCTCGCCGTCGCAGAGCGAGCGGGACTCGCCGTTCGGGCTGTCGTTGCCGAACACCAGCCACTCGGCGCAGGCGTCGTCGGTCGACAGCGGGAGGTTCACCGACATCGAGGCAACTGCCTGGGCGCTGGCCGGCGACACCCGGACCCACGTCTCGTTGGCGACCCCGGGCCCGTCGAACCCGCCCGCCACCGCTTCCCGCCAGACCAGGGTCGCCGCCGGTGCGGGAACCCCCGGGTCACCCAGGGCCGGGGTCACCCCCACCGCCACGACCTGCGGGTCGGACTGGCCGATCCCGACCGGCCGCGGGACCAGGTCTGTGCCAACGGCCCGCACCCACACCAGCGCTGCGGCGTCGTCGACCATCTGGTTGGTCGAACCCGCGAAACTGGCCCGCGCACGGTCGTCCTGCCAGTCCTGCACGTCTTCCACGAGCACTTCGGGTGCCCAGTCGCCACCGGCGGGGTCGACGACGTCGACGACCAGGGTCTCGCCGGGTCCGAGCGATCGGCCCTCGGCGTCGTCGGCGACCAGGTCACCGGCCGACACGCGCAGCGACTCGAGCGTGACCGCGCCCGTGTTCACCACCTCCACCTGGACGCGATCGGCCAACCGGACCGCCTCGACCGCGATCGGCGGTGCTGCAGCGGTGCTCCGCGACGCCGACACCACCGACGCCTGTCCGATGTCGTCGAGGCCGCTCGACGACAGTCGAGTGCCGTCCGCGGTCCTCTCCACGCCCGTCCCCGGCCACGACAGGCTCTCGACCTGCCAGCCCGGACCCCGCAGGGTCGTGTCACCGTCGGTGAAGTCCCCGGCCACGACCAGTCGCTCCATCCCCACGCCGTCGACCCACGTCGACCCGGCCACCGCCCGTCCACCGACGACGTCGTTGCCGGACGATGCCAGGAACGCCCCACCGGCCAGCACCAGGGCCATGCCGGACAGGACCACCCAGGCCAGTTCGCGACGGCGGAGCCGCCGGAGCCCCACCCGCGCGACCACCGCCGCGGCGACCAGGTACAGCGCCACGAACCCGGCCATGCCCCACGACGACGGCAGTCGCAGGCCCCGCTGTTGGAGCGACCACGCGTCGATCGGCTGGGTCCGGTCCCATGGCGACTGCGAGGCCACCGGCGTCCCGGTCCACACCCGGCCCCACATGCGCGGCGACTGCAACGCATCATCGCCGACACCGGCGGCCAGCCACGTCACCCGTCCGCGCCCGGACGTCACCGTGGCGCCGTTGGCAGCACCGTCCTCGGCCGCGAGCACCTCGTCGCCGGTCACGGCCAGCCCCCACGCACCGGGGCCGAGGTCGAGCGTGGTCGCCCCGCCCGGCGCGACCGCCGGTGCCCGTCCAATGCCCGGGTCCGCGGTCACGCCGGTCACGACCAGGTGGAGTCCCTGGTGGGCCACCGCGGTCGCCAGCGCCGACCGCTGGTCGTCGCCCAGCCGGTCCAGGACCCGTGCGTCGGCGACCATCGTCCCGAGTGCCTCGACGGCCAGCGGCCCCAGGTCGAGCATCGCCGGGTCGACCACGACCGTGGTCCAGACCTCCCCCGTCAGCGGGTCGGTGACGGCCCCGACCCGATCCGGGAAGTCCGGGTCGTCGAGGACCCCGACCGGTGCCGACCCCGATCCCTGTTGGGGCAGGGAGTCACGGGCGACGCGGCCGTCCGCCCGCAGCGACACCTGCACGTCGGCGTCCCCCGGTGGCAGCAGGAACCACGCCTGCTCGGTCGCGCCCGCGGCCACCTCGACCGCGGCCCGGGTGACGGTCCGGCCCCCGTCGTTCTCGACGGCCAACGCCACCTCCCCCGACAGCGGGACGGTCGGCGCGATCGTGACGACCACCGGCGTCCACGCACCCGCCACCGCGCCCTCGCCCAGCGCACGTTCCGCGGACAGACCGAACGCCGATGTGTCCTGTTCCTGGGCCGTCGCACGCGGGCTCGCCAGCACCAGCGAGAGCGCGACGAGCACGCCCACGACCGCCGCGGACCACCACGATCGACGACCGGCCAGGAATCCATCCACGGGGCCTCCTCGGGGGCGTTGGGCAGGTGCGACGCCGCGGGTGGTGCGAGCGTAGTGACGTCTCGTCGTGGTACCTCAGGGACATCCCTGAACTGCACCCCTGCCATCGCACGCCGTTCGACGCCGCCACGGCCGGGGCGGTTCCCACCCGCGAGCGCCGTCCGCGACCACGCCGAGGGCCAGGCGACGGGAGACACCCCCGGCTGCCCGGGACAACGACCCCGCGACCGGCTCAGCTGTTCGGCTCGGCGATGTCGGATTCGTCGCCCAACGATCGGCGGAGCAACACCTCGAGGTCGGCGACGGCGTGGCGAAGCTCGGCGAGTTGCCGGAGGGCGGCCTCGTCGGTGTCGAAGTCGTTGACGGCCAACTCCGAGGAGATCTGGTCCGAGCGCTTGCCCGCGATCAGCAGGATCGCGCCCTGGAGGGCCGCGAGACAGGAGAGCACCAGGTTCAGCAGGATGAACGGGTACGGGTCGAATCCGCTGCTGCCGTTGACGACCATCCAGACGGCGAGGAAGCTCAGCGCGACCACGACGAACGCCCACGAGCCCATGCCGTTGCGAATCACGTCGGCGGCGCGTTCTCCTCGGGTCAGTTGGTCGGGCTGGCGGACGCCGGGATGTCGACGCAGGATTCGGGCGCCCGACAGGGTCGTCCACGGTCGGAGTCGGTGGTGGCTGGGGTCGGTCATGTGTTGACTCCTGGTGTCCGGGGCATCGCCACGGTGGCGTGGTCGGTGGTCGGGGGCGGCGATCGCGGCCCGTCCGAGGCCCGCGACCGACGACGGCGTGTGCCGGTGCTGCGGGTCAGCAAGAAGTTGTGCTCCGACCGAGGACGTCGGCGACGGGGATGGAACATGGGCGCCGATGCGACGGTGACCCCGCGGGCCCGGATCGCACGGTCCCTGGCCAGCATGGTCGCGATCGGACTCGGCGTCCACTTCGTCCTTCCGCAGCTGGCCGGGCTGCGGGGAACGGGCGAGGCGATCGCGCGCGCCACGTGGTGGCTCCCGGTCGTGGTGGTGGTGCTGGAAGCGGCCAGCCTGGCCGCGTACGGCCAGTTGTTGACGGTGTTGCTGCGCCGGTCGGGCCAGGCGGTGCAGGGCAGTTTCGTGCAGCGTGTCACCCTCGTCGGCAACGCGGTCGGCCGGGCGTTGCCCGGCGGGTCGGGGACCGCCCTGGCGATCATGGTGTCCAGTTTCCGGAGTCGCGGGTACGACCCGGTCCGGACGGGGTCGGCGGTCTGGGGTGCCGGCCTGTTGTCGTCCGCGATCCTGGGCGTGCTGTTGCCGGTGGGTGCGGCGATCGGGTTGATCGGCGGCCATGCCGGCCGGATCGGGTTGTCCGCCGCCGTCGCCGCGGTGGCCGTGGTGGCGATCGCACCGTTGGTCCCGCTCGCCGTGCGCGACCCGGATGCATTCGCCGTCCGCGTCCGACGACTCCTGGAACGCGTGGTGCCGTCCTTCCTGCGTGCGCGCCTCGACCCCACGGCCATCGCCGACGGCGTCGGCCGCGGCGCGGCCAACGTTCGAGCGCTGGCGACCGACCCGGCACTGCTGCGTCGAGCGGCCCTGCTGGCCACCGTCAACTGGGTCCTGGACATCGCCGTCGTCCTGGTCCTCGCGATGACGGTGGGCGCCGGCACACCACTGACCGCGGTCCTGGTGGCCGACGTCGTCGCACAGATCGCCGCCGCCGTGCCGCTCACACCCGGCGGCGTCGGCATCGTCGAGACGGCCATGGTCGGTGCCCTGATGGCGTCCGGCGCACCGGCGGCGGCCGCCACGACGACGGTGCTGGGGTGGCGGCTGATCAGCCACTGGCTCCCGATACCGATCGGCCTGGCCCTGCTCCCCAGGCTCGCGACGCCCGCCCGGCGGTGAGGTCGGCCCGCAGGCATGTGGCGACGATGTGGTTCGGGCGGATTGGCGTCGGACTGCCATGAGGTGATCGTCCCTCCCAGGATCCCGTGGTGATCGACCTGCGACGGTCCACCGTGCCCCTCGATGCCATGACGCCACACGGCGGCGGGAACATCCACGACACCGATGGATATACGGTCCACACGACCTCCAAACACCACGGGACGGCGCCCCATGGCACGGCTCGTCGACGCGATCCTGAACCTGTCCGGCCCTGCGGCCTACGGGTTGGTCGGGCTGCTCGCGTTCGGCGAGGCCGCCGCGTTCGTCGGGCTGATCCTGCCCGGCGAACTCGCGGTCCTGCTCGGTGGCGTGGTCGTGTCGTCGGGCAACGCGTCGTTGCCGGTCATGATCGCGGTGGCCTCGGTGGCCGCGATCGCCGGTGACTCCGCGGGCTACGAGGTCGGCCGCCACTTCGGACCTCGGATCCTGGCCTGGCCACCGTTCCACCGTCGCTTCGCCGACAAGGTCGCCCGCGCCACCGCCTACCTCACCGACAAGGGCGGCCGGGCCGTGTTCCTCGGCCGCTGGACCTCCCTGCTGCGGGCACTGATCCCCGGTGTCGCCGGCATGGCCCGGATGCCCTACGGCCGCTTCCTGGCGTTCAACGTCGTCGGCGGCGTCGCGTGGGCCACCACCTTCGTGATGCTGGGCTACCTCGCGGGCGCCTCCTGGCGACGGGTCGAACGCATCGCGGGACGGGCGTCCTTGATCCTGCTGGCCCTGGTGGTCCTTGCGGTGGTGCTGCGGTGGACCACGCGCCGCCTGCTGGCACGCACCGACCAGGTGCGGGCCCGACTCGACGACGTGGCCGCACGCCCGGCGATGCGGTGGGTGGCACGCCGATTCTCGGTCCCGCTGGCCTGGGCCCGCGCGCGCACCACCCCCGGCGCGGCTCGCGGACTGGGATGGACGCTCAGCCTGGCCGTGGCGGGCGCGGCCGCCTGGGTTGCCGGGATCGCCGTGCAGGACCTGTTCGCCCGCGAAGAACTGTTCCTGCTCGACCGCCCCGTGACCACGTGGATCGCGACTCACACCACCCCGGCTGCGACCCAGGTCGCCGAGGTCGCCGTGGGCGTGGTGTCGCCCCCGTGGGGGCTGTGGGTCGTGCTGGTGCTGGCGGGCCTGGCCCGGCGATGGTCGGACCGCGCCGCCGGTGTCCGGGTCGTCGTGGCCGCGGTACTGGCAGCAGCGCTGGCCACCGGCCTCCAGGCACTCCTGCCGACCAGCGTGGCCGGGACCACGTTCCCGTCCGGGTCGGTCACCTGGCTCACCGCGGCCTTCGTTGCCGCCGTGGCCGCCATCGGCCCCCGCCGCCTCGCCACGGCCATCCGCGTCGCCGGCGTCGGGGTCGGGATCCTGGTGCTGGCCGCCACGGCCGAACTCGTCGCGGGTGACGCGACGTTGTCGGGCATCGTCGGAGCCGTGGGCATCGGCGGTCTCCTGGGCGCCGGCGGTGAGTTGACATCTCGCACCCTTGCACCGAGGACCCCGACCATCGGCTCACCGACGGTTTCGGCATGAGGTGGACCGGCACCGGCGGGTCGAGCGATCGGATGGGACGCGGTCCCGGTCGACGGATCGGGTTGTCCCCGGCCGGCGTCGCGGTCGGCGGGATCCTGTTCGCCCTGTCACTGTTCCCGTCACTGCTCCCCCGCGGCAGCGTCGCACAGGGGCTGGTGTCGGGGGTCCTGCTCGCGGCCGGCTACGGCATCGGGGTCCTGGCCAGGTGGACGTGGCGCGAGCTCGGACTGCCACTGCCGACAGGTCGTCCACGACAGATCGTGATCGCCGTCATGCTCAGCGTCCTCGTCGTCGCCATCTCCGCCGCCATGTGGCGGCACGTCGGCTGGCAGAACGACGTCCGACTCCTGATGGGGATCGCACCCACGACCCCGGCCACCTGGCCACCACTGGCCCTTGTGGCCCTGTCCGTGGCGGCCGCACTGCTGGCCCTGGCGCGCGGCATCCGCCGTTCCTTCCGGTCCATGTCCACGCGCCTGGGACGACGACTCCCGGCCCGCCAGGCCCGCGTGGCCGCCACGTTCGTCGCACTGCTGGTCGCCTGGGGGCTGTGGAACGGCGTCATCGTGACCGGGTTCTTCGCCCTCGCCAACCAGGTGTCGGCCCCGCGCGACGCCGCCACCGACGTCGGCGTGGTCCCCCCGGTGTCCCCGGCCCGATCGGGCAGCCCGGATTCCTTGGTGGCCTGGGACAGCCTCGGTCGCAAGGGGCGGAGCTTCGTCGCGACCGGACCCACCCTCGACGACCTCGAACGGTTCAGCGGGGGCGGGTCCCGTGAACCCATCCGCGTCTACGTCGGACTGCGATCGGCCGACACGACCGAAGCCCGCGCCGACCTGGTCCTGGCCGAACTCCGACGCACGGGCGCCTTCACCCGTTCGGTCCTGGTCGTGGCCTCCACGACCGGCACCGGCTTCCTGGATCCCCACGGCGTCGACCCGATCGAGTACCTCCACAACGGCGACACCGCGATCGTCGGCGTGCAGTACTCCTACCTGCCCAGTTGGATCTCGTTGCTGGCCGACCAGGACGCGGTGCGGTCCGAGTCCCTGGCCGTGTTCGACACCATCCACGACCACTGGGCCAGCGTCCCCGAGGCCACCCGACCACGGCTGTACCTGTACGGCATGTCGCTGGGTTCGCTCGGCGCCGAGGCGGTCCTGACCTCCCCGAACATCCTCAACGAACCCGTCGACGGGGCGCTGTTGGTCGGCCCCCCCTTCGTCGATGGCCTCCACGACCGGCTGATCGAGACCCGCAACCCCGGCACGCCACCATGGCTGCCCGTCCACGACACGGGTCGGACGGTTCGATTCATGGCCCGCGGCACCGAGATCGACACCCCCAGCCCCTCGGGCGAACCATGGGGTCCCACCCGGGTCGTCTACCTGCAGAACTCCTCGGATCCCGTGGTCTGGTTCGATCCCGACATCGCGATCGACAAGCCGGACTGGCTGCTCGACAGCGAACGCGGCCCGGACCTGTCCGACCACTTCGCGTGGACCCCCGTCGTGACCATGTGGGAGGTCTTCATCGACCTCCCGGCCGCCGCCTCGGTCCCGGACGGCTACGGCCACAACTACACCGTCGCCGACAACACCCGCGCATGGGCCGCGATCACCGGCCCCGACGGCTGGACCGAGGCCGACACGCAGCGACTGGCGGACCAGCTCGCGACGTCCGGCCAGCCGTGACCGCGGCCCCGGACCAGGCCGGGACGGCGGTCGTGGTCGTGGTCGCCGTGGTCGCGTGGATGAACGTCGTGCAGCTCGTGCCCGCCAGGTGGCGCGACGTGGTGGCCCCTGCGGGCGTCGTGCTGGCGGCCCTGGTCGGTGCGGCATGGTTGGTGGCCGTCGCCCCGCCCTGGGTGGGCGTGGCAGCGGCGGTGCCCTGGACCCTCGTGGCGCTCGCGGCCGGCAGCGCGGTGGTCGCCGTGGTCCGGTCCCGACCGCGCCTGGGCGCGCGGCTGGCCGACCAGCGGATCCGCGCCATGTCCCGGACCGAGTTCCGGCGTCACGTGCTGGTCCGGATCCCGGTCCTCGTGGCCCTGCCCGAGGAGATCCTGTTCCGCGGGGTGGTGTGGGCCGTGTTGGCCGGCACGGGCGGCGACCTCGTCGCGCACGTCGGGAGTTCGATCGCGTTCGGGCTGGCGCATGTGTCCGGGGCGAGCGCACAGGCGCGCCGAGAGGGTCATGGCACCGCCCGCTGGGTGGCCGTCACCGTGCTGGTCACGACCCTGGCCGGCCTGGCGCTGGGTGCGCTGCGGTGGTCCACCGGCGGCATCGGGGCCTCGGTCGGCGTGCACGCTGCGGTGAACGCGACGGCCGCGTGGGCCGCACGCCGTCCTCCCGGAGGGACCGCAACCCCGCCAACGCCCTGAGCGGTCCCGGCGGCAGGCGAGCGGCCAGGACGACCATCACGCCCCACGAGGCACCAGCACCGCCGCCCCCACGCCCAGTGCCCGCACCCACGTCCTCACCCCCGGCCGACCCGCGAGGGCGCGGCGTCCTCACCACCGGAGACGATGCCCCGGTCCACCAGGACCAGCAGCACGACCAGCGACGGGACGACCAGGACGGCGGCGATCCCGAACGCGACGACCAGGGCGACCATGGTCGCCGGGGCACCCGCGCTGTCGGCGATCGTGGCATGGTCGACCAGGACCCACGGGTACTGGCCGACGCCCCAGCCGAGCACGACCGCGGCCACGGACCCGGCCGCGGTGACGCGTGCCGGTCGGTACCGGCGTCGCCACAGCAACCACAGGGTGGCCAGCCCACCGATGCCGGACACCACGATCAGGGGCAGCGCCCGACCGGTCAACCCGGCGTCCAGCGTGGGCGCGTCGGCGGCCAGGACGGCGATGCCGGCCAGGGCGACGACGCCGGTCAGGAACCCCGTGACCAGGCCTCGTCGACGGAACCACTCGGCCAACTCGGGGCGGCCCAGTCGATCGGCGTCGCGGGCCATGAACACGGCGGCCGTGAACGCACAGGTCAGGACCGCCAGCGCCCCACCCAACCACGACACCGGTCCGGTCCAGCTCGACCAGCGGTCGCCGCCCTCCAACGGCACGCGGCCGGAAACCACCGCGCCGGCGATCATGCCCAGGAACCACGGCGTGATCAGCGACGACGCCGCGAACGCCACGCCATAGATGCGCGCACTGGCCAGGTCGTCGGCGAACTTCCGGTAGGCGAAGCCGGCGCCCCGCAGCACGATGCCCAGCGCCACCAGTGACAACGGCACGTACAGGGTCGACATCAGCGCCACGAAGGGCAGGGGGAAGGCCGTCCAGAGGAACACCAGCACGAAGATCAGCCAGACGTGATTGGCTTCCCACACCGGCGCGATCGAGTGGTCGACCAGCCGTCGCACGGACCCGCCACGGGCTCGGTTCCCGGCCAACAGGTCCCACACGCCGGACCCGAAGTCGGCACCCCCGAACACCGCGTAGAGCACGACCCCAAGGAACAGGATCGCCGCGACCACGTCGGCCATCGTCATGCGCCGACCTGCTCGCGTGACCCGAGTGGTTCGGCCGGGCCGTACGGGGCGCTCGGTGACTCGCCTCGACGCCAGCGTCGCGACATCGACCGCAACACCAGCACGGTGGCCAGCGTCATCAGCCCGTAGACGCTGGCGAGGATCCCGTAGCTGAGCCAGATCCACGAGGCGGTCGTCACGGCGTCCTCGGTGCGGACCAGTCCCTGCACGATCCAGGGTTGGCGGCCGACCTCGGTGGTGATCCACCCGGTCTCCAGCGCGACCACCGCGGCCGGCCCCGACACCACGACCGCACCCAGCAGCCAGCGGTGGTCACCGAGTCGACGGCGTCGCCCCAGCAGCACCAGCACCAGCGTGGACAACAGTGCCAGAGCCGTGCCGATGCCGACCATGGCCATGAAGCTGAACCGGACGACGTTGACCGGTGGCTGTTCGTCGACGGGGACGGCGTCCAGCCCGACGACCTCACCGTCGAGGGAGTTCGTGGCCAGCAACGACAGCAGGTTCGGCACCTCGACACCACCCCGGACCTCGGTGCCGTCCCACACCCCACCGATGGTGAGCGCCGCACCCTCGGTGGTCTCGGGCAGCCCCTCGATCGCCGCGAGCTTGATCGGCTGCTCGTCGGCGATCCGTTGGCCGGCCATGTGCCCGACCAGTGGCTGCGCCAGGCTGACCACGGCCGCGAACAGCAGCGGCACCACGATCCCGAGGTGGTGCAGCCGGTCGTGCCGTCCCCGCAGCCAGCCGGTGGCGTAGACCCCGGCCACGCTGAACCCGACCACCATGTAGGCCGCCAGCAGCATGTGCGGGAAGCTGGTCAGCAACGCGGGGTTGAGCATCGCGGCCAACGGGTCGACGTCGGTCGGGACCCCGTCGACCATGGTGAACCCCGTGGGCGTGTTCATCCAACTGTTGACGGACAGGATGAAGAACGTGCCGGCGACCCCGGCCACCATCACCGGCACCAGGGCAGCGACGTGGACCCGGGGTGGCAGGCGATCCCATCCATACAGGTAGATGCCGAGGAAGATCGCCTCGAGGAAGAACGCCACGCCCTCCAGGGCGAACGGCAGCCCGATCACGTCGCCGAACGGCCCCATCAACCCGGGCCACAACATCCCCATCTCGAACGACAGGATCGTGCCAGAGACCGCGCCCACCGCGAACAGCACCCCGGCGACCTTGGACCAGCGGCGAGCCAGCACCAGCGCGTCGTCGTCACCACGGATCCCGCGCACGTGCATGGCGAAGATGATGGTCGGGAAGGCGACCCCGAACGACGCCAGCACGATGTGCCACCCCAGCGACAACGCCATCTGGTTGCGTGCCGCGAGCAGGTCCGAGGCGCTCGCGGCCTGCGCCAGCAGCGGGCCCGACGGGAAGGCGACGACGAGGTCGAGAACGGATCCAACAGGCATCGGGGGACCACCAGATCGGGGTGCCGAAGGTACCTCGATCCCCCATTCACCCGGACAACCCAGCAGCGGGCTGGACCAGATGGCCGTCGCAGCAGCCCTGCCTCACCGGGAGGTCAGGGGTGGGGCGAGGCGGTTGGACGGCTGCGGACAGGTCGTCGCTGCCAAGGAGCAAACGAGCGTTGCGTGGCCGGAGGTCACGCGAGCGAGTGGCGACACGGGCAGCGGCGGGCCGGACCAGTCGGACAGCCGTCGCAGCCCCGCCCCTGACCTCCCCTAGATCGGGGGGGTGAAGCCGTTGATGAGGGGGAGCATGCGGAGGATGAGGGCGTCCCACAGGCCGGTGGCCAGGGCGATGCCGACGGCGATCAGCATGACGCCGCCGAAGACCTGCAGGCCACGGGCGTTGCGCTTGAGGAAGCCGATCGCACCGGCGGCGCGGTTGAACAGCAGGCCGACCACGACGAACGGGACGCCCAGGCCCAGCGCGTAGATGAACGCGAGCGCGCCACCCCGGGCGGCGGCACCGGTCGAGGAGGTCCCGGCCAGGTTCAGGATGGCACCGGCGGCCGGGCCGATGCACGGTGTCCAGCCGACCCCGAAGATGAACCCGAGCACCGGGGCGGTCAGCAGGCCCCCGGTCGGGGCCCGGTCGGCCACGCGGACTTCGCGGGTCAGTCGGCCCGAGGCCATCAACAGGCCCATCGCACCGACGAACAGGCCCATGGCGACCTGGGCCCAGCGTTGGCTGAACACGTCGAGGGCCCCGACGGCGACGCCGAACAGCGTGAACGGGACCGCGAAGCCGGCCACGAACAGGATCGACCCGACCAGCACGCGGGAGTGTCGCCCGAACCCACCGCCGGCGAGGTCCTCCCCCGACAGTCCGGTCATGAACGACAGGTAGCCCGGGACCAGGGGCAGGACGCACGGACTGGCGAACGAGACCAGCCCGGCCACGACCGCGACCACCGCGGCCAGCAGGAAGTTGCCGTTGCCGACGATGTCCCGCACGGCCGTGTCGGCCTGCGCGAGCACCACCAGTCGCGACGCGACCGGAGCGAAGGGGGCGAACACGTCGACCTCCCGAGGTGGCTCGCGCGATCGGCCACCGTCGGTGGCCGCGGCACCAGTGTGCCACCATCCGCAGGCGGGTCACCCCCGGCCTCACTCCGCGAGCAGCACGTCCAGCAGCTGGGCGACCTCGATGTCGTCGGTCTCGCCGAACAGGCTCAACGCGACCCGTCCTTGCCGGTCGATGAACACCGTGGAGGGCAGTGTCGAGGGGGCCACCCCGCGGAACCGGCTGGCCACCAGGGTGGTCGGGTCGGTGATCGAGGGGTACGGGATCGCGAAGTCGCGCTGGTGCAGCAGGGCATTGGTCTCGGACGTGTCCTGCACGTTCACGCCGACGAACGACACGGGCTCGTCGGCGTACTCCTCGGCGACTCGGTTGAGTGCGGGCTGCTCGCTCCGACAGGGCCCGCACCACGACGCCCAGAAGTTGACGACCACGACGTCCCCGGCGAACCCCGACAACGACAGTTCGGTGTCCTGCCCCAGGACGGGGAACGAGTCGTCGGGCGCAGGTGGTCGGTCGTCGACCGGCAACGGACAGGCCCCGGCCCGCACACCGGCCAGCGGTTGTTCACAGGCCGCACCGGTCGGCGGGGACGTGCATCCGCCCAGCACCAACCCCATGACCAAGCCGGCCGCCACGATCGTGGCGGCCGGACGGGGTCGAATCCGGTGGATCACTGCCGGATGGAGACCGCGAGGTCCTCGGGTTCCCGGACCTCCTGCGCCCGCTTCTTCTCGCGCTGTTCGATCCGGTCGAGGGAGAACAGGCACAGCCCGAAGATCGCGGCGGCGGTGAAGGTCCAGACCGCCGACGGGAACCACAGGGCCGACGGCTCCTTGAAGGCGAACATCGGGACGGCGTCGACATCGATGGTGACGGTCTCGCCGGCTTCGTTGACGTAGTTGGTCTCGATCGTGACCTCGGTGCCGGCCAGGAAGGTCCCGTTGCTCTCCGTCACCAGGCGCTCCTCGGCGGCCTCGGCGGTGAAGAACGGCTCGGCGCGGCTGTAGTTCTCCGGGTCGTCGACCTCGTCGGCAAGGCCGGCCTCACCGGCGTCCTGGTACTCGCCACGGGTCTCGCCACCCAGTCGCACCTCGCCGTCGGCGTCGACCTTGAGCGCGAGGTTGACCATCAACTGGTCGGCCTGGGCGACGTCGCCGTTGAGGTTGGTGTAGCGGGGGTCGTCGCCCAGGGCCTCCTCGGACGCATCGCCCTTGCCCAGGAAGTCGGCCAGCGGGACGAAGCCGCCCAGGTCGTTGGCGCTGCTGAAGAACCCGGCGGTCTCGGAGCCGGGTTCGAACGGGAACCACTGGGCCTGGTAGTGGGCGCCGTCCTGGCCGGGGAAGTTCTGGGGGCCGGTCGCGACCGGCGTCCCCGGGGCGCCGAACCACCAGAACACGCCGATCACCATGCAGAAGCCACCGGCGGCGGTGCCATAGATCAACGCGCCCTTCTTGGCGCCGTAGTTGGACCACAGCAACGCGAAGACCCCGCCGCAGAAGATGACGATGCCCAGGGGCACGGCCAGCTTCGAGGCGATGTGGTCACCCGACAGGCCCTCGGCACCCTCGGTGGCCAGGACCAGCGTGGTCAGCAACGACGTCATGATCCGTCCTCCGGGGTCTCGGCCGCGTCATCGGAGTCCGACGCCGACGCCAGTTCCTCTGGGGTGATGGTCCCACCGACCTGGCCGAAGCGCGGGCCGCCCTCGACCTGCTGTGACTCGATGTGGTCGATGACCGACTGGATCGCGTCCTCGGGCAGGGTGTCCTTGAACGACGGCATGACGCCGACGCCCGGGACCCTGCGCCCGTTGACCAGGGTCTGCTCGATGGTGTCACGCACCGGTCCGTAGGTGGACTCGTCACCCAGCGTGGCGCCATAGCGCTCGTAGATGTTGGTCAGCGTGGGCCCGATCCGGCCCTCCAGGTTGTCGCCGTGGCAGCGGGCGCAGTTGTTGGCGAAGATCTCGCCGCCGGATGCACCCGCGAACGCCTGCGCGTCGATCTCCTCGACCTCGTCGATCTGGATCGACAACAGGTACTCCACGATCTCGTCGATCTGGAAGTCGTTCATGGGGCCGTTGTAGTCCGATCGCCATGCCGCCATCGGCGTCCCCGGTCGACCCCGGATCAGGGTCTGCTTCATGAAGTCCTCGACGTCCGACACGATCTCGGAGTCGGCGTAGCGGGCCTCGATGTTGTTCAGCCGCGGCGCGGGCCACGGGGCGTCGCTGTAGGGGTTCGGTGCCGACCCACCCTGGGCCTCGGTGCCGTGGCAGGTCGCGCAGTTGCTGACGAACGCGGCCCGGCCGGCGGACACGTCCTGTTCGTAGTAGGCGTCCATCTGGGCGTTGATGCGAGCGGGCTCGATCATCCAGTAGACCGCCAGGAAGACCCCGGCGAACAGCGACAGGGCCACGCCCCATGACATCGCCCGCTCCATCGCGGTCGACTCCAACTCCTCGTCGGAGTGGTAGGGACGCATCGCCAGCGGGATGTCGCCGGTGCGCTTGTCACCGGTCTTGCGACCCCGGCCCGGCCCCACGATGAAGTAGGCAAGGCCGAACGCCACGAGCCCACCCACCAGGATCGTCATCACGATCGTGGCAGTGGGGCTGTTCGCACCCTCGGCGGCCTGCGTGGCCAGCAGCAGTTCCATCAGCACAACACCTTGTGGGTCAGCTCGTCACAGGTCGACACAGTTGGGGCCTTCGGCTTCCTGGGACAACACGTTGGCGGTCCGAGCCGGACCGGTCTGGAGTTCCGCCGGGTTCGTCCGCACGATCAGGTTCCCACTGGAGTCCAGTTCGCACGGGAACCGGTCGAGGCCGCGTGGCGCCGGGCCCCCGACCCACTCGCCCCACCGGTTGTACTTGGACCCGTGGCACGGGCACTCGAACCACTGCGAGGTCTGGCACCACGGCACCCGACAGCCCAGGTGGACGCACTTCTGGTACAGCGCCATCAGCCCGGACCCACCGACCTCCACGCCGATCTCGCCGTAGGCATCGTCGGCACCCGGGGCCGACGGGTTGTACTCGATCACGTAGAAGCGACCGGACGGGTAGGCGAACGGGGCCCGCTCCTCACGGATCTGGGCGAGGATGTCCTCGGCGGGGCCCAGCGGGATCGGCTCACCGAAACCACCGGACAGCTGCGGCCACAGGAACCCAAGCGAACCCAGGCCGAACACGCCCAACCCCCCCGCCACACCGCCGAACAGCGAGTAGCGCAGGAACGTGCGACGTTCGACCTTCGGAAGCAGTCGTCGTTCGTCAGCCATTGGCGTCAGACCTCACTCGACAATTCGTAGGGGCGGTCACAGTTCGAAGAACAGGCCGTCCACCCACGGCCAGACCCAGTTGAAGCCGGGGCCACGGAAGAACGACCCGGCGAGGACGAACAGGGTCCACATCACCAGGAAGAAGGTCATGGCCATGTTCGCGAACTTGCGGTTCTCGGGCTTCGCCGACGGGTTCTTGTCCACGTAGGCGGCGCCACCCAGCACGATCAGGCCCACGCCCGGGATCGTCACGCCGGCCACCATCGGGTGGAAGTAGCGCAGGAGTTCCTGCAGGCCGAGGAAGTACCACGGGGCCTTGGAGGGGTTCGGCGTGAGGTTGGGGTTGGCGAGGTCGCGGAAGGTCGCGTCGATGAAGTAGGACATGACCAGCAGCACGGCCCCCATCGCCAGCAGGGCGACGAATTCGACCAGCAGCAGGTGCGGCCAGGTGTAGACCTTGTCCTGCTGCTTGTCGCTGACCTGCTGGATGCCCGAGGGGGGGATCAGTGCGAGCAGGCGGTGGGTGTGCTTGGAGTCGGACGGCACCCCGATGGACGGCGACCCGTTGGTCTGGCCCAGGGAGGCGCGTACACGCTCGGCGCGCTGCTCGGGCGTCAGGCGTCCGGACGGGGCGTCGAGGACGGCCGTGGTGGTGCCACCGCTGCCACCGCCGTAGTTCTCGCGGAACGTCGCCAGCGCCTTGGTCGCCGTGTCGGCCGACTTGGGGCCGATCTCGACGCCCTCCGCGACCTTCTCCTTGCGGACCGTGGCGGCCTTGGCCTTGGCCCGCGCGATGCGCTCGGGCACGCCACTGCCCGTCAGGGCGTCGTAGGTGGCCTGGTCGATCTCTACCTCAGCCATGGATGCTCACCTCTCCTGAATACCTCGTCACAGCTCGATCCTCCGTCACAGCACGATCCTTCGTGACGTGCGTCACAGGGGCCCCGAGATCCCGCCGTCCTTGCGGATGCGCCAGAAGTGCACCGCGAGGAAGACGACGGTCACAAACGGGACGAACAGCACGTGGAGCACGTACCAGCGCAGCAACGTGTTCGGACCGATGACGGCCCCGCCCAGCAACACGAACTGCACCTGCTTGCCGAAGACGGGCGTGAAGCCCATCATCTCGGTGCCCACCGTGACCGCCCACACGGCCAACTGGTCCCACGGGAGCAGGTAGCCGGTGAACGACAGCAGCAGGGTCAGGGTCAGCAGGATCACGCCCACCACCCAGTTGAACTCGCGCGGGGGCTTGTAGGCCCCGTGGTAGAACACCCGCGCCATGTGGAGGAACACCGTGAACACCATCAGGTGCGCGCCCCACCGATGCATGTTGCGGACCAGCTGGCCGAACGTCACCGACGCCTGGATCGTGCGCATGTCGGCATAGGCCAGTTCGGTCCCGGCACCGGCAGCCGGGGTGTAGAAGAACATCAGGAAGATGCCGGTGATCGTCAGCACCACGAACAGGAAGAAGCTCAGGCCGCCGAGGCAGTAGGTGTAGGTCAGCTTCAGCCCGTGCCGCTTCACCTTCACGGGGTGGAGGTGGTAGAGCACGTTGTTCATCGCCGCCAGGGCACGGTCACGCGAGGTGTCGCGGTAGCCCTTGCGATAGATCGACCCGGGACGGAAGATCGACTTCCAGATCACGTTGTCCTGGGTGTTCTTCTGGATGTCGCTCCAGGAGGGCGGCGTGGGCAGCTTCGGCACGGTGTGCGTCTCCGTCTTGTCCCGTCCCGGCGTCGGTGCCGGGGCGGTGGTGGCGGGTGGTGCGGCTGGTGTCTCGGCGTGGTGCAGGTCGTTGCAGGAGGTGCCGGTCGCTACTGGTCCGTGCGGCCGAGCCACAGGGCGTCGGACGGGCACCGCTCCACGCAGATCGCGCAGCGGGTGCACTCGTTGTCGTCGATGATGAACACCGAGGCCGACTGTTCGGCCAGGGTCATCACCGACTGCTTGTCGGCGTCACGGATGATCGAGGGCGACATCATGAAGATGCACTCCCAGGGGCACACGTCCTCGCAGGCGCGGCACATGATGCACAACTCGGCGGTCAGGCCGATGTGGCGCTTGGGCTTGACGCGCTCCTGCAGCCAGTTCGGGTCGACTTCCTGGACGGTGTAGTCGTCGTAGATGAGCGGGTGCTCGCCCTTGTCAGTCTTGCCCATGGTCGCGCCCCCTCTCGTCGTCGTGGTGCGGTGTCGGGTCGGTCACTTGTAGCCCCCGGCATCGGGCTTGACCTCGCCGGGCACCAGGGTCTTGGGGTACTTCTTCTGGAGGCGCAGGGCGAGCCAGAAGGTCAGCACGAAGGCCACCCCGTGCTCGATGACCACGACCAGGTCGCGGATCACCTGGTAGAGGTTGCTGGCGATGTCGAGGCGGTACCCGTTGGAGAAGGTGATGCCGGCGGAGGCCGGGATGATCGCGCCCTCGAGGATCTCGCGGTTGGAGTCCAGGTAGTAGATCCAGGCCGACGGCAGGATCCCGTACACCCACCAGAGGATCCCGAGCCCACCCAGCACGCCCATGGTGGCCGAGACCCACTCGTGCTCGCCGTAGGTGCGCTTGGCGATCAGCAGCGGGATCGTGATCAGCAGGACCCCCCAGATCAACAGGATGACCAGCCCCCACCAGCCCTGGCCGATGCCGGACGGGTCGCCGAACTGCCACAGGGCGTACAGCGCGTCGGGCAGGGTCGAGAAGAACTCGCCGAACCAGCTCAGTCTCACGCTCGTCGCCTCATTCGTGTCGGGTCGTCGTCGGGTCCTGTGGCTGCGAAAGAGGGCCCCTGCAGCACGTCCGTCGGGCCTGGGCGGACGCCGAACTGACCGACGTGCCGCTGTGGCCACAGCCTACCAATGGTCCGGAGCACCGGAGCAACGCCTTGCCCACGCCTTGCCCAGGCGCGGCGGCGCTCGGGCAGGTTGCGGAACTCGCTGGCCGCGTTCTGCGGCCTGGGCCCAGGTTCAGGCGACGAGGAACTCGCCTGCCCTCGCTGCGCTCCGGCAGGTTGCAGAACTCGCTCCGCTCGTTCTGCAGGCCATTCTCACACGCCGAGATGCTCTTGCACGGCGTCGTTGAGTTGGTCGACGGTGATGGGGCCGAGGTGGCGATGGACGATGGTGCCGTCGGGGTCGACGAACAGGGTGGTGGGCATCGAGCGGACCGACACCCGGTCCCCCAGCACCTGGGCGTCGGGGTCGAACCACGATGGGAAGTCGACCGGTACCTGTTCCAGGAACTCCTCGGCGTCGACCTGGCGAAAGTCGATGTTGACCCCGACCAGGTCGACCTCGCCCGCTCGCTGGGCCGCCCACGCGTCCAACTCGGGCATCTCGTCCCGGCACGGCCCACACCACGAGGCCCAGAAGTTGATGACCAGCGGACCACCCAGCCAGTCGGCGGTGGAGGCCAGCTCACAGGTGTCCAGGCGCGGCAGGTTGACGATCGGCAGTGGCTCCTCACCCGGCTGCGGGGCCCCCAGTGCCTGGTCGGACGGATCGATCAGCGGTCCAGAGCGCAGCGCGTCGGTGCAGGCCCCGTCGCCACCCTGGATGTCGGACGGATCCTGCACACCCGTCCCCGTCGTCCCCGCACCCGTCGGGTCGCCGCCGGCCCCGGTCGCACCCTCGCCACCCGCGCTCGTGCACCCCGCCAGCACCAGGGCCAACGCCAGGCCCAGCACCGCCGGCAACACCCGGACCACCTCCCCCGCAGGCCACTTCCACACGTCGAGTGAGCGCGCCTCCGGATGAGCCGGGACCGTACTGGTGGTCGGGTGCGGGGTGGGGGTGGACATGGGGATCACCAGTCGGCGACGGTGTCGGCGGCCGCCTCCAGGACGTGGTCGACGTCGTCGTCGGTCAGGGCGGCGGAGGTGAACAGGACCTCGTAGCCGCTGGGTGCGAGTTGGACGCCGCGGTCGAGCATGCCGTGGAAGAACCGGCCGTAGGCGTCGTGGTCGGCCGCGGCGACGTCCGCGAAGTGGCGGGGTGGGGTGTCGATGCCGAACACGATCCCGGCGAGCGTCCCGAACCGGGTCACGACGGCCCGGTCGCCCAGTGCCTGGGCCAGTCCGTCCGCCAACCGCGTGGTCACGTCGTCGAGGCGGGCGTACACCTCGTCGGTCAGCAGGCGGAGTTGGGCCGCACCGGCGGCGACGGCGACCGGGTTCCCCGACAACGTCCCGGCCTGGTAGACCGGCCCGTCCGGGGCGAGGTGGGCCATGACTTCGGCACTGCCACCGAAGGCCGCCAGGGGAAAGCCCCCACCGACGACCTTGCCCAGTGCGGTCACGTCCGGCCGCACGCCGGTGACCTCCTGGGCACCACCGCGGGCCAGGCGGAAGCCGGTGATGACCTCGTCGAACAGCAACAGCGCACCGACCCGGTCGGCCTCGTCCCGCAGGAACTGCAGGAAGCCGTCATCAGGCGGGACCAGGTTCATGTTGGCCGGGACCGGTTCGCACGCGATCACGGCCAGGTCGTCGGCGTGGGCGTCGACGGCGGCGGTCACGGCATCGCGGTCGTTGAAGTCGACCAGCACGGTGTCCTGCACCGCGCCCGGCGTGACCCCGGGCGAGCCCGGGATGCCCAGTGTCGCCAGCCCCGAGCCGGCCTCGACCAGCAGCGCGTCGCTGTGGCCGTGGTAGTGGCCGACGAACTTCAGGACCTTGGTGCGCCCGGTGGCACCGCGGGCCAGCCGGATGGCCGACATCGCGGCCTCGGTCCCCGACGACACCATCCGGACCCGCTCGATCGAGGGGACGGCGTCCACGACCTGTTCGGCCAGTTCGACCTCGCCGACCGTCGGCGCCCCGAAGGTCGACCCGGCCTCGACCGCGGCGATCGCCGCGGCCACGACGTCGGGGTGGGTGTGGCCCAGGATCAGCGGTCCCCACGAGTTCACCAGGTCGACGAGTTCCCGGCCCTGGCTGTCCACGACGTGACCGGCGCGGCCACGCACCAGGAAGCGGGGCGTCCCGCCGACGGCGTTGAAGGCCCGCACCGGCGAGTTCACGCCGCCCGCGATGACCGCCTTCGAGCGTGTCCACAGGTCCTCGTCGCTCGGACCGGCAATCGTGGCGGGCGGGTGGATGGCGGGTGCTGGCGAAGGAGTTTCCATGGCCGGATCGTATGGGCCGGCGGTGCGGCCGGGCCGCCACGCAACTGCTCGGACGCCGACGCGTTCGTGCCCGTTCACACCGCGACCCGTTCGTGCCGCTCCAGATGGGTGCCAGGATCGGAGTTGGGCCGGGTCGACGGATCGACCGGGGGTCGGCAATAGGCTTGCCCGCATGGATGACCACGGTGAGGCCAGGGCGGTCGGGGCGGTCGGGGCGGACCGGCGACACCCGGGCCGGCGCGGCCTCGGGCTGGCATCGGCCTCGGCGCTGGGGTCGGTGGCCGCAGCCGGGGTGGGGGTCGCGGCCCACTACGCCCGCCGGATGACCGATCCCCCGTCGCTGGCGCCCGAGGACCCGCCCCGGGACGACGAGCAGGTCACCATCCATGCCGTCGATGACGGACACGCGTTCCTGTCGGGTGACGGCGCGGACCGGCCCGGGGTCTGGGGCGTCACCATGCCCGGCGGCTACGTCCGGATCGGTGCCGCCCGCGAACGCACCCCGACCGGCGTGCGCCGGCCGGTCCGGGTGCTGGCCGGCGACCTGGTCCCCGGGCACGGGGTGCTCGATGCCTACGCCCATCCCAACCGTGCCACCTCGTTGCACGTCGATGCGACCGAGGTGGCGGTCATCGGCGACCTCGGGGCCATGCCCGCGCACCACGTGGCGGGCGACGACACGTGGGCGATCGGCGTGCACGGTCGCGCGGCCGCACGCCACGAGACGTTCCGCGCGCTCGGCCCGATCGTGGCGGCCGGCCACTCGGCGCTGGCGATCTCCTACCGCAACGACCAGGACGCGCCGCTGTCGCCGGACGGGCGCTCGCACCTGGGTGGCACCGAATGGGTCGACCTCGCCGCGGCGATGGACCATGCCCGTCGACACGGTGCCCGGCGGATCATCCTGGCCGGGTGCTCGATGGGTGGCGCGATCGTGGGCCAGGCGCTGGCCCACGCCGACGTCCACGACGTGGTCGCGGTGCTGCTGGACGCCCCGGTCGTGGACTGGCACCCGGTCGTGGCCCGTGCCGCCCGCAGCCTCGGGATCCCGGGCATCGCGGTGTCGGCCCTGTTGGTGCCGACGCGGGCCATGGCTCGCTCGCGCCACCGGGTCGACCTCGACGCCCTGCGCTTCGACGCGGCCGCGCTGGCCGTGCCCACCCTGCTGGTGCACGGCGTGGCCGACGACGTCGTGCCGGTCGAGGGCTCCGACGAACTGGCGACGCGCCGGGACGACGTCGTGACCTACCTGCGGGTCCCCGACGCCGGCCACGTCCGGTCCTGGAACGCCGACCCGGCCACCTACGAGGCCGCGGTCGCCAGCCTGCTCCAGCGGGCCTCGCGAACGACCGACGGGGCCGAGGTCGGCGCCGCCGGAACCGCCCTGGCAGCCTCGCATGCCCCGATCGAGCCCCTGTTCGGTGGCCGGCCGACCTGACGGTTCGACGGCATCGGGGTGCACCTGGCGGGGCGTGACGTCCTCCGGTGCCCCGCTCGACGAGATCCTCCGGGAGGGAGGCCGTCCGATGGACGACGACCAGGCGACACCGCCCGCGCGGGCACGACAGCGCCTGCGCGACGAACTGCGCCGGGCCCGGCTGGACCACGACGGCGTCGTGGCGTCGGCCCTGGGGACCGCGCTGGCCGCCATCGACACGCCGAGGCGGTGCCACCGTCCCGGCAGGAGGCCGTCGAGGGGGCCGTCCCCGACGTCCCCCGGCGCGTCTTGGACGCCACCGAGGTGGCCGCCGCCATCGACGCCGAGGTCACCGAGGCCATCGCTGCCCGGGCCGAACTCGCGCGTGCGGCACCCGGCACCGATGCCGTGGCGGACCTCGGCACCATCGTCGAGGTACTGACCCGCCACCGCGACCTGGCCCGTGGCTCGGCCTGACGGTCCCCGTCGCCCGAGGGGCGCCCGATGGCGGGACCCGGACCGATCGTCAGGCCGCGATCACGTCCGCCACCGGCACCGATTCGAAGATCACGTTGTCCGCCGCGGCCCGGGCGGTCACAAGATCGTCGGCGGTCCGAACGGTCCAGGTGACCACGACCATGCCCGCGGCACGCAGGCGTCGGACGGCCGGCAGGTCCAGGCCACCGACGTCGTAGGACACGGCGGCCGGGTCGACGAGCCCGACCGACTGCAGGTTGGCCAGGCGCAGGTGGCGCCCGGCGACCTCGATGGCCGACGGGGCGGATGTCAGCACCCGCAGGACGGTGGGGGCGTGGCGACGGAACCAGCGCACGCTGAGTGGGTTGAACGACGCGATGCAGGTGGGGCCGCGGTGGCCCGCCAGCACGGCCGCGACAGCAGGCTCCAGGCCACTGGGACGCAGCCCGTCGGCCTTGACCTCCACCATCACCGCCAGCGCACCCATGACGTCCAGCACCGCCGCCAGCGTCGGGACCCACTGGTCGGTCCCGGCCAGCCGCAGGCGACCCAGGTCGTCCGACGTGTGGACGCCGACCGGACCGGGACGTCCGGCCAGCCGGTCCAGGGTGCGGTCGTGGAAGACGATCGGCACGCCGTCGGCGGCCAGGCGCACGTCCAGTTCGACCCCGACGCCGGCGTCACGCGCGGCCGCGAACGCCGCCAGCGTGTTCTCCGGAACCCCGTCGCCGTGGAGGCCACGATGGGCCAGCGGGACCTCCGCCAACCATCCCGCACCGGTCGGTCCACCACCCGTCGGGTCATCGGACCGGACGCCGGCCACGCTCAGGCCAGCCTGGTCGCGACGTCGATGGCGGCGTAGGTGATCACCGCGTCCGCGCCGGCCCGACGGATCGCCGTCAGCGACTCGTCCATGGCGGCCACGCCGTCCAGCCACCCGGCCCGGTCGGCCGCCGCCACCATCGCGTACTCGCCGGACACCTGGTAGCCGATGATGGGGACGTCGACGACGGCCCTGGCCCGCGCGATCACGTCGAGGTACGGCAGGGCCGGCTTGACGATCACGGCGTCCGCGCCCTCAGCCACGTCGGCGGCGATCTCCCGGGTGGCCTCGCGGGCGTTGGCCGGGTCCATCTGGTGGGTGCGGCGGTCCCCGAAGGACATCCCCGACTCGGCGGCGTCGCGGAACGGCCCGTAGAACGACGAGTGGTACTTGGCGGCGTAGCCGACGATCCCCAGGCGGCCGTGACCGGCGTCGTCGAGGCCGGCACGCATCGCGGCGACCTGGCCGTCCATCATCCCCGACGGCGCCAGCAGGTCGACCCCGGCGTCGGCGTAGGCGACGGATTCCCGTACGTAGCCCGCCACCGCGGCGTCGTTGCGGACCACACCGTGATCGTCCAGCGGCCCGCAGTGGCCGTGGTCGGTGTACTCGCACGAGCACACGTCGGCCAGCAGCAGGGCGGCGTCGCCATGGCGGTCCCGGATCGCTCGGATCGCCCGGGGGACGGGACCGTGCGGGTCCCAGCCAGACGACCCGACCTCGTCCTTGTGGGCCGGGATGCCGAACAGCAGGAACGCCGACACGCCCACCTCCAGCGCCCGGGCGACCAGGTCGGTGGACGAGTCGACGTCGTGCTGGGCCACGCCAGGCATCGACGAGATCGGCACCGCCCCGTCGATGCCGTCCTTGACGAAGATCGGGAGGACCAGGTCGGCAGGGTCGAGCCGGACCTCGGCGACCAGGCGCCGCAGCGCCGAGGTCCGTCGCAGCCGCCGCCCGCGCAGCACCCCCTCGGGCACGGGACCGGGAGCAGGGTCCGGGGCCGGGCGCTCGCTCATCGGCGGCGACCGAGCAGGCCGGCCGTGACCACCGCCACGGCAGAGGCCGCGAACGCCGCGGCCTGGCGGGTCCGACGATCGTCCAGGCGCGATCCTTCGGGGGCCTGCCACGGCACGATCTCGGTCCCGGTGCCGTCCGGCGTCGGCTCGACCACGGACGGATCGATCAGCGCCCCACGTTCCTTGAACCGATCGGCCAGCGACCCGGAGGTGTCCGCGCGTCGATCGTCACGATCGCGGGCGTCCACGTCCCGGTCGGCGACGTCGGTCGTGTCAGCCTCGTCGACCTCGTCGACGGTCCCGATCGCGTCGTCCTCGGCCGTCGACGTCGCGCGGGTCGCCACGCGCTCGTCGACCTTCAGGCCCATCATGGTGGCGCTCAACTCGGCGCCGTACACGTACAGGCGGCCGGCCAGGTAGAACAGCAGCAACAGTCCGATGATGCTTGCGATCACGGCGGCCGCGGCCGCACCCGCGTTGGGATCGGCGGCCGCGGCCGCACCCGTGTTCTGTTCGATGCCGGCCGCCTGGCGCGACGCGTAGGTCGCCCCGAAGGACTTCAACAGCGCCCAGCCCAGCCCTCCGAGGATCGCCCCCGGCAGCAACTGGCGCCACGAGGCGACCCCGCCGATCGTGTAGATCCGGTAGGCGACCCAGAACAGCAGGATGTCGAGCACACCACCGATGGCGAAGGCCGCGACTGCGGCCCCGATCCCGAACCGTTCACCCAGCGTGGTGGTGGTGATCGACGCGGCCGTCGAGGTGACCGCCACGCCGGCCAGCGCCAGCACGCCCAGGATGACCAGCGACGCCAGTTGCCACACGCGCAACCTGAGCGCCTTGGCCTCGGCCAGCGGCATGTCGAACACGAACCGGGTGGCGGTCTGGAGCGAGTTGGTGACGCGCAGCCCGGCCAGCAGCAGGGTGACGCCACCGATCAGCCCGATGCTGCCGCCGTTGTCCACGATGCCGTTGATCGTGCTCTGCAGGCCCTCGTTGGAGGCCAGCCCCGGGATCGCGTTGCCGATGCGGGTGGCGATGTCGGCGATGCGGACGGGGTCGTCGCCCACCACCAGGCCGGTGATCGCGACGGCGATGACGATCAGCGGGATCAGTGACACGAACCCGAAGAAGCCGATGGACGCCGCGAACTGGTCGGCGGCGTCGGCCTTGGTGCGCTTCTGGACGGCCAGGATCGTGGCGACGACGGGGTTGCCGAGGAGTCGGTCCTTGAATGCCATGCGGGGGGTGCCTCCGTGGGGATCGGACGACCTTCCCCGGAGGATAGGACGTCGGATCCCCACGACCGACGACCACGCGCCGCGGGCGACCGAACCGTCAGGCCGCACCGAGGGCGGTGGTGACGGCCAGCACGAGGCCGTCGAGGTCGTGCGGATCGGCCTCGGCCGCCACGCCCAGGTCGTGCTGGCGGGCACGGGCGGACGTCACCGGGCCGATCGAGACCAGCAGCGCCCGCAGGTCGCGGCCGTCCAGCGCCGCGACCAGTGCGTCCACCGTCGACGGCGACCCGGCCGCGACCGCATCGATCGCGCCACTACCGAGCCGGTCGAGCACGTCGTCGGGCAGGTCGGTCACCAGCCGGGTGCGGTAGGCATGGACGTCGTCCACCCGCCAGCCGCCGTCGGCCAGCGCCGCGGGCAGTTCCGACGAGGCGATGTCGGCCCGCGGCAGCAGGACGCGATCACCACGCCCGATGTCGTCGGGAGCGGGGAAGGCCGCGCCCAGCCCGGCGGTCGTGTGCACGGGCGCGACCAGGTCGGGCTCACGCCCGGCGACCTCGACGAACCGTCGAGCCGTCCCGGGGCCGACGCAGCCGACCCAGGCCGTCGCGAGGGCCTCGCGGGCACCGACCACCTCGTCGGCCACCGCGACCAACGCCGCCGCGCCGTTGGGCGAGGTGATGCCGACCACCCCAATGCGACCGGCGGCGAGGTCCCGGGCCGCCGCACGCAGGGCCATGCCGTCGTCGGCCGGCGGTTCGATCGCCAACAGGGGAACCTCGACCGGGTCGGCGCCCAGCGTCCGCAGGCGGTCGGACAGGCCACCCTGCTGGTGGACGGCCCGGGCCACCAGCACGCGGCGCCCGGCCAGTGGGCCCGGGTCGATCCGGTCCGGCACCGCCCGGGTGCTCATCGGTCCGACTCCTCCGGGGCCGTGATCCCGGTGGCGGACCGGAGGCTGGACGCCACCGCGGCCGCCAGTTCGGGCAGTTCCGTGACCGCGCCGCGCTGGGACGTCCGTGCCATGTTCGTGCCGGTCCCGTCCGACAGCAGCCCGAGCAGTTCGACCTGTGGCGTCGGCCCGTCGTGGACGATCGCGGCGTGGGCGCCGATCGGGGCCGTGCACCCACCTTCGAGGTTGGCCAGCAGCCCCCGTTCCGCACGCACCGTCAGGCGGCTCTCGCGGTGGTCGAGCAGGCGCAGGGCGGTCTGGGTCTCGAGGTCGTCGGTCCGACACTCCAGGGCCAGCGCCCCCTGTGCCGGCGAGTGCAGCATCTCCCCGTGCTCGAGCGGGACGGGCGTCACCTCGTCCAACAGGTCGGCCAGCGACGGGCCCAGTCGCAACAGCCCCGCGAACGCCACCACCACGCCGTCGAGGGTGCCCTCGGCCACGTGGCGCACGCGGGTCTCGACGTTGCCCCGCAACGGCTGGACCAGGACGTCGCGACGTGCGCGGCTGACCTGGGCCCGGCGGCGGGCGGACGAGGTTCCGATCGTGACCGTGCGATCGCGGGGCAGGTCCACCAGCCGCCAGCCGGCCCGGGTCACGAGCGCGTCGCGCGGATCCACCCGACGGGGCACGACGGGCACGACCAGGCCCTCGGCGGGCGCGGTCGGCAGGTCCTTGTAGGAGTGCACGGCCAGGTGGCAGTCGCCGTCCAGCACCGCCCGGCGGATCGAGTCGACGAAGATGCCCTTGGCGTCGAAGGCCTCGACCGCGCGCTCGGGGTGGTCGTCCCCGGTGCTGGACAGCGCGACGAGTTCGACGTCGCGACCGGACACGGACTGGAGCGCGTCGCCGACCTGTCGTGCCTGGGTCTGGGCCAGCGTGGAGCGTCGGGTGGCGATCCGCCAGGTCATCCCGGGGTGCCCGCGGACGCCGGCGGGACCGGACCGTCGTCGAGGTCGAACAGGTCGCGCAGGGCGTCGACGACCACCTGGGCGGTGCCGTCGTCAGCGCGCTCCTTCAGCCGGATCGTGGGCTGGTGGAGCAGCGTGTTGAGGATGCCCTCGGTCAGCGCGTCGACGGCCTGGCGCTGGTCGTCGGACAGGGTCGCGAGCCGGCTGGCGAGACGTTGGAGTTCGTCGGTGCGGACGGACTCGGCGCGCCGGCGCAGCGCCCGGATCGTGGGCGCGACCTCGATCGCGGACATCCAGGCCGAGAACCCGGCGACCTCGTCGTCCACCAGGTCGAGCGCCTCGCGCAACACCCCGTCCTGCAGCGTCTGGTCGGCGGCGGCGCGGACCTCGGCGAGGCCGACGACGCGCACGCCCGGGAGGTCCGCGACGTCGCGCTCGACGTTGTGCGGCATCGCGAGGTCGACCACGACCAGGGGACGGTCGCCACGCGAACCGACGGTGTCGCGGGTCAGCAGCGGGGTCGCGGCCCCGGTGGTGCACACGACCAGGTCGGCGGCGGCGATCCCGGCGACGAGGTCGTCGACCACCGTGGCGCCGTGGCGGGCCGCCAGGCGGGCAGCCTTGTCGGCCGACCGGTTCCACACGCACAGGTCGTCGCCGGCGGCCAGTCGTTGGGCCGCGAGGCTGCCGACCTTGCCGGCACCCACGATCAGGCTGGCGGGGTGGTCGGGCAGGACCTGCTGCTCGGCGACCGTGGCCAGCGCGACCTCGACCATCGAGGAGCCACCGGCGCTGATGGCGGTCTCGTGGCGGAGCCGTCGGCCGACTCGCACGGACTGGCGGAACAGACGTTGCAACATGCGTCGCGCGGTGCCTTCGTGGCGCGCCAGTTCCATCGCGTCGCGCACCTGCATGGCGATCTGGCGTTCCCCGACGACCATCGACTCGACGCCGCCCGCCACCCGGAACAGGTGGGTGGCCACGTCCAGGTCGTAGGCGACCTCGTGGGAGTCCAGGAAGTCGTCGGCCCGGTCCCCGGCGCGGGCGGCGAGGTAGGACGTGACCTCGTCCAGTCCGGGGTGGAACTTCGCGAGGTCGACGTACACCTCGACGCGGTTGCAGGTCGAGAGCACGACGGCTTCGAGCACGTGCTCCAGGTCGACCAGTTCCCGCAGGACCTTGCGGCGCTCGTCGGCCGGCACGGCCAGCCGTTCCAGCAACTCGAGATCGCTGCTGCGGTGGCTGGCACCGACGACGAGGAGGGACATGGCGCCTTCTTCAGGAGGTGTCGCATGGCGGTCGAGCGGTCGCCCTGATCGGGCGTGCTGCCGGGCGTGGTGCCGGGCATGGAGCCGGGACGGACGGGGCGCGGACCGTCGACGGGCGTGGATCGCGATCGATCCGACAGTCTATCGAGCACCGCCCCGGTCCCCGGCGGCTCCCGGTGTTCGTCATGGGATGGTCAGGTCGGCGCCCTCGCGCCGTTCGGTGTCACGCGGGGCGTGCGTCCACGGGAGCCGTCACGCCCCGGCGCTGATACCCCCGGCCGATGGTCACGGGCCGGTCGCGACCTGTCGCTCCGGTCCGGGGGTGGCGTAGAGCTGTTCGTAGAAACTCAGGATCTGGAGTTCGGTCGACACGTCGACCTTGCGCACGGCGACGTGCTCCGGTGTCTCGAGGTGGGTCGGGGCGAAGTTGAGGATCGCGGTGACCCCCACCGCCACCAGCCGGTCGACGATGTCCTGGGCGTGCTGGGCCGGCGTGGCGACGACGGCGATCGTGGCACCGCGGGCCGTGACGGCCTCGTCCAGCACGTCGACCGGTTCCACCTGCAGGTCGCCCAGGGTCGTGCCGATCTTGTCGTCCGCGTCGTCGAACAACCCGACGACGTCGAACCCGCGTCGCTGGAACCCGTCGTAGTTGGCGAGCGCGCGACCCAGGTTCCCGATCCCCACGATGACCAGGGCCCGGTCCCGGTTCAGGCCGAGGACCTCCGAGATCTCGTCGATCAGTTCCCCGACGCGATAGCCCACGCCACGGGTGCCGAAGGCGCCGAGTTGGGACAGGTCCTTGCGCACGATGGCGGCGTTCACGCCCGACTTGTCGGCCAGTGCCGTCGACGAGATGGTGTGGACGGCATTCTCCGACGATTCGACCAATGCCTGGAGGTACAGCGGCAGCCTGGCCACCGTTGCCTCGGGGATCGAACGCGACATCGTGTCTCCAACGGCACGCGCGATCGACGACCTGCGCGGACCCGTGGCACGACGCCACCGTCGGCGTCGACGAGGGTCGTGACGGCAACCAGTGTAGGGAGGTGGGTCCCACGCCCCCGACGGCCCGCCGCCCTCACGTGGGTGGATCGTCGGGCTGCCGGGGAGGTCCCCCACGCCGCCCCGCGCCACCACGGCCGCCGCGGCGGCGGGCCCGTCGTGCGGCCCGGACCGCCGCTCGCACCTCGCCCGGCCGGACCACGACCTCGGCGACCTCCCGGCCGTCGACCGCGACCACCGGGACTCGCACGTTGTAGGCCCGTTGCAGGTCGGGATCGCCATCGACGTCGACCAGCACCACGTCGGCCCGGCGGGCCTCCCGGGCGACCAGGTCCTCGGCCGTCGCACACAGCCCGCAGCCGGCCCGCGTGTAGACCGTCACCACGGGCCGATCCGTCATCCGGACACGGGACCGGATCCCGGGTCGGGTCGCTCCCCCGCAGCCGTCGCCGGCGACACCGACGGGACCGTCGCGACCCCGAGCGGGCCACCGGCTCGCCCCGACACCGCACGCTGGACACCGGCCGCCACCAGCACCACCCCCACCGTGATCCCGACGGCGTCCGCCGTGATCGCACCCAGGAACGAGGCCACGCCGGCACCACCGGCCACGAGCGAGACGCCCGTGGCGACCAACAGGTTCGCGACGGCCCGGTCCCGCACCGGGCCGGGACCCGGCGCCTGCCAGTCCCAGCGGGCGCCGGCAGCCGGTGCCGGCTGGTCCCCGAGCACCGGCGACGCCGTCTCGGCCCGCTCGGCGTGCTGCCACAACAGGTGGCCGGCCGCCGCCACCGCCCCCACGATGCCCACCACCGCACCGACGACCGTCCCCGCCAGGGCGAAGCCGCGGCTGACGGCCGGGAGCACGTCGGCCGCCGGCGGGAGCCCGGCCGTCTCCAGCGGACCGGTGAAACCCGCCGGCAGCACGACCGTCAGGGCCAGCAGCGAGAACCCGAACACCACCACGCTCGACCCGATCCGGACCCGGGTCGGCTCGCCGTCCAGCAGCACTGCCGACCACGACACGGCCAGCAGTGCCGCGACCAGCGACAGCGGCTCGGCCCGCAGGGCCGCCGGCAGCAGCACCAGGAACAGCAGGGCCACGGCCGCCCCGGTCGCTCGCGAGGCCACTCGGTCCCGGCTGTTGAGCAGGACCACGCCCAGGGCCAGCCACGGAAGGTCGAGGACCGCGCCGAACAGGTGGTAGAAGCGGTAGAGCGGCCGGCTGAAGCCGGTCGCGGACCCGACCAGCAACGCGACCGCGGCGATGCCCACCATCCCGAGGCCGATCGCCCACGCGAGCATGGCCGGATGGGCCCGGCCACCCTCCCGCCAGCGCGTCCCGACGCGGCGACTGGCCAGCACCGAGACGACGCTCGCGACCGCACTGGCGAGGACGGTCACGGTGCCCCTGACGACGACGGTCGACCCGGGCGAACGTCAGGCCGATCGTTGCCGATCCTACGTGCCCGACCGCCCGATCCGGTCGAGGTCCGGCGGGACCTGGCGGTCGCGGGCCCCGTGCGACGGCCGCTCACCGCAGCGCCGTTCCCGCGGCCTCGGGCGCATGTCCCTCGAGTTCCCATCCGCGGGTCTCGGGCAGGCCACGCAGGGCCAGCAGTGCGGCGATCGGCACCAGCGCCAGCAGGGCCGCCGCCCCACCGAAACCGCCAGTGGCGTCCGCCAACGCCCCGAACGCCGCCAGGCCGACCACGGCCCCCACCACCCCGGCCGCCGCCAGCCACCCGGCCACGGTGGCACGCACACGTGTCGGGAATGCCTCGGCACCGAGGGCACCGAGCCCGGGACCCAGCGCGCCTCCCGCCAGGACCCCGACCAGGTAGCCGGCGAACATCAGTGGCACGGCCCCGCTGTAGGTGCCCGCGAACCCCGCGGCACTGCCCACCAGCCCGAGCGCGATGGCCGGACGTCGACCGGTCGTGTCGGCCAGCCAGCGCCCGAGCAGCAGCCCCACCAGCCCGACGGGGCCGGCCGCCAGCACCACCCCGGCCATCGTGGCGCGGCTGAGGTCGAGGATCGACTCGCCGTAGACGAACACGTAGGTGAATCCCGGCCCGGTGGCCACCGCGATGCCGAAGGTGACCAGCACCAACCGCAGCAGGTCGGGCACCAGCGGGGTCGGCACGCGCCCCGGCAGCGACCGCAGGCCGTCGTCCACGTGGGCCCGCTCGGCGACCGGCGGTTCCGCCAGCGTGCGCCACAACCACGGCAGCGCCAGCAGCGGCACGAGCGTGGCCAGCATCACCGGACGGAACCCCGGCGGCAGCAGCGAGCGCCCGATGGAGATGATGCCGCTGCCGAGGCCGTAACTGGCGGCGATCAGACCGATCGCCCAGGACCGGTACCTCGACGACACCTCCTCGGCCGCCACGACACCCCCCACCGCGTTGATGGTCGACAGCCACGGCCGCGCCAACGCCACCAGCGCCACCCAGGCCCAGAACGAGCCCGCCAGCGCCGACGCACCGGTCAGGACCAGCCCCACGGTGAGCGCCACCAGCAGGACCCGACGTCGTCCGAGGTGGTCGGCCAACGCCGCCCCCGGGAGCGACCCCAGGGACGCCAGCCGGATGACGGCCAGCGCGATGCCGAGCGTGGTGGCCTGGACGCCCAACTGGGCCGACAGGTCCGACCCGGCGCCGGGGGTGCCGAAGGCGGCGGCGACGTCGCCGATGACCGCCGTGATCGCGAACTGGCCCATGCCGCTCGCGGCCGCGATGATGGCCGCCGAGGCCAGCGACGGCGTGATCCAGGAGGCCAGCGTGGACCACGACCGGGGCGCAGGCGGCGCCGGGGGCGTGGGCGATGCGGTCTCGGGTTCGTCGTCCGGGGACGGCCCGGGGACACCCGGGTCCGGTGCGGTCACGACTCGCGAAGGTCGACGCGCCGGACCTTGCCCGACGCGGTGTGCGGCAACGCCGACACGAACTCGATGGTCTGGGGGCACTTGTAGCGCGCCAGGTGGGCCATGCAGAAGCCGACCAGGTCGTCCTCGGTCACGTCCCCGTCGGTCACCACGAAGGCCTTGACGGCCTCGCCGGTGTAGGGGTGGGGGATGCCCACCGCGGCACACTCAACGACCCCGTCGTGGAGCGCCAGCACGCGCTCGACCTCGCGTGGGTAGACGTTGAACCCACTGACGATGATCAGGTCGCTGTTGCGGTCGACCAGGCGGAGGTATCCGTCGTCGTCGGTGATGCCGATGTCGCCGGTGCGCAGCCAGCCGTCCGGGGTCAACGTCGCCGCCGTCGCCGCGTCGTCGCCGTGGTAGCCCGCGAACACGTTGGGACCGCGGACCCAGACCTCGCCCGGGTCACCGGGCGCAACGTCGTCGGGGTCCGACCCGCCACCCAGTTCGACCAGCCGCAGTTCGACGTCGGGGAGGGGGTGACCGACCGTGCCCGGCCGCGGCGCCGGGGCCATGGCGTTGGACGTGACCGACGGGGAGGCCTCGGTCAACCCGTAGCCCTCCTCGATGACGAGGCCCGTGCGTTCCCGGAAGGACTCCAGCGTCCGGACCGACAGCGGCGCCGCGCCGGACACCGCGATGCGGACCGACGCGAAGGCGTCGTCGGGCAGTGCCGGCAGGGCGTCCCAGGCGACGTACATCGGTGGCGCGCCGAGCAGGATCGTGACGCCGTGACGCTGGATCGCCTCGATCGAGCCCATCGGGTCGAAGCGTTCCTGCAGCACCACCGTGGCACCGACGCGCACGCACGCCCCCAGCCCGACGTTGAGTGCATAGATGTGTGACAGCGGCAACACCAGGAGGACCACGTCGTCGCCCGTGACCTGGAAGCGCCCGGCCAGCGACTGGTCCTGGTTGGCGCGCAGGTTGCGCCTGGTCAGCATCGCGCCCCGCGGCCGACCGGTCGTGCCGGAGGTGTAGACCAGGGCGGCCAGGTCCTCGTCGCCGACCTCGACCGGTTCGGGCGTGTCGTCGCCCGCCGCCACCTCGGCCCAACGGCGGATTCCGGCGGGTGCCTCGTCGCCGGCCACGATCACCGCGAGGTCGAGTTCCAGCGCGACGTCGACCATCGCGTCGGCCACCGATCCGCCCACGACGAACAGGCTGGCGCCGGAGTCGGCCAGTGCGTGGGCGATCTCGTCGGGTGCCAGCGCGATCGACAGGGGCACGGCAACGGCACCAATGCGCTGCGCCGCGTAGTAGGCCTCGACGAACGCCGGCACGTTCCCGACCTGGATGGCGACCCGGTCGCCGACCCGAACGCCGCCGGACTGGAGGTCGGCGGCCGCCGCATCGACCCGCCGGTCGAGTTCGCCGTAGGTCAGGGTGCGACCCTGCCACACGAGTGCCGGACGGTCGGGCGAGCGCACCGCAGTCTCGACCAGGCGACCCTCGATGCCCAGCAACGACGAGCCCAGTGACTGTTCCACCACGACCTCCCGGTTCGGGGACGAGCCGGTCGCCGGCGCCGGGCGTCCGGTCGCGGAGCGGCACACGCACGGCTGCGGCCAAGTGTCCCCCGCGGCAGACTACATCCACGATCCACCCGATCCGGGCGACTCGTGTCCCGGATCCGTCGGACCGTCGTCGCGCGCGGCCACCGACCGTCATGTCCGGCACGCGACCGGACGGTCCATGGGGCTCCGGGCACCTAGGGTGTGGCCGTGAGCATTCCCCGCATCCTGGCCTCGACCGGTCCGCTGTTCTCGCGACCGGTCGACTGGGCCATGGGTGTCATCGCCGAGGCCGGCTACGACGGCGTCGAGCTGATGGTGACCCAGGACCCCGCGACCCAGCAGGCCGGGCCGGTCGAGTCCGCAGCCGAGCGCGAGGGCGTCGCCATCCCGGTGGTGCACGGCCCGTTCCTGCTGCTGACCCGGCGGGTGTACGGCACCGACCTGGTGGCCAAGGCCCGCCGTTCGCTGGAGCTGGCGGGCGCCCTGGGTGCCGACGTGATGATCGTCCACCCGCCGTTCCGATGGCAGAACGACTTCCACGAGTGGCTGCTGTCGGCGGGCGACGACGAGGCCGCCGAGCACGGGGTCGTGATCGGGGTCGAGAACCTCTACCCCGTCAAGGTGGTGGGCCGCCCGGTGCGCTTCCACCGCTACACCGAGCCGGACCACCTGCACCCGTTCCAGCACGTCGTGCTCGACACCTCCCACTTCGGGGTCGCGGGCGTGGACATCAACGCGGCATGGGCCCAACTGGCGGACGCCGCGGTGCACCTGCACGTCTCGGACTACCGCGGCCAGGGGCGCGACAGCCACGCGCCGCTGGGCCACGGCCTGTTGCCGCTTGGGCGGTTCCTCCACCAGGTCGGACGGCTGGACGAAGCACCGTCGATCACGCTCGAACTGGACTGTCGCCGGTACCTCGACGACCGCCCCGCGTTGGTGGGCTACCTCCAGCAGGAACGGCTCAAGTGCATCGAACTGCTGGAGGGTGGCGACATCGAGGACGTACTGGGCCGCCCCGACGAGGTCGTGGTGGCGCCGGGTGCGGGCGAGGACGACGCCGACCAGCCGACCGTCGGCGTCTGACCCACCCCGTTCGGTGCCGGGCCCAGGATCGGGGTGGGGGCGTGGCACGGCCTACGCTGCCGGGATCGCCCGTCCCCGGAGGTCCGCGATGCGAAACGGCACCGCCATCATCCTGGTGGTCCTGTTCCTCGTCATCCTCGTGGCCGCGGTCGTCCAACTGCTCCAGGTGACCTGACGCCGGGAACCCTCAGCACGCCACCGACCGGTCGATCGTGCGGCGTCCGGGTCCCGGACGGTCACGCGTCGTCGGATCGGACCTCGTCGTCGGCGTCGATGTACAGGCCGGGTTCGAGGTCGGCGGCGATGCTGGGCGCGGACGCGCCCTCGGCCAGGGCGACGTCGACTCGGCGGACGTGGTCGCGCACCGTCTCGTCCGACAGCGCACCGCGGCGACCGGCGTCGGTCAGCGCGCGCTTCTGGGCCGACGCCAACCGCCGGGCCAGCCGTTGGCGACGGGCACCTCGCACCGAATCGAGGTCACGGGTCAGCGTCGCCATCTCCTCCCTGATCACGGCCAGGCGCTCCTCGACGTCGGTGCGCAGGGCCTCGTGGACCTGGGGTTCGACCTCGGTCCGACGTTGCATCCGGTCCAGTTCGTCCAGGGTCGCCTGCAGCACCAGTGACGTCGCCATGGCCTCCTCGTACTGGCGCTGCTCGGGGTCGATCGACGACAGGCCGAGCCGGCGCAGCAGCGGTCCGAACGTCAGGCCCTGGCCGAGCAACGAGAACAGCACCACGCCGAACACCAGGGCCAGCACGTTGATGCCGCCCACCTCCCGGCTGGGCAGGCTCAAGGCCAGCGCGATCGGGATGGAGCCACGCAGGCCACCCCAGAAGACGGCCGGTCGCCATGGCTTCGGCACCGTCATCGTGCCATGCGCCCCGACGAAGGGTGACAACAGGCCGTAGGCGATCACCAGTCGCCCGGCCAGCATCGCCACGATCGCCAGGCCGATGGCGACCAGGGTCGGCCCGTCGGCCAGCAGCGCGATCTCGAACTCCAGCCCGATCAACAGGAACAGGATCGAGTTCACCAGGAACGCCACCACCTCCCAGAACTGGTCGAGGGCGAGCCGGGACGAGGCGGACATCGCGAAGGACGTGCCGTAGTTGCCGATCAGCAGGCCCGCGGCGACCGTGGCGATGACACCGGAGCCACCCAACCCGTCCGCGACGAGGTAGGCACCGAAGGCGGTCACCAGCGACAGGGTGATCTCGACCAGGTGGTCGTCCAGCGTGGCCATCAGCCGGTGCGCGACGTAGCCGACGACCAGTCCGACGCCGACGCCGATGCCGACCTCGGTGCCGAACTCGAACAGCCCGCCGGTCAGCCCCGGAGGGGTCACCCCGGGCTCGGGGAAGGCGAACTCCACCGCGATCAGGAACAGCACGATCGCCAGGGCGTCGTTGAAGATTGACTCGCCCTCGAGCAGGGTGCGCAGGCCAACGCCGACGCCCTGCTCCTTGAAGATCGCCAGCACGCTCACCGGGTCGGTCGGGGCCAGGATCACGGCCAGGACGGCGGCCTCGGTCATCGAGAACCCCAGCAGCAGGAACGCGCCGGCAAGGAAGCCGGTGGCGACCACGGTGCCGCCGATCGCCAGCACGCCGACCTGCAGGGCCCGCTGGCGCAGGTCGTCGAGGTCCATGTTGATGGCGCCCTCGAACAGCAGCGGCGGCAGGAACGCCAGCAGGATCAACTCCGACGTCAACTGCAGGTCCACGAAGCCGGAACCGAAGCCCAGGAACAGTCCCACCATCGTCAGCGCGATGGTGTAGGGCAGCCGCAACCGGTTGACCGCAACGGCGACCAACGCCGCCACCAGCAACAGCAGGATGATGGACTGCTCGGTCAGCTCGATCGGCATTCAGCCACCTTCCACACGACCCCGGATGGGCATGGCCGGGCGACGGAGCGTCCAACCTACGCGGTGGACGAACGCCATCCTGCAGCGTCATCCCGAGCCGTCGCCGACGGGGCGACGTCTGCACATGACCCAGGGCAGCCCGGTGTCGGCAGGCGCGGTCCGGGCGAGCCAGGCCCGAGCCGCGAGTACGAACGCCGCCGGGTGGCTCGGGTCGGGCGACGGTTGCGCATGGCCACGGACGGGGCGTGCCTGCCGAGGGGCAAACGAGCGTGGAATGGCCGGAGGTCACGTGAGCGAGTGGCGACGTGGGCAGGCGCGGTTCGGACGAACCAGACAGAGCCGTGAGTCCGACCCGAGTCACCTCAGATTTGAACTGGCCCCAGTACGGGACCCAGTAATGGGGCCCAGCACCGGGGCCCTCTCATTGACAAACCCACTTTGGGTCGTCGTCTCCGCGGAAGCCCCGGCCCGAGACGGACGAACGCCGTCTCGTCCATCCCAAACACCGCCGCGGCCCGATCCGAATGAATCGTGAGCTCAGGGCAGCCTGCAAACACGCGGCAATTCGACCTCCGGATCACTCAGGTTCGAAGCTGTCGTTTGTCTCGACGACGACAAGCCGCTGCTGGAACTCCGGAGACAGGTCGAGGGCCGCGATCGCCTCGTTGGCCGCGGCCGCGCCCTCGGGGCTGACGAACACCTGGACCAAGCCCTCGACCGGGAGAGTCTGCGATGGTGCCGGGATTCCCACGGAATCGATCGCGTCCGACGCCATTCCCTGGATGGCCGTAAGGTCGCTGGCCGTGTGGTCAACCTCGACGAACACCAGTTGCCCAACAGCGATGTCGTGGCTCCCAGCCAGGTCGAGTGCTTCCGAGACCTGGTCGTCAGTGAGCGCCGGGCCGGCGATCTCCAAGGCCACACGATCGTCGGCCAGTCGGGTGTAGGCCAAGACGTCCGGACCGAACCGGGCCCACAGGGCCTCCGACAGCGGGCCCGAGTCCAGATCGAATTGCAGTCGTTGTCGACTTTCCTCGAAACTGATCCCCAGGTGGTCTGCAAGGACCTGGATCTCCGATCCTTGAGCAACCGACACGGCGTCCGCACTCGTCGGAGAGCCCGTATCAACCTCCGCTGACGACGCTGCAGCCGTTGAACCAAATGAACGCGTGAGGAGCGCCATGGAACTGAGAACAAGTAGCTTCCGTATCACGTGTCCCATCCCTTCCCGCGGGGACCTGTCACCACTTCGCGCACCTTGGCAGGGCGCAAATGTGGCGCTCCGGAAGTTGGAGGGC
>JAGXFT010000209.1 GCA_024637135.1 Nitriliruptorales bacterium | reverse complement strand
TTCTCGGCGTGGAACACGCGGCACGAACGCGCGGGCGCCGACGCCGTCGAGCCACCGTCGCAGCCGTCGCTGTTGGCGTGAGCAGGGTCGGTGTGCGCAGGCGCGCCGACGCGGCGACCAGTGCGGGTCACCGGGCGGTCGCGCTCCACCTGGCCAGGTTCCTGCCATGGGTGACCAGGATGACCGTGATCCGGCTCGACGCCGACAGCGCCACCCAGCCCGCGCCCAGCAGCAGCGGGATCCACCACGGCCGGACGCTCGTGCGTGCCGGCAGGACCGGGTCCCAGTTGGCCGCGGCGGCGTCCTCGTCCGCGCTGATCGCGCTGCTGTCCACGGTGGCCGGGTCGTCGGACGCGCCGATCCGGGGCTCACACGACAGCATGTCGGGGACGGTGCGCACATGGCGGCTGCCGTCGGCCGCCCACCACATCGCGTAGCAGGTGCCGTCGACCTGACCGACCAGCGCCCACCGCCCCCGGTCGGTGCGGACCCCGTCGACCTGGTCGTCGACCCGACCCGGCTCCGGTGGGAGCACCAACGTCCCGGCGCGGACGTCGCGGTAGTGCGCGTCCATTCGTTCGGTCAGGGCTTCGGCCGCGGGGCGGCGGGGATTGTCGACCAGGCGTCGATCGGCGGCAAGCAGGACGACGATCGCCACGGTGGCCAGGACCACCAGGTTGCGAACGATCGCCCGGCGGGCGGCCGGGCGCTGGGGGTCCACCGCGACGGGCGCCGCGTCCGGCCGTGCTGGCCTGTGCACGCCTGCTCCTCGGTCGTTGCGGCCGGACCAGTGGCCTGAGCCGACCGTCTCCGGGTGTACCAGAGCCTCCCTCACCGTCCGGTCGCTGAGCGCACGGTCGTCGTACGCTCGTCGCGGCGCGCGTCGTCCGTCGTCGCGCCTCGCACGACATCCAGGACCTGACCATGGAGACCACCCACCTCGGCCGCTCCGGACTGCGCGTCAGCCGCGTCTGCCTCGGCACCATGAACTTCGGCCCCCACACCCAGGACTCGGACGCCCACGACATGATGGACGCCGCCCTCGACCAGGGCGTGAACTTCTTCGACACCGCCGACGTCTACGGCTCGAAGCAGGGTGAAGGCATCACCGAGAAGATCCTTGGCACATGGTTCGCCGGTGACGACAGCCGCCGCGCTCGGACGGTGCTGGCGACCAAGGTCTACGGGTCGATGGGGGACGAGCCCAACGACACGTTCCTGTCGGCGCGCCATGTCATCGCGGCCTGCGAGGACTCGCTGCGCCGGCTCCAGACCGACTGGATCGACCTCTACCAGATGCACCACATCGACCGGAACACGCCGTGGGAGGAGATCTGGCAGGCGATGGAGACCCTGGTCCACCAGGGCAAGGTCCGCTACGTCGGATCGTCCAACTTCGCCGGCTGGAACATCGCCCAGGCCCAGGAGGCCGCGCGGGCACGACACTTCATGGGGCTGGTCAGCGAACAGTCGTTGTTCAACCTGCTGGAGCGGTCGGTCGAGCTCGAGGTCGCCCCGGCCTGCGAGTCCTACGGGGTGGGGTTGATCCCGTGGAGTCCGTTGTCGGGTGGGCTGCTGGCCGGGATCCTCCGGAAGGAGCGCGAGGGTCGGTCCGCCACCGACCAGGTCCGCGAGCGGCTCGCCGAGCACCACGACAGCATCGAGGCCTACGAGGGCCTCTGCGACGAACTCGGTGAGGACCCGGCCGTGGTCGGGCTGGCGTGGTTGCTGCACCAACCCGCCGTGACGGCACCGATCATCGGGCCACGCACCATGGCCCAGCTCGAGTCCGGCATCGCGGCTGCCGCGCTCGAACTCGACGACGACGTCCTCGACCGCCTCGACGAGTTGTTCCCCGGCCCCGGCGCGGCCCCCGAGGCCTACGCGTGGTGACGTCCCACGACGTCGGCACGCAGCGTGGGTCGCCGTTCGACCTCGACCGCGCCGGGTTGGCGGGCCACCGCACGCTCAAGTGGCAGCGCTGGCCCGCTGACGTGCTGCCGATGTGGGTCGCCGAGATGGACGTCGGCACGTGCCCGCCGGTGCGCGAGGAGTTGACCCGGGCGCTGGAACGGGGCGAGACCGGCTACGGCTACGGCGACGACTACGTGGAGGCGCTGGCGGCGTTCCTGGCCGACCGGTTCGGATGGTCCTTCGACCCCGCGATCGCCCGCGTGGTGCCGGACGTCATGCAGGGCTGTCGACACGTGCTCGACCTGGTGACCGGCCCCGGCGACGCCGTGGTCGTGACCCCACCCGTGTACGGGCCCTTCTTCGCCTTCACCCTCGCGGCCGGACGCGAGGTCGTGGAGGCACCGCTGGGTCCAGACCTCCGCCTCGATGCGGCGGCCATGGAGGCGGCGTTCGCGCGGGCAACGGTGGACGGACGGCGTGCTGCCCTGCTGCTGTGCAGCCCCCACAACCCGACCGGGGTCGTCCACACGTCCGACGAACTGACCGTGGTCGCCGCACTCGCTCGGGCCCATGGCGTTCGCGTCGTCGTGGACGAGATCCATGCGCCGCTGGTGCACCCCGGCGTCACGTTCACCTCGTGGCTGCAGGTCCCCGGCGGCGAGGACGGCATCGTGGTGACCTCGGCGTCCAAGGGGTTCAACCTCGCGGGCATGAAGGGCGGGGTGGCGATCCCGGGAGCGGCCGCGGTGGCTGACCTCGCCCGGCTCCCGGAGGTGGTCGAGCACGGCGCGAGCCTGTTCGGGCGCCGCGCCCACGCGACCGCACTGGCCCACGGCGGCGACTGGCAGTGGCGACTGGTCGAGGCGATCGCGGACAACCATCGCCTCCTGGCCGACCTGGTCGCCGACCACCTGCCGGGCGTCGAGGTCCATCCGGCCGAGGCCACGTTCCTGGCGTGGCTCGACTGCACCGCGCTGGGGTGGGGCGACGACCCCGCCGCGGTGTTCCTCGAACGGGGACGGATCGGCCTCAACGACGGCCTGTTCTTCGGCAGTGGTGGTGCCGGCCACGTCCGGATCAACGTCGGGACCCACCCCGATGTCGTCCGCGAGGGCGTGGCACGCATGGCCACGGCGATCGCCGGCGGCGCCTGACGAGGGTCGATCGGCGTGCCGGTCCCAACGCCCCGGCGATTCCGGGTGCCCGGGGTGAACGCCGGTGCGCCCCTGTCCGGATCGGACAGGGGCGCGGGTGCGGCTGCGGGGGCGGTGCGAGGCATGGGAGGGGTTGCCGGGTCGCCTGATACCGCCACCCGTCTGTCGTGCAGACACCGCGCGCCGCGGGGCGCGACGGCGAACACGGCGGACCGCCGCTCACGCGTCATCGGACGAACGCCTGGTCGGCGACGTACGGTCGTCGCGCCAGCCGGGAGACGACCATGACCGACACGCCACCGCCGACGCACGGCCACGACCGGGACCACTTCGACGCCAGTGCCCGTGACTGGGACGACGAGTCCAAGCGCACCCGTGGCCGCGTCGTCGCCGCCGCCGTGCGCACCGACGTCGCGCTCGACGCCGACACACGGGTGCTCGAGTACGGGGCCGGGACCGGGCTGGCGACCGAGTTCCTGGCGACTGGACCGCTCGGACGGGTCACCCTGGCGGACCCGTCGGCCGGCATGCGGGACGTCATGGCCGACAAGGTCGCGGACGGTCGCCTGCCGTCGTCCGCCCGGATCGTGGACCTCGACCTGTCCACGGGTGACGTGCCCGAGGACCACTACGACCTGGTCTTGACGGTCATGACCCTGCACCACATTCCCGACCTCGGCACCGTGCTGTCGGCCTTCGCCCGGTTGCTGGACGACGGCGGGCACCTGTGCATCGTGGACCTGGAGGACGAGGACGGGTCGTTCCACCGCCACCTCGACGACTTCCACGGCCACGACGGGTTCACCGAGGAGGAACTGGGCGTGGTCCTGGTGGGTGCCGGGTTCGAGCCGCCGACGTGGCGTGTGGTGCACCACGTCGACAAGGACGACCGTTCGTATCCGTTGTTCCTGGCGACGACGACCCCCGCCGGAGCCTGACCCGCCACTCAGCCCGCGTCGCTCGACCCGGTGCTGTCCGTGGCATCGTCATCGGCAGGATCGGCCGCGGACACGTCGTCCGGGCTCGCCGGCGGGCTCACCGTGTAGAGCGCGTGGAGTTCCTGGCCGATCCGCTCGAGGCTGTCCAGGGCCAGGCGCTCGGAGGTGATCCGCCGGGGCAGCAACGACGAACCCGACCCCAGCAGCACGGGCTGGATGTCGACCTGGATGGACTCCAGCAACCCGTGGTCGTCGAACTGGCCCACCAGGTCGCCGCCCCCTACCAGCCAGATGTCGCCGCCGTCGGCCGCCGCGACCGCCTGGTCGTGGACCGGGCGCACGTCGCCGGAGACGAACTGGATCCCGCGATCGCCCGGGAGTGGCTCGAGGTCACGTGACGTGAACACCCAGGTCGGCCGTCCGTCGAAGGCCTGGTCCCACTTCTCCGGCTCGGCGCGCATGCCCTCCTGTTCCACGACCCATTCCCAGGTCGTCGACCCCATGATGACGGCGCCGACATGCTCGAAGAAGCCCGTGAACCGGTCCGGGTGGTTGGGACCGCGGGGGACGGCGAACAGCCAGTCCAGCGAGTTGTCGGCATCGGCGATGAAGCCGTCGAGGCTGGTGGCCGTCCAGTAGATCGTCCTGGTCATGGGAACCGCCATGCGTCCGGGGGAGGTCGGGGGCCCGTGGACCCGATGCGACCATAGGGCGTTCCCGCGGCGCAGTGGTGGAGGCCCACGACCCCGGCCGGGTCAATCCGCCACGGCCAGCAGCGCGCGGCAGGCCTGGGCGCAGTCCCGGCACGCCTGCGCACATGCCACGCAGTGGCCGGCGTCGTGGTCGGCGCACTCCGCCGCGCACTCCTCGCAGGCCGCCACGCAGGTCTCGAGCAGCGTGCGCCACAGGTCCCCGCTGGGTGCCGGTCGGCTCAGGACGGCGGCGGTGGTCCGGCACACGTCGGCACAGTCCATGCACGACCGGGCACAGTCGATCATGCCTTCCTCGACGTCGGCGTCCGCGCACGCCGAGCACACGGCGGCGCAGGTGTTGGCCGCCTCGATCGCCGCGACCAGTTCGTCGAGGTCGAAGGTGTCTCGCCGGGGGTGGGCGTCCAGTGCGTCGCGCAGGATCATGGCAGTCCTCGAAGTCGGTGGAGGTGACGTGACTCCAGTCAACCCGTGGGGACGCTCGGCGCCGGGCCGATCGGTCACGGCGCAGGGGGGTCGGTCCAGTCCGCGTTCGGCCGCGGTGGGCCGCGATCAGGCGAAGGTGTCACAGGCGTTCGGGTCGCCCGACTCGAAGCCGGTGGTGAACCACTGGACCCGCTGCTCGGAGGATCCGTGGGTGAACGACTCCGGGTTGGGGTTCTGGCCGGCCTGCCGCTGGAGGGTGTCGTCACCGATGGCCTCGGCCGCCGTGATCGCCTCCTGGATGTCGGCCGACGTCAGCCCCAGTTCACCGTCGCGATCGGCATCGTTGGCCCACACGCCGGCGAAGCAGTCCGCCTGCAGTTCCAACCGGACCGACAACTCGTTGGCGTTGGCCGGGTCGGACTGCTGGGCCTGGCGCACCTGCGCGGACAGTCCCAGGGCGTTCTGGACGTGGTGGCCGATCTCGTGCGAGATCACGTAGGCCTGGGCGAAGTCGCCGCCGGCCCCGAACTGGGTCCGCATCTGGTCGAAGAAGGCGAGGTCGACGTAGGTCTTGGAGTCGGCGGGGCAGTAGAACGGCCCGTAGGCCTCCTGGCCGTATCCGCACCCCGCGGTCGAGGTCCCGCCCTCGTAGACCACCAGGGCCGACACCGGGTAGTCCAGGCC
>JAGXFT010000027.1 GCA_024637135.1 Nitriliruptorales bacterium | reverse complement strand
TCGCCGACCCAGGTCGACTTCGGTGGCGAGCGCGAGGTGGTGCAGGACCTCAGCCGGGTCCGCAAGGCGATCGCCAAGGGCATGATGGACTCGTTGCAGTCCACGGCCCAGTTGACGGCGGCCGTCGAGGTCGACATGACCGCGATCATGAACCTGCGGGCCGCGGTCAAGGACGACTTCAAGGCCCGCGAGGGTGCGTCGCTGTCGCCGCTGCCGTTCATCTCCAAGGCCGTGCTGATGACCGTCCCGCGTCACCCGACGGTGAACGCGCGGATGGACCTCGATGCCGGGATCGCGACCTACTTCCGCCACGTCAACCTCGGGATGGCGGTCGACACCGAGCGCGGCCTGCTGGTGCCCAACATCAAGGACGCCCAGGACATGACCGTCGCGGCGCTGGCCCGCAACATCGCCGACATCGCCACGCGGACCCGCAACAAGAAGATCTCCCCGGACGAGATCTCCGGCGGCACCTTCACGATCACCAACACGGGCTCGCTGGGCACGCTGTTCGACACCCCGATCCTCAACGCCCCGGAGGCGGCGATCCTGGCCACGGCCGCGATCGAGAAGCGACCGGTCGTCGTCAGCGACGCCTACGGCGACTCCATCGCGATCCGCTGGATGAGCTACCTGTGCATGACCTACGACCACCGGATCCTGGACGGCGCCGACGCCGCGCGGTTCCTGCAGGACCTCAAGTGGGTCATCGAGAACCACGACTGGCGCGCCGAACTGGGGGTGTAGTCCACCCACCCCTCGGCCGCCGCGCCCGCGACCGGGGGGAGACGCCGTGCAGCCGGAAACCACGACCAGCCAGCCGTCGACGTCGGTGTGGGACCATCGCAACTTCCGGTTGCTGTTCGCTGCCAACGTGGCCGACATGGCCGGCACCGCGGTCGCGCCGATCGCGCTGGCGTTCGCGATGCTGGACCTCACCGGCTCGTTGACCGACCTCGGGTTGGTGGTCGGGGCCCGTTCGCTCGGCCTGGTCGTGCTGCTGTTGTTCGGTGGCGTCCTGGCGGACCGGGTCCGCCGCTCGACCGTCCTGGCCTGGTCCAACATCGTCAACGGCGTCGTGCAGGCCGTCGTCGCCGTGCTGGTGCTGTCCGGGACCGGCTCGGTTGCGTGGTTGGTGGTGCTGTCGCTGGTCGCGGGCGGGGCGGACGCGTTGTCGTTCCCCGCCAGCCAGGGCGTGCTCCCCCAGACCGTCCCGACGCCCCTGCTCCAACAGGCCAACGCCGTGAACTCCTCCGGCCGCAACACGGTGAACCTCGTGGGCATGGTCGCCGGGGCGGGACTGGTCGCGGCCGTGGGCCCCGGCTGGGGGCTGGCCGTCGACGCCACGTCCTGCCTGGTGGCGGCGGGCCTGTTCGCTCGCCTGCGCCTGCCGCAACGGGTCCGGGCCGAGCCCACCACGATGCTCGCAGACGTGCGCGAGGGGTGGTCGGCCTTCACCGCCCACCAGTGGTTGTGGGTCGTGGTGCTGGCCTTCATGGCGCTGATGATCTCGTTCGTGGCCACGGTCACGGTGCTCGGCCCGGCGGTGGCCGACCAGACCATCGGCCGCGCCCAGTGGGGCTGGGTGCTCGGTGCCGAGGCGGTGGGCATGCTCGCGGTCACGCTCGCCATGGCGCGTCGGGGCCGCCTGGGCGCCCGCCTCTGGATCGGGATGGTCGGCATCCTGCTGCCCGCCGGACTGGTCCTCGCGCTCGGCCTGGCCCCACGCCTGGACGTCCTGCTGGTGACGGCGCTGCTGTCCGGGCTCGGAATCGGGTACTTCGACGTGGCCTGGGGCACCAACCTGCAGGCCAACGTGGCCGAGGAGCACCTGTCGCGCGTGTACTCCTACGACGCGCTCGGCTCGATCCTGATGACCCCGCTGGGCCAGGCGGTCGCCGGTCCCCTGGCCGTCGCCTTCGGGCTGTCGGCCACGCTGGTCGGAGCCGGGGCACTGGTGGTGGTGGCCGTCCTGGCCGCCCTGGCCGTGCCTGCCGTCCGCCACCTGCCGGCCCCACGACTCGGGGAGACACCACCCGGGGAGTCAACACCCGGGGAGTCAACACCCGGGGAGACAACACCCGGGGACGAGCCCGCGGCGACGGCCGGGCCGACGACTACTCCTTGATCCGGACCATGCCCTCCTGGGCGACGGTGGCCAGCAGGGTGCCGTCGCTGGCGAACAACCGACCGGTGGCCAGGCCGCGTCCACCCTGGGCGGACGGCGAGTCCTGGTCGTAGAGCACCCAGTCGTCGATGCGTGGGTGGCGGTGGAACCACATGGCGTGGTCGAGGCTGGCCGGGCGCAGGCGTTCGTCGGACCACGAGACCCCGTGGCGACGCAGGACCGACTCCAGCAACGAGTAGTCCGAGGCGTAGGCCATGACCGCGGCATGCACCAACGGGTCGTCGGGAAGGGTGTCGACGGCGCGCAGCCACACCCGCTGGCTGGCCGACCGGTCCGGGGACGGACCCGACCAGATCTGGCCGTCCACGTGGCGCAGGTCGATCGCGTTGCGCCGGGAGAATGCGGTCGCGCGGGCGTCGTCGAGCCGGGCCAGGACCTCGGCGTCGGGCGGCACCGTGGTCGGGGCCGGGACGTCGGGCATGGTCTGGTGGTGGTCCAGGCCTTCGGCGCCGTCCTGGAACGACGTGATCATCGACAGCAGGATCCGGCCCTCCTGGACCGCGTGGACCCGCCGGGCCGAGAACGATCGCCCGTCACGCATGTTCTCGACGGTGAACCGGATCGGCTGTTCGCTGTCCCCCGGACGCAGGAAGTAGCCGTGCAGGGAGTGGATGAGGCGGGTCGTCGACGCCGCCTCGACCGTCAACCCGGCTGCCATCACGCACTGGGCCAGCACCTGGCCGCCGAACACGCGGCCGTGGGGCATCGGTTGGCTGCGTCCCTGGAACACCGTGGCGTCGGACGTCCCGGTCCGGGCGTCGGGCCCGTCACCGCTGACCTCGATGTGGCGGGCCCCGACCTGTTGGAGGTCCAGCACCCCCAACAGGTCGGCCAGCGGATCGGGGTCCGCCGGGCGTGCGGCGTCATCGGTCGGGGCGTCGTCAGTGGTCGTCATGCGCCTGACGCTAGCGCGAGGCTGCAGCGTCGAACCGCTCCCGGCGGGCGCCGGCACGATCGGCCGGGTGCACCCGGCCGGTCCGCCCACGGCGACCGCGCCGAACGGACGTGGCCGGATCGTGACGGCCGCGGTCGCTCGACGGAGTGCAACCACGCGCGGCGCACGCCACGATGACCACACGTCCCATCGAACCGACACCATCGGAGGCACCGTGCACCGGATCGGGCTGCTCCTGTTCCCCGACGTGGACCTGTTGGACGTCGGTGGCCCCTACGAGGTGTTCCTGACCGCGGACCGGCTGGTCAAACGGGCCGGCGGGACTCCCCCGTTCGAGGTGGTGACGGTCGGGACGCCGAACACCTCGGTCACGGCCTACGGCGGACTGGGCCTGGTCGCGGACGCCACGCCGGCGACCGTCGGGACACTGGACGTGCTTGTCGTGCCCGGGACCATCGACATCGATCGGGCCGCCGCCCGCGCGGACCTCACCGACGCGATCGTGGCCCTGGCGGATGCGACCGCACTGGTCACCACGGTGTGCACGGGTTCGGTGCTGCTGGCGCGGACCGGCTGGCTGGACGGCATCGCCTCGGCGACCACGCACCACGAGGACCTCGCGCCGCTGGAGGCGGCAATCGGACCCGCCGCCATCGGCGCCCGCTGGGTCGACGCGGGTGACGTCGTGACCGCGGGCGGACTGTCCAGCGGCATCGCGATGGCACTGCACCTGGTCGAGCGCCTGGTGGACCGCGACCTGGCCCTGGCCACGGCCGCCCAGTTGGCCTACGACTGGGACCCCGACGACGGTGTGGTCACGGCCACGTCCTGACGCCCGCGCGGCACCGGCGGCCCGTGCACGTGCTGGCCACACCCCGCGACAGCAGGCACACTGCGACATTGCCCGCGACCGTCCCCTCACCCACCATCGGAACGACGTGCGCACCGGACACATCGCCGACATTCGCGCCCGCATCGGGACCGACCTGTTGCTCCAGCCGGCGGTCTCGGCCTGCATCCTGGACGATCGGCGCCGACCGCTGCTCGCGCGCCATGCCACCGACGGCGGCTGGTCGTTCCCGGGCGGCGCGGTCGAGCCCGACGAGTCACCGGCCGACGCGGTGGCCCGGGAGGTCCACGAAGAACTGGGCGTCACCGTCACGCCGCTGGCGATCGTCGCGGTGACCGGAGGCCCCGGACACGTGATCGAGTACCCAAACGGCGACCGCACGGCCTACGTCGGCACCATGTTCCACTGCCGTGTGGACCACGGCGTCCCGACGCCGGACCTCGACGAGTTGTTGGAGGTCCGACACGTCGACGCGCACGGTGCCCGCGCGCTCGACCTCCAGCCGTGGATGGCCACGGTGCTGCCGATGGTCCTGGGCTGGCTCGACGACGGCACCACCCGGTTCGTGCCGGCGTCGTCCGGATCGGGCTGACGCACGGCACGGCCCGCACCGACACCGGTCCTGCGGCCACCCGACTCCCGTCGCCCGCCCCGTACCGTCGCCGGCACCCGACCCGAGAGCCGCGATGTCACCCGATCCGTCCCGCCCCCACGACGTGGTGGTCCACGGGGCCAGCGGCTTCGTGGGACGACTCACCGCCGAGTACCTGCGTGACCACGCGCCGGAGGGGACGAAGATCGCCCTGTCCGGCCGTGACGGGGACCGACTGGCCGCCGTGCGCACCGGGCTCGGTCCCGCGGCCGCCGACTGGCCGCTGGTGGTCACCGACAGCCTCGACGACCAGGACATGGCCCGGCTGGCCGCGTCGACGCGGGTCGTGGCCACGACCGTCGGGCCGTACGGGCGCCTCGGCCTGCCGCTGGTCCGGGCCTGCGCGAACGCCGGCACCCACTACGCCGACATCACGGGCGAGGTCGCGTTCATGCGGCGCTCGATCGACCAGGCCGACGACCCGGCCCGCGCGAGCGGCGCCCGGATCGTCCACGCCTGCGGGTTCGACTCGATCCCGTCCGACGTCGCCACGTTCCTGCTGGCCCAGCACGCCCGCGAACACGACCTGGGCACCCTGGGCGACACGACCCTGGTGGTGCGGGCGCTTCGTGGTGGGGTCAGCGGCGGCACCGTGGACACGCTGCGCACCCTGGTCGACCAGGTGCGAACGGATCCCGCCACCCGGCGGACCGTCCTCGATCCGTACGCGCTCAGCCCCGACCACGACCTGGAACCCGACCTGGGTCCGGAACGCGACGCGGTGGGTGTCGCTTTCGACCCGGACCTGGGTGGCTGGCTCGCACCCTTCGTGATGGGCACCGTCAACACGCGCGTCGTGCGACGCTCCAACGCCCTGCTCGGACACGCCTACGGCCACACGATGCACTACCGCGAGCGCGTGCTGGGTGGCGGACTGCCACTGGGACCGGCGAAGGCCGTCGCGATCGCGGGCGGCACCGGGGCGCTCGCCGCCGGGATGGCGTTCGGACCGACGCGGCTCGTGCTGGACCGGGTGCTGCCCGATCCCGGGGACGGGCCGTCGGACGACACGATCGAACGTGGCTTCGCCCGGATCGACGTCCACACGACCACCACGACCGGAGCACGACTGCGGTGCGAGGTCCGGTTGCCCGGCGACCCCGGCCACGGAGCCACCTCGGCGATGTTGGGCGAAGCCACGTTGGCGCTCGCGGGCGATCCCCAGGTCCTGCCCGAACGGGCGGGCGTGCTCACCCCCGTCACCGGCATCGGCGGCGAACTGGTGCGTCGACTCCGCGCCGCCGGACACCGCTACGACGTCGTGGGCGCCTGACCGCCCGGATCACGTCCCAGACGCAGGATCCAGGTCACGCTCCCGAAGGAGGATCCAGGTCACGACGGGCGAACGTGAACTGCTGCACGTCGATCCGGCCGATCTCGAAGCCTGCCTGGCAGTAGCCCAGGTAGTAGTGCCACATGCGCCGGAAGCGGTCGTCGAAGCCCATCGGCCGGACCTCCGACTCGAAGGCGACCTCGAAGTCGCGCCACCACGTGGCCAGGGTCGTGGCGTAGGAACCCCCGAAGGCGTGCACGTCGGTCGTGGTCAGTCCCGCCCGCGTCGACAGGTCGGCCACGACCCGTGGTGCCGGCAGGCGACCGCCGGGGAAGATCCACGTCGTGATGAAGTCCTGGCGTTCGGCGTAGGTCTCGAACAGGTCGTCGGCGATCATGATGATCTGGTAGGCGGCCTTGCCACCCGGTCGCAGCGCACGGGACGTGACCGCGAACAGTTCGCCCCAACGGGCCTGCGGGATGGACTCGATCATCTCGATCGACACGACCGCGTCGAACACCGCGTCGCCGAACTCGGCCGGGATGTCGGCGAAGTCGAGCAGGTGGAAGTCGGCGAACTCGTCCAGCCCGGCCACGGACAGGCGCTTGTCGGCGAACTCCAGTTGCTCCCGGGCGATGGTGACGCCGGTCACGTGCACACCGTGCTGCGCGGCCACCTCCGCGAACCCGCCCCAACCGAAGCCGATCTCGAGCACGCGGTCGCCCGGGCCGACGCCGACCTGGTCCAGGATGCGTTCGTACTTGGCGCGCTGGGCGGCGGCCAGGGTGTCGCGGGACACGGCCGTGGCCGACGGCGGCAGGGCGCGGTCGCGGTGGTCGCCGTCGACCTCGTGCGGCTCGGCGTGGTCGTCGTCGAACAACGCCGAGGAGTAGGTGACGGAGTCGTCGAGCCAGGTGCGGTAGAAGTCGTTGCCGAGGTTGTAGTGGTCCGCCATGGTGACGACGGCGCCCTCGGTCCCGAAGCGGTCCAGCGCACGGGTGAAGAAGCGGCCTGCCGCGGCCTGCCAGCGTTGGCCGCGCTCGGAGCGGACGCGTCGGTCGACGCTGGCGCTCAGGATGCGCAGGGCCGAGGGCAGGTCGTCGGCCTCCCAGCCGCCCTCCACGAACGACGCGCCCAGCGCGGACGCCCCACCGGTGACGACCCGACGAGCGAGGTGGGGGTCGTGGACCGTCACCACGACGTGCGGTCCGGGGCGGGGCCCGTGGTGGACCGTGCGACGGCCGTCCGCCGTGGTCAGGTCGATCGAACCCGCCACGATGCGGCTGGCCATGAGGTGCAGGGTGCGACTCATGAGACTTCCTCCAGGCGCTGCTGCTGCAGCGGAACGATGGTGTGGTGCGGCACGGACGGGGGTGATTCGGAGCTGTCGCGGTCGTGGACGGGAGCGGGGACGGGACAACCGATGGTCACGGGGTCCTCGAGCTCGGACGGGACCGGGTGGTAGCGCGCACCCTTGCCCCACAACAGCCCCGCATGGAGGTGGATCCCCGCCGTGACGGCCTGCGGCAGGAGCGGGTGGCGGACCATCTCCGACCACAGTCCGCCGGTCGTGAACGCTCGGCGGCGACCGGTGAACGACGCGGTCAGGACGTGCCCGTCACCGGCGTGGTGGGTGATGCCCACGGCGACCTGGTCGTCGGGCCGCCGCACCGTGAAGTCGTAGGTCCCATCGACGTCGAAGAAGGGCGACACGTGGAAGGCCTTGTCCGCACGATGGCGAAGGACCGACCCCGTGGCCGTCTCGGTCGCCCCCTCCAGCGGTGACCCCACGACGTAGGCATGGCGCTGGCCGAAGGTGTTGCGGACCTCGTGGACGACGGCAGCCAGGCGCCCGTCGCGGTCGTGGGCGAACCAGACGCTGACGGGGTCGAATGCGTAGCCCAGCACGCGCGGCATCGACAGCACTTGCACCCGGCCCGACACGTCGTGGATCCCGGCCCGGTCGGTCACCTCCGACAGCCAGTCCCGCAGGTCGGGAACCCCGGAGCCGTCACGGGCATGGCCGTGGTCGCTGGACCGGAAGGAGACCGGGGCGGCACGGTCCAGTCCGAACCCGACCACCTCGCGGTCCAGCGTCGCCAGTTCGTCCAGGTCGAACAGCATCATCACGACGCGCTGGCGCAGAGCGTGGTCCACCCGTCCCCGGCGACGGTGGACGACGACTCCCGGGTACACGGCGGAGCGGGTGCTCATGGTGCCACCACCGCGGCGGACGGTCGCCCGTCACGCCGGATCGGGGCCTCGCCACCGGCGATCGCGGCGCCGACGGCCAGGCCCGACTCGAGCCCGTCCTCGTGGAAGCCGTACCCGGTCCAGGCGCCACACACCCAGGAACCGTTCACACCCTGGATCGTGTGCAGGGCGCGTTGCGCTGCGACGACGCCGGGGCCAAGCAACGGGTGGCGGAAGTCGCGCTCGGTGATCGTGCCGGCGAGGTCCCCGGTCGGGTTGAGGGTCACGAACAGGTCCGTGTCGGTGTCCAGCGGCTGCAGGTTGTTCATCCAGTAGGTCACGGCGACGTCGCCGTTGGCAACCACGTTCCACGACGCCCACAGTGACCGGTCCCGGGGCATCACCGACGTGTCGGTGTGCAGGACCGCCCGGTTGTCGCTGAACGGGAAGGCCCCCAGCAGGTCACGCTGTCCCTGCGTGGCGAGGTCCCCCAGCAACCACCGGGCCGTGTCGGCCGGGGTCGCGAAGACCACGTCGTCGGCGCGCAGCAGGTCGTCGGCGTCCAACCCGCCGTTGACCTCGACCACCCACTGGTCGCCGTCGCGCTCGATGCCCGTGACCACGGCGTCGTGACGCATCGTCCCGGCGACGCGATCGACCAGGGCCTGGACGTAGTGGCGGGAGCCGCCACGGACGGTGCGCCACTGGGGACGGTCGGTCAGGTCGAACAGGCGGTGCTGGTCGAAGAAGGTGACGATGCTCGTCAACGGCATGCGTTCGACGTCGGCGCCCGGTGACGACCAGATCGCGGACACCATCGGGACCACGTAGTCGTCGACGACCACGTCGCCCAGGACCGCTCGTGCCTCGCCGATCGTGACGTCGGCACCAGCCAACGCCCGGGCGCGCCGGCCCAGCGCGAGGATCCCACCGACCCGCTGCCACGACCGTCGGTCACGCCAGCGACCGTTGCCCAGCAGGCCCGCGGCGCTGCCCTCGAAGTCCCCGGTCGGCGTCTGCACCGACAGGGACATGGTGGAGGGGGCCACATCCACGTCGAGGTCGGCGAACAGGTCCAACAACTCGGGGTAGGTCTCGTCGTTGAAGACGATGAACCCCAGGTCGACGTCGACGTCGAGGTGCTCGACGTGGTGGGTGACGGCATTGCCGCCCAGATGGTCGCCCGCGTCGACCACGACCAGGTCCGGGTCGTCCCGCAACGCCCAGGCGGCGCCAAGACCGGCAATGCCGGCTCCTATCACGACGGTGCTCACGCTCACGACTCACTTCAAGAGGGGTCTGTGGTCAACATGGCTCCGACGCCGCCATGACAGTAGCCATTCGAAGCGGACCGATCGGCCGGATTGGCCCGGGTGCGCCAGACCGCGCCGGGGGGTGCCGCGGTCCGTGGCCAGGTTCGGGTGCGACGTACGATCCGGGTCCGAGCGCGGCGGGCCATGCGACCCGGCCGCGTCCAACCCCCACGAGGAGGGACGGGTGACGGCCAGACGAGGTGGCGCTCCGACGACCCTGCGCGCATCGCCGGAGCCGGTGGCCGTGGTCCGTGGCGGCCTCGTCGACTACCGACAGGCATGGGCGTGGCAGCGCCACCTCGCGGCCACCCGGGCGGCCGGGGACGTCGGCGACGTGCTGCTGGTCGTCCAGCACCCGCCCACCTACACCCTTGGCACGCGGGCCGACCCTGCCAACGTCCTGCTCGACGACGACGGGTTGCGTCGGGCCGGGATCGAGCGGGTCCGGATCGACCGTGGCGGTGATGTGACCTACCACGGCCCCGGGCAGGTCGTGGGCTACCCCATCGTCGGCCTGTCCGGCCCCCGCGTGGTCGACTACGTGCGTGCCCTGGAGGAACTCAACCTGCGCATGCTGGCCGACCACGGGATCGTGGCCCGGCGGATCGAGGGACTGACGGGCGTGTGGACCGACCGGGGCAAGGTGACCGCCATCGGGGTGCGGGTCAGTGCCGCCCGCGTCACCCAGCACGGGTGGGCGACCAACGTCACGACCGACCTCGGCGACTTCGCCGGGATCGTCCCGTGCGGGATCGACGATCGCCCCGTGACGTCCATGGCCGCACTGGGCGCCACGGCCGCCGTGGAGCAGGTCGCCGAGGACTCGATCGCCGCCTTCGCCGACGTGTTCGGCGCCACGCTGACCGCGGCCACGCCGGACGAGATGGGCCTCGACGCCATCGACCCCGTCCCGGCCGACGGGCCGAACTGACGTTCAGCCGAACCGGCGCAGGATGCCGGGCGGCACCAGGGGCAGGACCCGGCGGCCGACGAACCCCCACCAGCCGGGCAGCCACGCCTCGACCGGACGTTCGTCGAGGATGTCGACCAGTTCGGCGACCGCCGACGCCGTACCGGCCTTGAGCCGGGTCGTGACCCCCTCGGTCATCTCCGAGTCCACCCAGCCCGGCAGGACGGTGGTGACGTCGATGCCGGTGTCGTGGCAGTCGATCGCCAGTGCACCGCCGAGGTGGCGTACCGCGGCCTTGCTCGCGGCGTACGCCGCCGACGATCCGGGCAGGGGGCGCACCGCGGCAACGGACGACATGAGGACCAGGTGACCGCGGTCGCGCGGACGGAACAGCGACATCGCGACCTCGGCCTGGGCCAGGGCACCCAGCAGGTTGACCTCGAGCAGGGCGACGTTGGCGTCGTGACGCCCGAGCCCGATCGGTTGCCCTCCCCCGGTGCCGGCGTTGACCACCACGCGGTCCAGCCCACCGTGGGCCTCGTCGGCCGCACGCACCGCGGCATCCACCGCGGCGGCGTCGCGGACGTCGAGTTCGTGGACCGTGGCCGTGACGCCCAGGCGCCGAATCTCGCTGGCCAGCGCGTCGAGCCGGTCGACACGACGGGCGGCAAGGGCGACGTGCTCGCCGCGGGCGCCGAGTTGGAGGGCGAGTTCGGCACCGATGCCGGAACTCGCCCCGGAGATGAAGGTCGCAGTCATGGCCGCCACCCTACGCGGCGCCGTCCGGTGGTCGGGGTCAGGACCACGCCCGTCGATACGATCGAGTCCGTCGTCTGATCCGCCCGCACACCTCAGGAGCGCCTCGTGGCATCCGAACCGGTCATCCCCCCGGGCATCCGCACGCTGGACGTGCTCACCCGTGAACGGACCCAGCGCGCGGGCGTGGTCCGCAAGACGATCGACACTTCCCTGCCCGCCGGACGCAAGCCCGAGTGGCTCAAGGTCAAGGCCTCGTTCGGGGACAACTTCACCGACCTGAAGCGCCTGATGGGCGACCTCGACCTCAACACCGTCTGCGAGCAGGCGCGCTGCCCCAACATCTACGAGTGCTGGGAGATGCGCGAGGCGACCTTCCTGATCGGGGGGTCCGACTGCACCCGGCGCTGTGGCTTCTGCCAGATCAAGACCGGCAAGCCCGCCGGCTACGACCGCGACGAACCACGGCGCGTCGCCGAGGCGGTCGAGCACCTCGGGCTGCGCTTCGTCGTGGTCACCATGGTCGCGCGCGACGACCTGGACGACAACGGTGCCTGGCTGATCGCCGAGACCATCCGCCAGGTCCGCGCCCGCACGCCCGACGTCGGCATCGAGGTCCTGCCCAGCGACTTCGGCTACGGGCTGGACCCCGCCGCCGGCCGCGCCGCACTCGACCTCGTGCTGGACGACCCGCCGGACGTCTTCGCGTTCAACCTCGAGACGACCCGACGCCTCTTCAAGGAGATCCGTCCTTCGTTCGACTACGACCGCGGCCTGGCGTTCCTGGCCCTGGCACGGGAGCTGTTCCCGTCCACCACGGCCGTGAAGTCCAACATCATCGCCGGGATGGGCGAGACCGACTCCGAGATCCTCGAGGTCATGCGTGACCTGCGCGACGCGGGCGTGCAGTTGCTGACCATCGGCCAGTACCTGCAGCCGTCGGACAACCACCTCCACCTGGACCGGTACGTGACCCCGGAGTCCTTCGACAGGTTCCGCCAGTACGGCGAGGAGGCACTGGGCTTCGACCACGTCGAGTCCGGCCCCATGGTGCGCTCGTCCTACCACGCCGGCGACCAGGCCAACGATGCCGGCGCGTGGGCGCCGGGCCAGGGCCAGCGGTTGCCGATCGCGACGTGAGCCTGCCTGCCCGGGTGACCGTCCGTCGCCTCGGGCTGGCCGCCCTGTTGGGCGTTTCGGCCGTCGCCCACGTGGTGGTCCCGAGAGCGTTCGAGGCGATGGTCCCCGAGGCGTTGCCCGGTCCGGTTGGTGCCTGGAACCTGGCGGCTGCCGCGGCCGAGGGCGTCACCGCCGTGCTGTTGGTCGATCGCCGGACCGCCCGGTTCGGTGGCTGGCTCGCGGCGGCGACCTTCGTGGCGGTCTTCCCCGCCAACGTGACGGCGGCACTGCAGGGGGGCTACGGCGCGGCGCCACCGCCGTTCGACACGGCGGCCGCGGCGTGGTTGCGCCTCCCGCTGCAGGTCCCACTGGTGTGGTGGGCCGTCCTCGTCGCCCGCGAGCACGACACGCCGAACGGCGCCGACCGCCCCTGACGCCTCGATCAGCCTCGCTCGCCGGCATCGTCACCGGACTCGCCCGCGGCGCCGTCTCCCTGGGCACCGACCGCGTCGACCCCCGGGTCGGCGTCCGGGGTGGTGCTTGCGGTGGACCCCGAGCCGCTCCTCGGCCCCTCGCCGCCGGACCCGCCGTCGCCGGACCCGTCGTCGGACCCGGGGCCGCGGTCACCGAACACCCCGCCGTCGCTGCGGATCCACAGCTGTCGCTGGGGGAACGGGATCGCGATGTCGGCGTCGTCCAACGCCAGCTTGATGCGGCGACGCAACTCCCGGGCCACCACCCACTGCTGGCCGGGCAGGGTCTTGATCGACATCCGGATCACGACTGCGTCCGCGCTCAGGTCCTGCACGCCCTGGATGTCCGGCTCCTCGAGGATGACGTGGTCGTAGTCGGGATCGTCGACCATGGCCGACGCCACCGACGTGATGACCTCGCGGGCCCGGTCGACGCTGGCGTCGTAGGCCACGCCGATGTCCAGCACGGCGCGGGCCCAGTCCTGGCTCATGTTGCCCACGCGCATTATCTCGCCGTTCGGCACGTGCCACAACGTGCCGTCGACCGACCGCAGCGAGGTGGTCCGCAACGACAGCGACTCGACCACGCCCGCAGCCTCCCCGACGTCGATGACGTCGCCGACCCCGAACTGGTCCTCGGCGAGCATGAACAGTCCGGACAGGAAGTCCTTGACCAGCGACTGGGCCCCGAACCCCAGCGCCACGCCCACGATGCCCGCACTGGCGATCAGTGGCCCGAGGTTGATGTCGAACGCGCCCAGCGCGATCATGATCCCGAGCGTCCAGATCACCGCGGTGGTGATGCTGACGATGACCTGGGCCAGCGACTCGACCCGGCGTTCCCGGCGGGGGTCGAGGAACGCCGCCTTGCCGCCCGGTGCGATCGCGGTCAGCCGGCCGCCGTGTCGGGGGTCGGCCAGTCGCCGCGCGACCCGTCGGACCACTCGCCGCAGCACGAACGCCAGCAACGCCGTGACCACCACGATGGCCGTGGCCTCCCCCAGCGGTGCCACGACGCCGGCAACCACGCGGCCCAGCCAGGTGTTGCCGGTCTCACGTGCCACCCACTCGCACACGCCGCCGGCGGTCTCACAGGTCGTCTGGGCCAGGAAGTCCACGCGGTTCCTCGTCGGTCGTCCGGATCGAGTCGATCGACCAGCCTAACGACCGGGAGCGAGCGATCATGGCCGACGAGTGCCGACCGCGATCGTGAGACGGCGCCTACACCTCGAACACGGGCGTGGCGACGGTGGTCGCCGCGGGCTCGTCGTCGGTGCCCGCCACCAGGACCTGCACCATGCCCGCCGGCACGTCCTCGAAGACGAAGCGTCCGTCGGCCACGGTCTTTCGCCGTCGGCTGTCGTCGCCGAGCCGGAGCGTGACCGTGACGGGGTGCTCGCTGGTGATCCAGCCGTCCATCCGGTGACGCCCCTGGCCGGACGCGACGACCGCGATCGTGAGTGCCACCTCACCCGCGGTGAAGGTCATGGTCGTGGCGGGGTCGTCGGTGCCGCGGACACCCGCCACGTCCCGATCCGGTCGCGTCGACTCGCGGATGCTGGCGACCTCGACCTCCAGTTCCTCCAGCGCCACCGCGAAGGTGGCGCGCTCGACGAGGCCGGCCGGCAGCGTGTCCAGGGCGGCGGCTGCCCGGGCGATCCCGGCGAGCAGGTCACGATCGCGGTCGTCGAGGGGACCGGCGGCCAGGCGTCGGACCTCGGGCGTGTCGTCGCCGGGGCGGTCGGGGGATCCGGGCTCCATCACTGGTCCTCCCACGTCGGGTCGTCGGCCAGCAGGACACGCAGTTTCGCGAGGCAGCGACCACGGGTCGGGCCGATGCTCCCGATGGGCATGCCCAGCGCCTCCGAGATCGCGGCGTAGTCCGGACGGTCCGCGAAGGCGATGACACGCAGCAGGGTGCGGCACCGTTCCGGCAGCGCCTCCACGTGCGCCCACAGGCGCGCCGCCTCGTCATCGAGTTCGACCGCCTCGCCGGGCTCACGGGCAGCCGTGCCGGTGGCGACCCAGTCGACCGCGTCCGGGTGCTGGTGTGCGATGGTGTCACCCAGGTCGCTGCCCCGGACCGGTCGGTCCCGCCGGGCGGCCCGCCACGCGTCCCGCTTGGCCGTGGTCACCAGCCACGACACGACTGCGCGGGGTTCCTCGATGGCGTCGGCCCGCCGGACGAGCGCCAGCCAGGCTCGTTGCACGACGTCCTCGGCCGCGGTCCGGTTGCAGCCCTGGCTGCGAACGACGTGCCACAGCAGCGGGGTGACCTCGGCGACCAGGTCGTCGAAGCCGGAGCGGTCCCCGGCCAGGTGGCGTCGGAAGCACTGCTCGGCGCGGTCGGTCAGCGTGGCGGTGGTCATGGTCGACCCACCCCACGCCGCGCCAGCGGCCCGGACGAGGGCCTGTCGCCGGCTGCGGATGCTCGGTGCCTGCCAGTCATCATGGGGGAACCCTTCCTGCACGCGACGCCACCCCGGAGGGCACGCCTCGTCCACCCACGTGGCAGCCTAGGTGGCTCTGACCACGACATGCGTGCAGCCCGACTCATGGTTGCCGGGCGCCGTGGACAAGAGGGATGGCCCGGACGTGGTGATACCGCGACGACCGCCCCCGCGTGCGCTCAGCGCCCGAAGCCGGTGGTCGTCGTCTCAGACGCCGATCAGGCTGCTCTGATGCGGCGAGGCGCCGGAACGTGGCCCGTGGGCGGGGCACGGTCGGCGCGACGCGCGGGGCACGGAAGCCGGACCGGTTCGGGGGGACCGCTCCGGCACCACCGGCGGGGGTGGTCGGGGGGCCACTCCCGCCGTCGTGGACCCGTCCGGTGGTGGTGCGACACGTCCCCGCAGGGCACGCCGTGTCGGGACCGGTCGACGGCGGACGTCCGGCCCGAGCCGGGCGGCGGTCACAGGGGCTGGAGCCCCACGCCCACGCAGGTGAACGGGACCAGGTGTCCGTCGCCGGCGGCACTCGCCAGCGCGGCGCCCAGGGCGGCGGCCGGGCTCGCTCCCGACGCCAGTCGACCGTGCACGTCGACCATGACGTCGTGGGCGGCGTCGTCACGGACGCGGGCGACGCTGGCCAGCACGGTCGGGACGTCGGCCTGCAGCAACGCCGCCGTCATCCCCAGGGGTTCGTCGCCACGCCGGATGGTGTGTGACCCGACCTCGCAGGACGACAGGACGACCAGCCGGGCCGTCGCGTCCGTCCCCAGTTCGTGGGCGAAGATCGGCCCGTCCGACAGGCGCAGGGACGAGAACAGCGGCGAGGAGACCTGGTGCGTGCCGTGCGTGGCCAGGTGGACCACGTCGGCGGTGTCGAGCGCCCGCCGGACCGCGTTGCCGGTCGCCGCCGCGCCCACGAGCGTGCGGGCACGCGGCCACGATCCAGCGACCGCCGCCACCTCGGGCCCCGCGCGGTCCAGTCCCGGCCCGGCCACCGCGACGACCTCGCGCGACGCCATGTCGTGGTCGGGACGCCCTGACGACCGGACCCACTCGGTCAGGCACGGTGCCGTGGTCGTGGCCAGCCCCCGGCGACCGTCCAGCAACGGCCACGGCACCAGCGCGAGCGGCCCGTGCGGCACGACCACCAGCGGGCGCTCGCCCAGGTCGAGCGGCGCCAGCAGCGTTTCCGACAACCCGGCGAGGCCGGCCGTGACCGACGTCCGCATGACCCGCCGCACGGACTCGGGCACACCGGGCATGACCAGTGCCTGCAGGTCCGCCCGCAGTCGTTGGACCCTGGCCCGCACCGGGTCCAGGGGCCCCAGTCGGACCACCGCCAGTGACGACCCGTCGGTCCGCACCACCGACAGCTCCGGCCCGACCGCGGTGAACGACGCCGCGACCGCGCCCGATCGCCCCAACCGGTCCTGCACGTCGGCCAGCGCGACCACGTCGGCGGCACCACTGGTCCCGATGCGGTGCCATTCCTGCTGCCGGAGCGCCTGCTCGAGGTCGGTGACCTGTCGTCGCAGGCGCTCGGCCTCGTCCGGTCGGGCGTCGCGGTCCAGTCGCCACAGGGCATCGTTGGCCCGCCGCAACCGCGCCAGCTGGCCCAGTTCCCGTTCGGAGGCGTCGGCACGCACCGGCGTCAACCGGGTCGAGGAGGCATGGGCACGCTCGACGGCCGCATGGACGGCGTCGGGGTCCGCGCCGGCCAGCGCGTCGGCGACGCCCAGCTCCGCCAGTTCGTGGCCGTGGATCGCCATGGCGGTGCGGAGGTCGACCGACCCCACACGCGCCTGGGCCCGCGACAGTTCCCGCAGGCCGTCGGAGACGATCGACTGGACGTCGCCGCCACCCGTCGCCGCCAGTGCCGCCCTCGCCCGATGCCACCGCAACCGGTTGCTCACCGCCTCCTCCGGGCCGGGGTCGGCCGTGGCCAGGGCCAGCACGGCGCGCTGGCGGTCACCGGCGAGCATGGCGGCCTCGGCGAGCATGGAACGGGCCGGCACCTCGATCTCGACGTCCCCGGCCGCGACCGCCGTGGCCAGCAGGGCATCGATGCCGTCCGCCACGTCGAGTGCCTCCGAGGCGTCGGCCGTCAGGGACCCCGGCGTCGCGGGATCACGGGGGTCGGCCGATCCCGTGGTGGCCTGCAGGCGTTCCACCATGACGGCCAGCCGGGTGAACACGGCCCGCCGCATCCACCGTTGGTTGCCTCGTGCGTCGAAGCGTTCCACGGCCGCCACGGTGTGGTCCGACGCCGCCTCGAGGTCTCCCGCGATCAGGGCACCCCGGGCGCGGGCGAGGTGGGCCTCGCCCTCGTCCTGGGGTCGCGCCGACCGGCGCAGACCGACGATGGCTCCGGCGAGCAGGTCGTCGGCGTCGTCGACCAGCCCCACCTCCAGCAACACGCGCGCTCGGTCCATGTGTGCCAACGGATCCGCCAGGAGCGTGGCGACGGCCGGGTCCTGGTCGAGGTCCACGACCGACGACGAGAAGCGTTCCAGGGCGGTCGGCAGGTCGCCCCGCAGGAAGGCCAGGAACCCACGGTTGTGCCGGGCCTTCTGGGCCAACTCGTGCAGGCCGCCGGCCAGCGCCTCGCGCTCGACGCGCTCGAGGTCCTCGCCCGCCGCGGTCAACGAGCCACGCTCCAGGTGCGCGGTCCCCCGGTTCAGCAGGAGTCGGACCCGGTCCTCCAGTGGACAGTCGTCCAGCCACGGGTCGGCCTCGGCGAACACCGCCATGGCGGCCTCGACGTCGCCCGACCGGAGGTGGCAGTAGCCCATCGCGCCGCGCACCGCCACCTGGAGGTCGCGGAGGTCTCGTTCGGTCGCGAGGTCGGCCGCCCGGGTCAGCAACCCCGGCCACGACTGGTCGCCGCCGACCTCGTGACGCGAGCAGGCGAGGATGGTCAGCGCCCGCACCAACAGGCGCAGGTCGGCCGGGTCCTCGGCACCGTCGAGGGCGTCCACCACGCCGCGGGTCAACGTGGCTGCGGTTGCGAAGTCGTGCATCTCGATGGCGCGCCGGCCGCGCTCCACCCGCGCCCGCAGGTCGGCTCGAGGGGCCCGGCCCGTCACGTCGACGGGGCCGGCCGCTCGAGGTGTTCCAGGTCGTCCAGGTCGGCCAGCGCCTCCCAGGCCCCCTCCAGCGCCTGTTCGACGGCGCCGCCGACCGCCGGCAGGCCGTTGGCGGCCAACGCGGCGGCGTACTCGCCCGCCAGCAGCGGGGCCGAGAACGACGTCCCGCTCCACAGGGCGAATCCGCGGTAGTCGTCGAGGTCCAGCGAGGTCCGCCGTCGACCCTCGGCCTCGGCCTCGGCCTCGGGTCCCACGCCGGCATCGACGAACGGGAACGTCGACACCAGCGAGACCCCCGGTCGCCAGGCCATCACCCATGGGCCGTCGTTGCTGAACAGGGCCGCCGTGCCGTCCGGGTTGGTGGCACCGACCGCCACGAGCGGAACCAGCGCACGAGACACCGCCAGTCTCGGCGCGGTCGCGGCCCCGTCCTCCTCACCGGATCGTTCATCGGCGGCCGCAGCCGCGGCGGCCGGGTCCACCCCGTCGCCGCAGTCCGTTGCCACGCCCTCGTCCGCGTCGTCGCGCTGGTCGCCGTCGGCCGTGGCCGGCGTGGGAACGGGGATCACCTGGGCGAGGCCGGCGGGCCAGCTCGGACGGACCGTGGCGTCGTTGCCGGCCGACACGACGACCAACACGCCCAGCCTGGCCAGTGCCTCCAGCCTCGGGGTCAGGATCGCCGTGAACGCCGGATCCTCCGGACGCTCGTGGTAGTAGCCGAGCGACAACGACACGACGTCGACCAGGCCGCCGCGATGGCCAGCCGCCTGGCGACCGTGGCGTGCCAGGACCTGGCGAACCACCAGCCCGGACAGCACCCGGAGGAGGTCCCCCTCCGGCACGACGCCGTCGGCCCCGTACAGGGGCACGCTCACGATGCGGGCGTCCGGGCACGCCTGGCGGACGAGGCCGGCGATGAAGGTGCCGTGGCCGGCCTGGGGCTGCAGTTCCCGCAGGATCACGTCGGTGGTCAGCGGATCGTCGACCAGGCCGTGGTCGCCCAGGGCCAGCGCGTCGCCCTCGACGCCCACCGTCGGCCGGTGTTCGACGACACCACCGTCGCACGCCTGGTCCAGCAGCCAGGGATGGTGGCGCACGGGCGTGTCCACCACGACCACGACCGGACCCTCCTCGCACGGCTCGGCCGGCGGGGCACCGACCCAGGTCACCGGCATGCGGCCACCGGCGCCGGGCACGGCATACCTCGCGACCGCGTTCGCGAGGCCGCCACCCGACGTGAACGGACCACCCGAGGTGAACGGACCACCCGACGTGAACGGACCGCCGGACGTGAACGGACCGCCTGAGGTGAACGGACCGCCGGACGTGAAGGGCTGGCCGTGCATGGTCGGGGTCCCGACCAGGTGGTCCAACGCGACCACCAGGTCGGAGTCGGACGCACGGATGCGCACCAGTGCCCGCCAGGCATCAGGCTCCTCGCCGAAGCGGTCCTTGCCCACCAGTTCCAGGTGCACGGTGGCGTCGCACGCGAGCCTCAGGGCCTCCTCCTCCTCCTGCGTGGGGGCGAGTCCGTCCGGCAGGAGACCCCGCAGGTCGATGTCGCGACCATCGAGTCGGACCGAGAACGGCTCGCAGGCCGCGCAGAGGATGGCGTTGACCTCATCGACGATGGCGTTCGGGTCGCCGATGTCACCCGTGGTCGTCGTCACCAGCAGCCGGTCGGCGCAGTACGCCGTCGGGCGGTACCAGTCCCGGCGGTCGTGGCGATCGCGGCGGCGGTCCTGGCGCGAGGCGCGGATCGGATCGAGGTGCCGGGCGCCGTGGCGCAGGGCGGCATCGTCGGACACGTGGAGGTATGGCTCCTGGTTCCCGGCGGGGAGGCCGCGGTCACGGAGGATCTCGTCGACGGTGGCGGGACGGTGCGTACGCATGGCGATGTCCTGGGGACGACAGTCATGGACGAGCGGTGGTGGCGAGGTGGCCTACAGCTCCACGGCGGGGGTGATCATGCGGACATCGCCGTCCGTCGTCTCGACGAAGAACTGGACCAGCCCACTCGGAACGTCATCAAACCAGAAGCGCCCCTGCTCGGGGACCGTTCGCCGAGTCTCGTCCGCGACCCGCAGTCCCACGGCCCCCCCGTCGTCCGGTGCCACCCACCCGTCGATGCGCAGCCGCCCACTGCTGCTCGGCGAGGTCATGATGGTCACGGTCAGGTCGCTGCTCGAGAACGACATGCCCGGTGCGATCGCCGAGGCATCGGGACCCCCCCGGACACCGGCCAGGGGCCCGTGGGATCCCTGGCGCTGGATGTGGGCGACCTCGGCCCAGACCTCGTCGAGCGCGACCGCGAACGTCACGGTCCCGACGAGCGTGTCGGGAACGGGGTCGATCCGACGCCAGGCCGTGGCGAGGTGGTCGAGGGCGGCGAGGTCGCGGTCGTCGATGGGACCATCGGGGGCGCGGTCGTCGGACATGGCATCACCGGCTGTGGTCATCGTCGGGGTCTCCCGTGAGCTGGAGGTCGGGCGTGGGGGCATCGGACAAGAGGCGGCATGGGGCTCGCCAGATACCTCTGGACCCTGCCCGTGTGGTCGTCCGCGACTCGGTCGCGCAGTGGCCGCACGGTGGCCAGGACCGAGGTCGCAGGGCTCATCGGTCCCGCGTCCCGCGGCCGGCCCCGATGACGGGGGCCATGCCGTCGCCCAGCACGACGAGCGGCGCGACGTCGCCGTCTGCCGACGCGGCCGCCACCACGTCGGACACCGCGGCGGCCACGGGCACGCCGGCCACCAGGTGCTCGTGCAGGCCCCGCCCGACCCGCGCGGCCACCTCGTCGCGGATCGGTGCGACGGCCCCGACCACGGTGGCGACGCCCATCTCCAGCAGGGCGGCCGCCAGGCCGAGTGGTTCGTCCCCCGGTCGCACGACCTGCTCGCCGACGTCACAGGCCGACAGGACGACCAGCCGGGCACGCACGTCCGCGACCAACTCGTGGGCGAACAGGGCCCCGTCAGCCAGCCGGACGGACGAGAACAGCGGTGACTCCCGACGATGGGTCCCGTGGGCGGCGAGGTGGACGACATCGGCCTCCGCCAGGGCGGAGCGCAGATCGTTGGTGGTGGCCTCGAGCCCGGCACCACGGCCACCCCAGCTCGCGGCCACGCTCGCGACCTCCTCGGCCGCACGGTCGAGGTCCGGGCCCGCGAGCGCGCGCACCTCGACGGACTCGTCCGCCACCACCGCCCCCCGCTGCCGCGCCCCGACCCACCCGGTCGCGCTGGACGCCGCGGTGGTGGCGGCCCCCCGACGGCTGGGCAGCAGGCTCCACGGGACCAGCGACAGCGCACCGTGCGGGACGACCACCAGGTCATCGCCACCGACGTCCAGCGGCACCCCGATCGCCGCGTCCACACGCGCGAGCGCCTCGGCCAGCGATGCCCGGACGGCGGCCTGCATCGGCGCTGCGAGACCCGGCAGGACCAACACGCGCAGGTCGGCCCGCAACCGCTGCACCAGTTCCATCACCGGCCGGGACGGCCCCAGTCGCACGACCTCCGAGCCCGTCGCCGTCGTGCGCAGCACGTGCAGGTCGGGGCCGACGGCGAAGAAGGACGCCCCCACGGCGTCGACGTCGTCCAGGGCTCGCCGCCAGTCGGCCGCCACGGCCACCGGCGCGGGCGGCGAGGACTGCCCCTGGCGCTGCCACGACCGCTGGCGCAGGCGTTGCCGCAGGTCGGCTGCCCGGCCATCGACCTCGGTCCGGACGTGCTCGGGCGCATCCGGTTCGCGCCACTGGCGGTTCTCGACCGCCCGCAGTTCGGCGAGCAGCCGTCGTTCGTCGTCGGCGAGGTCGGCCCGGACCGGGGTCAGCCGTGTCGACGCCGCATGGGCCAGGTCGACCGCACGGTGGATGGCGTCGACGTCCGCCCCCCGGAGCGCAGCGGCGATCCCCCGCTCGACCAGGCCGCGACCGTGCAGTGCCATGGCCGTGCGGAGGTCACGCGAGCCGACCTGGGACTGGGCCGCCGCGAGGTCGGCGACGCCGTCGTCGACCACGCGCTGGACGTCGTCGGGTGCGGCCAGCGCAGCCCCGGCGAGGTGCCATCGCAGCCGCAGGCGCAGGGACGATGGAACCGGCAGCGCGATCGCCTCGAACTCGGCCCGCGCCGTCACACGGTCCCCCACCGCGAGCGCCGCCTCGATCCCGATCAGGCGGGCCGTGGTGCCGACTTCCTCGTCGTCGTCGGCCTCGACGGCCAGGGCCCGTGCTCGGTGCCGGAGTTCGGTCAGTGCCCGGCGGTGATCGGTGGACTCGTCGTCCGCCACCTCGGCCAGTCGGCGGTCCTCGATCGCGAGCGCCACCAGTTCCGCGCGCCGGCGCCAGCGGTGGTTGTGCCCCAGGGTGAAGTCCGCGACCGCCGCGGCGGCCAGTCGCGCGGCCTGCTCGAGCTGGCCGCCAACCAGTGCGGCATCGGCCCGGACCAGGGCGGCCTCTCCCAGGTCGCGACCTCGCTGCTGGTGCTCGAAGCCCGCCTGGGCCTGCGCCAGCAGGCGGTCGGCATCCTCGACCAGCCCCGCCTCCAGCAACACCCGCCCGCGGTCCATCAGGGTGATCGGGTCCGGGTCCTCTCGGGTCCCGTCCCGGTGGTCGGGGGCCGACGCCATGCCGTCGATCGCCCGTGGGAGGTCGCCCTCGAGGAACGCGACACAGGCGAGGTTGTGGCGCGCCTTGTAGGCCGTGCGGGGCTGGTCGGCGACGCCGGCCTCCATGATCGCGCGTTCGAAGTCGGCACGGGCCTCGTCGCCGTGCCCCAGTTCGAGGTGGAGCAGCCCGCGGTTGAGCACCATCGACGCGCGGTGCGACGGGGTCGTGCGGCCCAGGACGCCCTCGGCCGACACGAACGTCGCCAGCGCGGCTTCGAGGCGGCCGGTACGGATCAACAGGATCCCGCGTTGTCCCAGCAGGGCCGCTCGCAGGTCATCGGCGTCAGGGGGCAGGACGGCCTCGGCCGCCGCCAACTGGGCCATGCCCACGTCCGCATCACCGCTGTGGTCGGCCTCGGCCAGCGCCAGCCCGAGGTGTGCGCGGGCCCGCAACCGGTCCGTCGTGGCGTCGGTGGGGGCAGCGGCGAGCTGGTCGAGGGCCTCGCGGTAACAGGCCACGGCCTGTGCCGGCGACCCGTGGTTGACGTGGTCGCGGCCGGCAGCGACGAGGTCGGTCGCCGATCGTCCGGAGGGAGGTGCGGTCACCATTCGAACGCCGGGGTCACGGTGGTCGACGACCCGTCGTCGTCGACCAGCACCAGCCGCATCGTCCCGGCCGCGAGGTCCGTGAACTCGAACCGACCGGCACTCGACACGGCCGCCTCGTACGTCTCGGCCCGCACGTGCAGCCGCACGAGACTGCAGGCGATCGTGTCGACCCAGCCGTCGAGCCGTTGGCGACCGCCGCCGGTCGGGGTGACCTGCACCATGATGGTCGTCCTCGGGGTCGTGAAGGTGAGCGTGCGAACGTCGTCATCCGACCGGATGGTGGTGGCCACGCTGGCGGGGCGGGCGTCGGCCAGGACGGCGGCCACCTCGGCCACGAGGACACGGAACCCGATCGCGAGCACCACGTCGTCGACCAGGCCGCCCGGGACCGGGTCACGAGCATGCCAGCCGGCGGCCAGCCCGTCCAGGATGCGCTGGTCGCGGGCGTCCAGGAGCCCCGCGGCCGTGTCCGCGCCACCACCCCGGTCGCTCACCCGTCCGCCTGCAGCAGCCGGTCCACCACCTCACGGGCCCGCGCCAGCAGCGCGGGCAGGTCGTCGTCCGTCGACGGATCGGGAGGATCACTCGCCGTCTCGTCCGCCGACGGGTCGTCGACCGGTCGGTGCAGGTGACAGGCGAGTTCGCCGGCGAAGGCCGGGGTCGAGAACGAGGTCCCGCTCCAGGTCGCGAACCCGGCCGTGAAGTCGTCCGGGTCGATGGACGCCCGGGCGGTCGGTGGCACTGGTGAGTCCAGGCTGGCACCGGGATTGCCGGATGCATTCACCCGTGGGAAGCTGCTGACGACCGCCGCTCCATGCCGCCACACGCGCACCCACTTCCCGTCATTGCTGAACAGTGCCGCCGTCCCGTTGGGATTGAGGGCCCCCACCGCGAGCATCGGCGCGGCCGGTGCGGGTTGCGTGGCCGTCCCGCCCTCGGCGAGTGCGGCCGGGACGCACGCCCGGGTCGTGGCGTCGTTGCCGGCGGACACGACGACCGTCACCCCCAGGACCCGCAGCGTCGCCAGGGCCTGTCGCACGAGCACGGTGTGGTCGAGGTCGTCGGGCGTCTCGGGGTAGTAGCCCAGCGACAACGACAGCACGTCGACCCGCGCCTCCCCATCACCACGGGTCAGGGCCAACGACTGGCGTGTGGCGAGCAACTCCAGGGTCTCGATCACCATCCCCTCGGTCGTGGTGCCGTCGACCAGGAACACCGGCAGGGAGAGCACCCGGGCACCCCCACAGTGCTGGCGCACCATCCCGGCGATGAAGGTCCCGTGGCCGGCGAGCGGTTCGAGCCCCCCGACCAACGGGTCGGTGGACATCGGTCGATCCGTGCGCGCCGCCTCCGACCCGATCGTGGCCGAGCCGGGACCGTCGACGTGCACCGTGTCCTGCACGAACCCCGTCAGCCACGGATGGTCGGCCTCGACCCCGGTGTCCATGATCGCCACGACCGGAGGGCGGTCCGTGCAGTGGTCGTCACGCGGCCCCAGTGGCGGCGCCGACACGGGGGCGCGACCGCCGCGACCGGGCAGGGCATAGGAACTGACGGCACCACGGGGCGTGTGGCCGTCGTAGAGCGGATGCCCGTCGTACAGGGGGTGGCCGTCGTAGAGCGGGTGGCCGTCGTAGAGCGGATGGAGGTTGACCGAGTGGTCCAGTCCGACCACCGCGTCGGGGAGGCTCCCGCGCAGTTCCTGCAGCAGTGGCCAGGCGTCCACCGTGGCCTGCTCCACCCCGTCGACCAGCACCCGCACGGCCAGGGTGTCCACGGCGTTGGCCACCAGCACCTCGCGGAACTCGTCGGCGATTTCGTCCACGTCGTCCCACGGGTCCGGTGTCGGCCCCAGCACGTCCACCACGACCTCCACCTCGGGCCGGTCCTCCACGTCCGGTGGTGGCTGGGGTACGCGACGCCGCAGCAGCCGCCGGATCTCCTCGATGACGGCCTCCTGCGACGCGCGGGCCACCAACAGGTGGCTGCCGACGTAGGCGGTCTCGTCGGGGCCGCGGTCGCCGCGACCACCATCCCCATCGCCACCACCGCCGGACCCACCGCCGGGCCCGTCCCCATCGCCACCGCGGTCGACGACCGGGACGGCGGTGGCGGGGTCGAGGTACCGGATGCCCAGTCGGCGACGGGCCGACTCCGCGACCGGGATGGATGGTGCCGTGGCGTGGACCGGGTCGTGCGGCGGTGGTGCCTTGTCGCTGGTGGTCATGGCGCTGCCCCGTCCTCGGCGTCGATTGGCACACGACTCGTGTGCACGTCGCGAGTCGGACCGTGGGTCGTTGGTACCACGATCGACCGGCCCCATGAACAATGGGCGCGACGCGCGCAGGCCTGCGCGCTCCCCGACAGGTCCCTCGGTCAGGCCGCAGCATGGGTGCGCGGCTCGATCGGTGACAGGTCGAGGCCGAGATCGGCCTCCAGCACGGCTCCGGCGGCCAGCACGACGTCCTCACGACGGGGTGGTCCGACCAGTTGGAGCCCGACCGGCAGTCCGGCTGCCGTGAACCCGACCGGCACGACCAACGCCGGCGAGGCCACCGTGGTCGCGAGGAAGGTGATCTTGACCCAGTCGATGTAGGTCTCGAAGGCCATGCCGGCGTAGGCGTCCAGTGACCGCACGTCGATCGGCGGCGCCGGCACGATCGCGGCCGGCAGCGCCAGCAGGTCCCAGTCGTCGCAGAAGTCCAGCCATCGCGCCCGCACCTGGGCCCGCAGCGCGCGACCTCGGGCCAGGTCGGCGCCGGTCAACTGCTGGCCGAAGCGCACGTTCCACTGCACGTCGTCGTTGGTGCGCGCGAGGTCGTCGCCCAGACGGTGGCCGAGGTCGGCCTGCAGCCGACCACGCAACAGGTGGTAGGCCTCGTGCATGCCGGTGACGTCGATGGTGGCCTCCTCGACGTCGGTCCCGAGCGCGCCCAGTCGCTCGACCGCCGACCGACAGATCGCCGCCACCTCGGGGTCGACCGTGGTGTAGCCGCCCAGGTCGGGCGTGAAGGCGACCCGGGCAGGCGGCCGTGCCGTGGCCACCACGTCGACGTAGGCCCGGTCGGGCGCCTCCAGGCTGACGGGGTCGCGGGGATGGGAACCCGCCATGGCGTCCAGCATCAGGGCGACGTCAGCGACCGACCGGGCCATCGGGCCGTCGACCCCGGCGTCGTCGAACGGGTCGGCCACCGGCCCGTGCGCGACCCGGCCAGGCGTCGGGCGCAGGCCGACCACGCCACAGAACGATGCCGGGGTCCGCAGCGACCCGCCGACGTCGCTGCCCTGGGCCAACCACACCTGCCCGGTCGTGAGGGCCGCGGCTGCCCCGCCCGACGAACCCCCCGGGCTGCGCGACGTGTCCCACGGGTTGCGGGTGGCCCCGAACACCTCGTTGACGGTGTTGGCGCCATTGCCGAACTCGGGCGTGTTGGACTTCGCGACGACGATGCCACCACGGTCCTCCAGGCGCTGGACACACCGGTTGGACGTGTCCGGGACGCGGTCGGCGTGCAGGGTCGAGCCCTTCGTCGTACGGACCCCCGCAACGTCGGTCAGGTCCTTGATCGCGATCGGCACCCCGGCCAGGAGCCCGGACTTCCCCGCGGTGCCCTCGGCCTCCAACCGGCGGGCGTGCTCGAACGCACGCTCCGGACAGGAGGTGGGCAGGGCGTTCACCGCCCCGTCGACGGCGGCGATCCGGTCCAGGCTGGCCTGCACGAGTTCGGTCGGGCGCACGTCGCCCGCACGCAGCGCCGCGACTGCGTCCCGCGCCGACCACCCGATCACCTCGTCCATCCCCTGCTCCTGGTTCGACCCGGACGGGGTGCCGACCGTGAGCCGAGCCGGCCGCATGTGGCCGGAATGCCTCACACCACGCATCATTCGCCGGGCCGGGCGACCCACTCTCCGGGTTCGCGGACGGCTCAGGCGAGGTCGATCTCGGTGTCGATGTTGGCGGCATCCGGGTCGCCACCCTCGACGATCGCCGCGGTCACCGGGGACTTGGTCTGACGTTCATCGAGGTAGTTCGCCAACTTGGCCAACAGGTAGACCAGGATGAAGTAGATGACGCCGACGACAACGTAGGACTGGAGGTTGCCGGCAGCGGAGAAGTTGGAGAACCCCGTTCCCTTCGACACGACCTCGACGTAACTGATCACGAAGCCCAGCGAGACGTCCTTGGACAGCGTCGCCAACTGGGCCACGATCGCCGGGATCATGCGTCGCACGGCCTGGGGCAGGATGACGATGCGCATCATGGGCCAGTAGGGCATCCCGATCGCCTGGGCGGCCTCGGTCTGGCCCTTGTCCAGCGACTTGATGCCCGCGCGGAAGATCTCCGACAGCACGGCCGAGTTGTAGGCGACGAGCGCAATCACCAGCGAGGTGAACGGCCCCACGTCGAAGCCCACCGCCAGGAGGCCGAAGAACGAGGCGAAGATGGCCAACAGCAGCGGGATCGACCGGAAGAACTCGACATAGGCCACGCAGAGACCACGAACGACCATGTTTCGAGACAGCCTTCCCAGCGCGAACAGGAAGCCGACCGCGATCGAGAACACCATGGCGACAGCCGCGGCCTTGATGGTGTTCACCAGCCCGCCCAGGAGGAACTTCAGGTTCTCGCCGACCGTGAAGGGTTCCCACAGGCGCCACCCCAGTTGCCCAGCCGACTGCAACTTCCAGATCACGAAAGCGATGGCGCCGGCGGCGAGGACCAGCGTGACGATGGTGACGGCGCGCACGCGCGCTCGTCCCCGCGGGCCGAGTTCTTCGACAAGGACTGACGACATGGGTCCTCCTAGCGCTTGATCGCGTAGCGCGCTTCGAGGGCACGAAAACCCCACCCGACGAACAACAGGATGACGGTGTAGATGGCGGCAGCACCGAAGAGCGACAGCCAGGTCTCCGCGGTCTGGTTGATCAGCTGGCGGGAGACGAAGGTCAGATCCGTGACGGTGATCGTGAGCGCCACCGCCGTGTTCTTGAAGTTGGCGATGAACAGGTTCCCAATCGGGGCGATCACCGTCCGGACGGCCTGCGGGATGACGATCGTGCTGAGCAGGGCGATGAACCCCAACCCGATGGCACGACCCGCCTCGGCCTGGCCTGACGACACGGAGTTGATGCCCGACCGGATGACTTCGGCCATGTAGGCGCCCGTGTACATGCCCAGGGCGACCGCGGCCGTGGCGAACCCGCCGTAGACGAAGCCAAGGTCACCGAGGCCGAAGAGCGCCAGGAAGAAGATGATCAGGAGCGGGAGATTTCGGAACAACGACACGTATCCGGAGGCGAAGCGCTGGAGCGGCCCCACCGGGCTGACGCGGCATGACGCGATGACCACGCCGATCACGACCGAGAGGGCGAAGGACAGCAGCGCCAGTCGCACGGTCACCAGCGTGCCGTCGATGAACCTCTGGGCGTTGTCGGTGTAGAACTCGATCATCCGGACTCCTGCTCCGTGCACGTCCGTCGGGGGTTCGGGGTGGCGCGACGAATCGCGCCACCCCGGCGTGCCTGAGGTTCAGCAGCCGTCGTTGTTGATCTCGGGCGGCTCGGGCGTCTTGGCCCCGGCCGTGCCCACGGTCTCTTCGTAGGCGGTGGCCCAGGCACCACTGTCGTAGGCCTCCTGGAGGACGCCGTTGACGTAGCAGCGCAGGTCACTGCCCTCCGGCACGCCGAGGCCGTAGGGCTCCTCGGTGAACGGGTTGTCGACGAGCTCGAAGTCGTCCGGCGCTTCCGAGATCAGCCCGATCAGGATGACGTTGTCGGTCGTCACGGCAGCGGCACGGCCCTGGCCCATCGCGTCGGCGCACTTGGAATAGGTGTCGAACGTGATCACGTCCGCGTCGGGCGCCATCTCGTTGAGGTTGTCCAACGAGGTCGACCCCTCGGCGGTGCAGGTCGTGATGTCGGCACTGTTGAGGCTGTCGATGCCCTCGATGCCCTCGGGGTTGCCGGCGGCGACCATGATGTCCTGGCCGGCGACGTAGTACGGGCCGGCGAAGTCCACGACCTCGTCGCGCTCGTCGTTGATGGTGTAGGTCGCGGCGACCATGTCGACCTGGTCGGTCTCGAGGAACGGCTCGCGGTTGGCGGACACGGCTTCGCTGAACTCGACCTCGACTCCCAGGGACTCGGCGACAAGCCTCGCGATCTCGGCATCGAAGCCGACCACGCCGGACGGGGAGTTCACCCCGAACAGTGGCTGGTCGTACTTCGTCCCGACGCGGATCGTCCCCGCCTCCTGGATGGCGGCCACGTCCTCACCGCCAACGGCGGTTTCGCTGCCGGTCTCGGACATCATCTCGCTGCCGGTCTCGGACATCATCTCGCTGCCCGTTTCCGACATCGCCTCGCTGCCGGTGTCCGATCCCTCGGTCGCTGGGTCGGCGTCATCGCCACAGGCGGCCAGGATCATCGCGGCGGAGGCCATGACGACCACGCCGACTCGTTGACTACGTCGCATTCGCATTGCATGTGCTCCTTGGTCGCGGGTGCCGGCGGTGGTCGCCACACCCAGTTTGGGGGTCGGGGGGTTGGTCAGTGGGTGATGATCTTGGACAGGAAGTCCCGTGCGCGTTCCGTGTCGGCGTTGTGGTAGAAGGACTCGGGGTCGTTCTCCTCGACGATTTCGCCTTTGTCCATGAAGACCACGCGATCGGCGGCCGAGCGGGCAAAGCCCATCTCGTGGGTGACGACGACCATCGTGGTGCCGCCCTCGGCCAGGTCGAGCATGACCTGGAGGACCTCGTTGATCATCTCCGGGTCCAACGCCGAGGTCGGCTCGTCGAAGAGCATGATCTTGGGGTCCATGGCCAGCGCACGCGCGATCGCGACCCGCTGCTGCTGCCCGCCGGACAGTTCGGCCGGGTACTTGTCGGCCTGGTGGCCGACCCCGACCCGCTCCAGCAGGTCACGGGCGCGCTGCTCGGCCTCGCCCTTGTCCATCTTGAGCACCTTGACGGGGCCAAGGGTCACGTTCTCCAGGATCGTCTTGTGGGCGAACAGGTTGAACGACTGGAAGACCATCCCAACCTCGGCGCGAAGCTTGGCCAGCCCCTTGCCCTCCTCCGGGAGGCGCTCACCGTCGATCAGGATCTCGCCCTCCTGGATCGGCTCGAGTCGATTGATGGTTCGGATCAGGGTCGACTTGCCGGACCCGGACGGGCCGATGACCACCACGACCTCGCCCTCGTGGACGTTGAGGTTGACGTCCTTGAGGGCGTGCAACTCGCCATACCACTTGTTGATGCCGGTCATCGTGACCAGTGCGTCCGCCATGCGCTGTTCCCTTGTCGTCGCGCGGCACCGTGGTGCCCGAAGCCACCCTACTACCGCGGCCGTGGCATCACGAGCACTTCCCGCCATGCGTGCGCGGGCGCCCGCACCACCAGATTTCGTGACCGACCTGCCCGTGGTGACCGGTTTCCGGTTCGTGGCACTCCGGGGTCCCGGTTTCGTGGGCGGCCGTCGTCACACGCACGAAACACGATCGCTCGACCCACGCCACACGGCGACCGCCATCCGCGCACGCCGCCGGCGTCCACGCCCGCGGCTGATGTGATGGGGATTGACGTGTGGGGGCCCCGGAGGCCATGCTGGGTGGAGGCAAGACGAGGGCATGGCATGTGGGGAGGACTCGCCCGTGGGGTGACCGCCGTCGGCCACGGCCGCTGGCGTGCCGACTACGTCGCGCGGTTGGCCGAACCGACCGGGCTCCTCGGCCACCTCGCGGCCAACGCGATGGTCGAGTCCAACACGGACCTGGTGCGCGCGGTCGTCGCGGCACTGGACCTGCATGACGGCCAGCGGGTCCTGGAGGTCGGCTGTGGGCCGGGCCAGGGCGTCGACGCCGCCATGGATGCCGCCGACCTGGTGATCCACGCGGTCGACCCGTCCGGGCCGATGCTGCGGCGCGTGGGCCGCCGACACCGGCATGCGGTCCGACGGCGTCGCCTCCACCTCCACCACGCCACGCTGCTCGACCTGCAACTGGTGGTGCCACTGCAGGCCGCATGGGGCGTCAACGTCGTCTACTTCATGGCCGACCGCGTGGCGAACTTCACCCACCTCCACGACCTGCTCGAACCGGGCGGACGCCTGGCCCTGGGCTACACCGACGACCAGGCCATGGCGGTCGATGACTTCGCCCGCTGCTTCGGGACGACCCACCACCCCGTCACCAGCGACCAGGTGGAGGCCGACCTGCGGACCGCCGGATTCGTCGGCGTGGTGACCGTGCACCACGACCGTGCCCGGCGGATCACCATCGGATGCCGCCCGCGCGAAGGGGTCGACGACCGCGCACGGACCGGCACCCGCGGTGCGGCCATGGACCTGACTGCCCCGGAGCCACCGGACCCGGTGCGGACCACGACCTCGTGACGACGCTGTTCGTCTCCGCCCTGGCCGAGGAGGTCGCCGCGCTGCCGTCGACGGCGGAGGTGCTGGAGCTCGGGGTGGGCAAGGTCAGTGCGGCGACCCGGCTGGCGGGCCACCTGCGCGAGCGACCCGACGTCGACCTGGTCGTCAACGTCGGGACGGCCGGCGGCCTGCGAGGACAGGCCATGGGCACCGTGGTGGAGGTGGGCCGGGTGGTGCAGCACGACCTCGACGTGGACGGCATCTCGCACCTGGTGGGCCGCACCATGCCGGGGGGACCCCTGGACCTGGGGCGGGCCGGCGTGACCCTGGCGACCGGCGACCGCTTCGTCACCGACCGGGCCGTGCGCGCCAGCCTGGCCACCCGGGCCGACCTGGTGGACATGGAGGGCTACGCGGTGGTGGCCGCGTGCCACGCCCTCGACATCGCCGTGCGCGTGGTGAAGTGCGTCAGCGACGGCGCGGACGGCGACGCCGCGATGACCTGGCAACTGGCCATGGACCACTGCGCCCGTGCCCTCGCCATCCACCTCGTCGACACCGGCCTGCTCCGGGCCCGCTGACCGGGACGTGGTCAGTCAGGCCAGGACCCGTTCGAGCGCGTCACGAGTGACCTCCGCGACCTCGAGGTGGGCGGCCGACAGGTCGACGGGTGGACCGCTGCGTCGGGCGACCACCCGCAGGCCGGCACCCTTCGCGGCGGCGACCCCGATGGCCGTGTCCTCGATCGCCACCGTGCGTGCCGGCGGCGTCCCCAGCAACGACACGGCCAGGCGATAGGGCTCGGGGTCGGGCTTGTGGTTGGTGACATCGGTGGCGCTCACCGACGCCGTGAAGGCATCGGACAACGCCGGGACGGCCGCGAGCACGCGGTCGAGGTGTCCGCGGCCGGACGAGGTGCAGACCGCCACCGGGACGCCCTCGTCGACCAGGCCGGCCAGCACGTCGCTGGTGTCCGCGAAGGTGCCGATGCCCGCGGCGAAGGCCGCGTCCCAGCCGTGCCGGGACAGCTCGCGGTACTGCTGGGTGGTGACGCCGAACCGCTCGTGCAGCCATGGGCCGGTGTACGACCACGCCATGCCGCGCAGGGAATGGAGCTCGTCGTCGGTGATGGTGTGGCCGAGCGTCTCCAGGGACTGGACCAACACCTCGTGCGACACCGATTCGGTGTCGACGAGGGTCCCGTCGAGGTCGAACACGACCCCCGTGAGCGTGGACATGCCGGGCCCTGTCGTGGTCGGAGGCGCGGCCACCGGGCGGTGGCGAGTGGTGAGGGTGCCGCCCCGGCCCGCCCGGCGCCAGTCGTCACTTCGTGGCGGTGAGGCCCGGGATGCGCTCGCCGCGGAACGCGTCCACGAACAGGCGGTGGTCGGTCCGGGCCTGCTCGCCGTAGCCCAACCCGAACTCGACCAGGTCCGCCACGAACCCGTCGTGGTCATCGCCGACCGCGTCCATGATCGCCTCCTCGGTCTGGAACTCGACCAGGGTCTGGTCACTGTCGGAATCCGACACGCAGTGGATCTTGGCGGTCGCACGGCCCAGGTCACGCACCACCGGCAGCATCTGCTCGGGCTCGGTCAGGTCGTCCCACTGCAGGTCGTGCTCGTGCGGCGACAGTTCGCTGACCACGAACCCCACGCCGTCGATCTCGGTGTGGCCCAGCAACGGGTCGGCGTGGGCCTGCAGGGCACGCTGGGACACCGCGGTGCGATGCCCGTGGTGGTCGAAGTAGTCGCGGATGTGGTCGTCGTCGACCACCCGGCTGGCCGCGGCGACGTTGCCCTGCTTGAGCGACAGGATCACGTCGTTCTGCAACGCCTCCGTGGGACCCTCGATCAGAAGGTTGTAGGCCGGCAGCCCGGCCGAGCCGATGCCGAACCCGTAGGCCCCGATGATGCCCTTGAGTTGGTAGGCGAGATCCGTCATCCGGCGGTCATCGGGGATGGTGTCGAGGTAGCCGGTGTAGGCGGACGCGACATGCGCCAGTTCGTCCACGGCCAGTGCACGGGTCCCGAAGCCGTCGCGGAACTCGCGCTCGTGGTCGACGATGCGTGTGTGCTCGGCCAGCAGGTCGACCCGGGTCGCCAGCCGCGACGCCAGCAACAGGTCGTGCACCGGCCCGTCGGTGTTGTCCAGGCGCAGGCCGAACTCGACGTCGTCCCCGGCATCGACGAACGACTCGACCTGTTCGAGGTAGGCCCGCACGTAGCGCTCGACCAACCGCGTGATGGCCTCGTCCGGCAGCGCCTTCTGCCAGCCGAGCAGGGCCATCGACGCGCTGAACCGCCGCAGGTCCCACGTGAACGGACCCACGTAGGCCTCGTCGAAGTCGTTGACGTCGAACACGAAGCGGCCGTCACCGGCCAGGTAGGTACCGAAGTTCTCGGCATGCAGGTCGCCGTGGATCCAGATCCGCGAGGTCCGGTCGTCCAGCCAGTCGTCCTCCAGGTCGGCGACGTCGGCGACGAACAACGGCGCCGTGCCGCGGAAGAACGCGAACGGATCGGCGGCCATCTTGCGGTACTTGCGCCGCAGCGCGTCGGCGTCGGTCTCGGCCAGCCATCCGAAGGCCTCGTCCAGGCACCCCACGATCGTGGCTTCGCGATCCTCGTCGTCGCTCACAGGATCGACAGGTACTTGTCCAGTTCGAACTGGCTCACGTACGAGGCGTAGGCGTCCCAGTCGCGGCGCTTGTTCGCGAGGAAGAACTCGAACAGCCGCTCCCCCAGCACCTCACACACCAACTCCGAGTCCTCCATCCGGGCCACGGCTTCACCCAGGTCCTTCGGCAGGCTCTCGATACCGGCATCCCGACGTTCGTCCGGACTCATCTCGAAGATGTTGTCCTCGGTCTGGGCCGGCAGGTCATAGCCCTCCTCGATGCCGCGCAGGCCCGCGGCCAGCAGCACCGAGAAGGTGAGGTAGGGGTTGCCCGCCGGGTCCGGCGCGCGGTACTCGATCCGTGCGGCCGCACCCTTGGCCGGCTTGGACAGCGGGATGCGCACCAGCGCCGACCGGTTGGCCTGGCCCCACGACACGTGCACGGGTGCTTCGAACCCGGGCGTCAGGCGCTTGTAGGAGTTGACCCACTGGTTGGTGATGGCGGTGAACTCGGGCGCGTGGCGTAGCACCCCGGCCGTGAAGGCCCGGGCGGTCGCGGACATGTGCAGTTCGCCGTCGGTGGGGTCGTAGAAGGCGTTGTCGTCCCCGTCGAACAACGACAGGTGGAGGTGCATCGCCGAGCCCCATTCGGACTGCAGCGGCTTGGGCATGAAGGTGGCGTAGATCCCACGCTGGATCGCCACCTCCTTGACGATCAGGCGGAACGTCATGATGTTGTCGGCCATCGTCAGCGCGTCGGCGTCGCGCAGGTCGATCTCGTGTTGGCTGGGCCCGACCTCGTGGTGGGAGTACTCGACCGAGATGCCCATCTTCTCGAGCAGGTCGATGGTCTCGCGGCGGAAGTCCTGCTGCACGTCCAGCGGCGTCATGTCGAAGTACGAGCCGTTGTCCAGCGGTGTCGGGTCGGTCGGCGACGCGAAGAGGTAGAACTCCATCTCCGGGTGCACGTAGAACGTGAACCCCAGGTCCGAGGCCCGCTGCAACTGGCGCTTCAGCACCTGTCGCGGGTCGGCCTCGAAGGCTCGCCCGTCGGGCGTCACCACGTCGCAGAACATCCGGGCCACGCCGCGTGACTCGGGCCGCCACGGCAGCACCTGGAAGGTGGAGGCGTCCGGCGCGACCACCATGTCGGCCTCCTGGACGCGGGCGAAGCCCTCGATCGCCGAGCCGTCGAAGCCGATCCCCTCCTCGAACGCGTTCTCGAGTTCGGCGGCGGTGATGGCCACGGACTTCAGGAACCCGAGAACGTCGGTGAACCACAGCCGGATGAACCGGATGTCACGCTCTTCGACGGTTCGCAGGACGTACTGCTGCTGCTTGTCCACGCGGTGGCCCCATCTGTCCTGGTCGCGGCTGGTCGATCGTTCGTCCAGCCTAGGACCCGCGGGGGCCAGGGGGCCGCTGCGTGGACGACGGGGGCCAAGGGATGGTGCCAGGTTGCCCGGCGGGGTGGCCGCGACCGAGTTCTGTGCGGACGCCCGCACGGGTGTCGTCGACGAGTCCATGCAGGATCCAATCGTGCTGTGGGTCGGGGGATGTTCAGCAGTCGAGGATCGGGCCCATGACGCACGTCGGGCACCCCGCCAAGGGGTGCCCGACGTGACCATGGAGGCGTTTCAGGCGAGTGTCGAGGAGTCCGACGCGCCGACCGATGCCGCGGCGGCCTCCTCCTTGCGCTCGGCCAGCATCCGCGCGACGACAGGGATGTCGTCGGCGTAGCCCTCCACACCGTGCTCGTGCCAGTCCAGGCCCTCCAGCTCGATCTGGCTGGAGACCCGGAGGCCGAAGATCTTGTCGACGAGGAGGAACAGGGCGGCTGTCACGACCGCGACGAACGCGGTGATCGCCAGCACGCCCACGATCTGGACACCGACCGACTGGCCGTTGGCGCGGGCAGCGGGGTAGAAGCCGACCGCGATCGTGCCGATGGCACCGCACACGCCGTGGACGGACACCGCACCGACCGGGTCGTCGACCTTGATGCGCTCGATCCCGAGGATGGCCGCGACCACGACGGCGCCACAGATGGCACCGACGACGAAGGCACCGAGCGAACCGGCCATGTCGGGCCCGGCCGTGATGCCGACGAGACCGGCGAGGACACCGTTGCCGGCCATGATCGGATCGGGCTTGCCACTGACACCCCAGGAGGTGAGGAAGGCCAGGAGACCACCGGCGGCACCGGCGAGGACGGTCGTGAACAGCACGTGGCCGATGTCGGCGCCGAGGCCGTTGGCGCCCAGCGTCGAACCACCGTTGAACCCGAACCAGCCCATCCACAGGATGAACACGCCGGTGAGGCCGAGCGGGACCGAGTGTCCCGGGATCGGGTTCTTGGTGCCGTCGGCGTTGTAGCGCCCGATGCGTGGGCCCAGGATGGCGGCCCCGACGAAGGCGGCCACGCCACCGGTGAGGTGCACGATCGACGAGCCGGCGAAGTCGTAGTAGCCCAGCGCGCTCAACCAGCCGTCACCGCTCCACTGCCAGTGGGAGACCACCGGGTAGATGAAGGCGGTCATGACCAGCGAGACGGCGAGGTAGCCGACGAAGTTCATGCGCTCGGCCACGGCACCGGAGACGATCGTGGCGGCGGTGGCGGCGAACACCAACTGGAACAGGAACTGGACCCCGTCGCCGCCCAGGACCGCCGACTCGACGCCGGGTTCGAAGAAGAAGCCGGAGGTACCCAGCAGCCCGCCCGCGCTTGCGCCGTAGGCGAGTGCGCCACCCACGGCCCAGTAGGCGACGGCGCCGATCACCATGTCGGCCATGTTCTTGGCACCGATGTTGGCGGAGTTCTTGGCGCGGGTGAAGCCGGTCTCCACGAGCGTGAAGCCGGCCTGCATGAAGAAGACCAACGCCGCAGCGATGGCCACCCAGACGACGTCCAGGTCGTAGGCGAGGGATTCGACGGTGGCGTCCTGGGCGGAGGCCGGTCCGGCGATGGTCAGGAGGAGCAGGGCCCCGCCTGCCACCCCCAGGGTCTTCCGGGTCCTGCTGGTCATGTGTGCTCCTGGCGTGTTCGGTCGGTTCGGTCGGTTCGTTCGGGCTCCGGGGCCGGGCGCCGTTGCCCCCCGTGGGCCACCTGCAGGCACAAGAATGGGGGCCGGCCATTTCGCCGGTGTGCGCGCATTGTTTCGGGCATGTTGCGTTTTCCCTCGCAGCGTCCAGCGCGAGAGGCAGGCCCCTTCGAAGCATGACGGCCGCAGAACGAGCGAAGCGAGTTCTGCAACCTGCCCGAGCGCGCGCGTCACTCGCTTCGCTCGGACGCGTCGGAGTTGCTCGCTCCGCTCCCAACGTCGAGCGAGGGCAGGCGGGCAGCGAGGGCAGGCGTGCAGCACACTGGCCGCCAACCCGTGGCACCCCGACGGCAACGAGACCTCCATGACCCTGCGCATCGCCCTGGCCCAGCTCGCCACGAGGGTCGGCGACATCGACCACAACGTCGAGCTCGTGCTGGCCGCCTGGCGCGAGGCGGCGACCGCCGGGGCCGACCTGGTCGTGTTCCCGGAGCTGGCGGTCACCGGCTACCCGCCGGAGGACCTGCTCCTCAAGCCCGAGTTCCTGGAAGCAGCCCGCGACGGGCACGAGCGCCTGGCCATCGAGGGCCCGGCCGGGACCGTGGCCGTGATCGGCACGATCGGCGAGGTCGGCGAGGGCGAGGCGATCGGGGACGGCGAGGCCGCCGACCCCGCCAGTTGGGACGTGTCGGTGTCCGCCCGTCAGCTGCGCAACCGTGCCCTGGTGCTGGCCGATGGTCGCCTGGTGGCGACCTACGACAAGTGGCGCCTGCCCAACTACGGGGTCTTCGACGAGGCGCGCTACTTCATCCCCGACGACGATCCCCTGGTCGTCACGGTGGCGGGCGTGCCGGTGGGCATCACGATCTGTGAGGACCTGTGGAGCATGGACGGCCCGGTCGAGCAGTCGGTCAACCGCGGCGCCGCCGCCATCGTGAACCTCAACGCCTCGCCGTGGTACCGCGACAAGCGGGCGTCACGCGAGGAGTGGGTGGTCGCGCACGCCCGCACCCGCGGCGTGCCGCTGGTCTACGTCAACTGCGTCGGCGGACAGGACGACGTCGTCTTCGACGGGGACTCCATGGTCGCCGACGCGACCGGGGCCATCATCGCGCGCGGCGCCCAGTTCGCCCCCGACCTGGTCGTCGTGGACGTCGACGTCGACCCGGTCGAGATCCCGTCGGCAACCCTGCCGGGCCACGGCGGTCCCCGGCCGGCGCTTCCCGATCGACCGGTCGTGGCCCGCATGGCGCCCTCCGAGGAGGTGTGGGAGGGGTTGGTGTTGGCCACGGGCGACTACTGCCGGCGCAACGGCTTCGACACCGTCATCGTGTCGCTGTCCGGGGGGATCGACTCGGCGCTGACGGCGGCCATCGCCGCCGATGCCCTGGGCGGCCACGCCGTCATCGGCGTCCTGCAGCCGTCCCCGTACTCCTCCGGGCACTCGGTCGACGACGCCCTGGCGCTGGCGGACAACCTCGGCATCCGCACCCACCAGATCGACATCGCGCCCGGGATGGCCGCCGTGGACAAGATGCTGGCGGACGTCCTGTCGGCCGAACGGACCGAGGTCGCCGCCGGTGACGGCGACGTCAGCGTCACCGAGGAGAACGTGCAGTCCCGCCTCCGTGGCCTGGTGTCGATGGCGATCTCCAACGCCACCGGCGCGCTGGTCCTGACCACCGGCAACAAGTCCGAGTACGCGGTGGGCTACGCGACCCTCTACGGCGACATGGCCGGGGGGTTCGCGCCGCTCAAGGACGTGCCCAAGACCCTGGCATTCGACCTCGCCCGGTGGCGCAACACGCGCGGGCCGGCCATCCCCGACAACACCATCACCAAGCCACCGTCGGCGGAGTTGCGCCCGGACCAGGTCGACCAGGACTCGCTGCCCCCGTACGAGGTCCTCGACGACATCATCGAGGGCTACGTCGAGCAGGACCTGGGCATCGCGGCCATCGCCGAGCGTGGCCACGATCCCGACCTGGTCCGCGAGGTCGTGCGCATGATCGACCGCGCCGAGTTCAAGCGTCGACAGGCCGCCCCCGGCCCCAAGGTGACCTCCAAGGCATTCGGCAAGGAGCGCCGCGTCCCCATAACTCATGGCTGGCGCGGCTGAATGCCGCCCCTGGACGTTGTGAGCGGCGTGGACGTTGCGAGCCCCAGCGAGCAACTCCAACCTGACCGAGCGCAGCGAGGTCAGGCAGCGACTCCCTGGACGCGAGGAACGAGGCCCGGTTGGAGTACCGTGGGGCCGCCCTGCCAGCCGATCCGGGATGCCGCACGTGTCCGATGGTCCACGTCCCGCACGCCGCGACTTCCGTGTCCACACGCAGCAGCGTGGCGGCTACCAGGGGGCGGTCATGCACGACATCCAACTGATCGTGTCCGCGACCGGGGCCATGATCTGGGCCCAGACGTTCACCGACGCCGAACAGGCCGGTGAGTTCCTCGACCAACTCGAATCCGACCTCGAGGACCTCGACACCACGGCCTTCCGCGAGCGCTACTCGGTGCCGTCGTCCGTGTAGTGCATGGGCATCCCTGGGGGGTCACCCTGCACGGCGGTGATCAGTCGCGGCGCTTGCGGCCGGCGCGGCCGGTGCTGCCTGCGAGGTGCGCGTGGAGAGCATCGGGGTCGCGCTCGATCCCGTCGATCAGCAACCCGGCCTGGATCTTGTAGGCGCGGTTGATCCACAGCAGCACGGGCGTCACGTTCTCGATGTGCCCGGAGTTGCGCAGTGGGCCGCAGTTGACACCCCACATCCCGGCGATGCGGGATGCGAGGTGGGCGACCCGGTGGACCGCGTCGTCGTCGTCGCCACAGATCAACACGTGGGTGTCGATCGGCTCGTCCACGCGCAGCAGGCGCCGGCTCGACACGTCGTGGAACGCCGAGACCACCCGGGCGCGTGGCAGCAGCACCTGGCACTGCTCGGCCGCCGAACCCTCCGGCACCGCCACCGCCTTGGGTCCGAGGTCGTCGAACACCATCGGGTTCACGACGTTGCACAGGATCTTGTCGCCGACGGCATCGGCGAGGTCGGGCAGCGACGACTCCTGGGCGGCGAAGGGCAGCGCCACCACCACGATCCGGGCCGCCTCGGCGACCTCGCGGTTGGTGCCCCCGTGGACCGGCGCGGCGGCGTCGCCGTCGGCGGACGCGGCCAGCCGCTCCTGCACGTCGGCCACCGCGGTGGCGGCGGACTCGGCGGTCCGGGACCCGATGTGGACCTCGTGGCCGGCCAGGGCCCAGCGGGCGGCCAGCCCCCGGCCCTGCGGCCCGGTCCCCCCGACGATGCCGAGGACCTCGCGGACGTCCTCACTGGTCATGGCAGCCTCCCGGCGGTCGTGGTTCGTCCGTCACTCGGGGTCGTCGATCCCGAGGGCGGCCAGGCGGCGGTGGTGGTTGGCCCAGACGTCGATCGCCAGCCGGCGGACGTCGCCCGGTCCGGATGCCGACAACAGCACGTCCAGGGCATTGCTGTCGGCCACCGCGCGTTGGTAGTTCGTCAGGGCGTGGCCGACCACCTTGGCGGCCCGGGCGCGGATCCGGTCGACGTCGTCGTCGGTCACCATGGCCTGTCGCAACTGCACCAGCGCGAACTCCGCGACCCGGTCCTCGCCGGCCGACGACTGCTCGACCAGGTCACGGGTCGCGCCGTCGAGGTGGGGCACGAGCAGTGCGGCGAAGTCGTGCGCGATCGGCCACGCGAAGGCCAGCACGGTGCAGGCCTGTTCCCAGTCCCCTGCCGCCAGGTCACCGAAGAAGTCGTCGAAGGCCTCCCGCTGGCGCTCCAGGACCGCCTCCGGCAGGTCCGTCAGCGTGTCGAGGTGGTCGCGCCAGTCGCGCCACAGTTCGTGGGCACGCACGGTGCAGCGTGCAAGTTCCTCCGAGGTGCGCACGTCCGGCGCGAGCGGGACGGCCGACGCCGCCGCCGACCACGCCCGCAACTGGCCGTAGGCGAAGGTCCCCACCAGTTGCACGACCGCCAGTTGGGCGTTCGGACCCGACATCAGCCGCTGGTCCGTCGCGGGCGCCACCCCAGCCGTTCGGAGATGTCGCGCGCCGTCTGCAGCACGCGCAGCGCGACCGCCTCGGGTTCGGGGAGACGTGCAGTGGGTGCCACGATCCCGACGGCAGCCACCGCCTGGCGACCGTGGTTGAACACCGGCGCCGCCACCCCGGACGCGCCGGCCTCGAGCTCGTCGCGGGTGTAGGCGACGCCGCGTTGACGGACCGCCTGCAATTCCTTGTCGGCCGCCCCCTCGGGCAGGAAGGCCAGCAGGGCCCGACCGTGGGCGGACACGCCCAGCGGGTGGCGGTAGCCGACGCGGTAGTTGACCGAGACGACCCGCTCGGCCGGTTCGACCACCTCGACCACCACGAGGTCGTCGCGATCACGCACGGCCAGGCATGCGGTCTCGCCGGTCTCCTCGGCCAGTGCACGAAGGGCCGGACCGGCGAGGCGGCGGACCTCCAGTCCCTGGGCGGCGCGGACCCCCAGTTCGAGCACGGCCAGCCCCAGCCGGTACTTGCGGGTCTGGGGGTCGCGGGTGACGTAGCCCTCCTCGGTCAACGTCTCCAGCAACCGATAGAGCACCGCACGGTCGAGGCCAGTGGTGTCGGCCAGGCCGGACACGGTGTCGCCGTCGTCGGCCTCCCCGAGTGCGGCCAGCAGTGCCAGGCCCCGCCCGAGGGTCCGAGACCCCGTCGATCGACCTGATTTCCTGCCGGATGATGCCACGCGCGCTCCTTCGAGATGTCGATACGGCCCCCCACAGCCCGCCAGGACGATGTCCCGACACCCGCGCGATGCCCCCCGACCGGCAAGTATGGCTGAGCGCACCCCGCACGGTCAAGTGGAACGAGTGAACGTTCGGCCCCGATGACGACGCCACGGCCGCTGGCGCGACGCAACACACCTGCGCCCCGGCGCTGCAGGGACCCGGGGATGCAGGGGGGTGCTCGCTACGATCTCGACTCCACCACCGATCCCCGTTCGATCGAGGCAAACCGTGTCCGACCTGTTCCTGCGCCAGCCGTCGCGCGCCGACGACGACGACGATGACCACGAGCACAAGCCCGAGCTCCCCTTCGCGATGTCCGGTCGCGCACAGGCGTTCAACAAGCTCTTCGACCAGCGCATCCTGTTCCTGAACGGGCCGCTGGAACAGGAGACCTCGGACCAGCTCGTGGCCCAGTTGCTGGCACTCGATGCCGAGAGCGACGACGACATCACGCTCTACGTCAACTCGCCCGGCGGCATCATCACCGGCATGTTCGCGATCTACGACACGATGCACCTGATCCGGTCCGACGTGAACACCCGCTGCATCGGACTGGCCGCCTCGGCCGGCGCGTTCCTGCTGGCCACCCCCACGGGCAAGCGCCAGGCCACCCACAACGCCCGCATCATGATCCACCAGCCACTCGGTGGTGCCCGTGGCTCGGCCAAGGACATCGAGATCCAGGCTCGCAACATCCTGTGGATGCGCCAGCGCCTCAACGAGATGCTGGCCGAGTCGACCGGCAAGACGGTCGAGCAGATCGCGGAGGACACCGACCGCGACAACTGGATGACCGCCACCGAGGCCCTCGAGTACGGCCTGATCGACGAGATCACCGAGACCCGCCAAGGCGCGTGAACCGGTCGGGAACCCATTCCTGCGCCGCAGACGCTGTCCCGATTCATTGGAGTGTCCTCGCCCAGGGGCTCGGAACTCCAGTGCGACGTGGGGGATCGTGAGCTGACTGGCCTGCGCTCCCGCAGAAGGACGACGACGCCCTCCCGAAGTCGGGAGGGCGTCGCGTGTTGTCAGGTCGGATCAGATCTTGTCGAGGACCTTGTCGGGGAGGTCTTCGTCGGGGACGTAGAGGTAGTACTCCTCGTCGTCCTCCTCCCAGTCCATCTCCACGACGTCCTTGGTGACGGCAGCCTTGCAGAACTGAAGGAAGCCGCCGTAGCCGAAGTCCTTCTCGGAGAAGTTGGACTCGCGCTTGCGGAGCTGGTCCTTGAGGCCTGACAACGGCGGGTCGCCGCCCAGTTCCTCCATCAGTTCGATGACGGTCTTGCGCAGCAGGTCGAAGGCCTCCTGCTCGGACGAGCCACCGGAGGTCGCACCACCGTCGGGGAAGTCCACCTCGGGGTCACCGGGGGCGGTGCCCTCGGTCAGCTTCACGGTGCCTTGGCCCTCGAGGTGGCGCAGCAGTTCCTGGAAGCCACGGAACCCGTAGTCGCCTTCGGCGAAGGTCGGGTCCTTGCGCAGCAGGGCGCGCTTGAGGTTGGACGCCTGGATCGCGCCGGCAGCGGTGGACTGCATCCCCGACAACGTGCGCGTGATCACGCGCTCGAGTGCCTGCAGGTCCTGCTTGCCCGACGACTTCGTGGGCGCACTGCCACCGGACGACGACTTGCTGCCGCCCGACGACTTCTTCTTCGGCTTGGAGCGAGACGACTTCTTGGACCCGCCGGACGAGCGCGGCGGGGCCCCGTCCAGGCGGTCGTAGAAGATGAACTCGTCGCACGACGGCGGCAGCATGTTGGACGTGGAGCCCTTCATGCCCACGCCGATGACGCGCTTGTTGAGTTCACGGAGCTTGGAGACGAGTGGGGTGAAGTCGGAGTCGCCGGAGACGATCACGAACGTCGACACGAACTCGCGGGTGAGCGCGAGTTCCATGGCGTCGACGGCCATCTGGATGTCGGCGGCGTTCTTTCGCACCGAGTCGGAACGCTGCGGGATCTCGATCAGTTCGATGTTGCCATCGACGAGTCCGCGGCGGTCGTCCCGGAACAGGTTCCAGTCTGCGTAGGCCCGCCGGGTGATGAGCCTGCCACGTTCGGCAAGCGCATCCAGCAGCGGGGAGACATCGAAGCGGAGTCCGATGTCACGGGCCCCGATCGCCACGTTCTCGTGGTCGATGTACAGGGCGAGGCGTTCTTCTGTCTGGTCATGTGTAGTCATGCTCCGCACCGTAGCGGGCAGGAGTACCCGTCCCGTGCACGCAGGCCGCCGAAGGACCCTGAAAGCCCGGAATACCCGCCCAGGCGCCCCGTCGATCCCGTCGATCCCGACTCGTCAGGCGCTGGCGTCGTCGGCGCGGTCCAGCAGCGCCACCACGATCTCGGCGAAGCGATCGACCAGGTCGTGGTCGGGGTCGCCGTAGGCACCGGCCGCCATCCGCGCCAGCACACCTTCGAGGATGACCGCGAGCTTCCAGTAGCCGAAGGCGACGTAGGTGTCGAGGTCGGACAGGTCCAGCGACGACCCCTCGGCGTAGCCCGCCACCACCTCCTCCCAGGTCGGCATCCCCGCGATCGACGCGGCCGCCGGGATCATCGGCAGGCCGCTGGCGTCGTCGAAGGGGTTCCAGTAGACGCGCAGCAGTCCGAGGTCGGCCAACGGGTCGCCCAGCGTGCACAGTTCCCAGTCCAGCACGGCCACCACCTCGCCGTCCCGGTCCACCATCAGGTTGTCGAGCCGATAGTCGCCGTGGACGATCGTGGCGCGCTGCTGGACCGGCACCCGGGCCGCCAGCCGGTCCCGGATGCCCGTGATCGCCGGCACCTCGCGGGAGGCACCGTGCTCGTACTGGCGGTGCCACACGTGCAACTGGCGGGCGAGGTAGTCCTCGCGACGACCAAGTTCGCCCAGTCCCACCTCGTCCGGGTCGACCGCGTGGAGGTCGACCAGCACGTCGACCAGCGACTCGCCGGCCCGCCGCCGGGCGCCGGCGTCGAGGTCGGTGGCGTCGTCGGGTTCGCGCACGACCAGCGCGTCGACGTGGTGCATCACGAAGAAGGGCGCGTCGAGCACGCCGGGCTCGGACTCGGCGCCCACCAGCGGTGGCACCGGGACCGGCCCGTCCTGCAGCGCCGACATGATGCGGTGCTCGCGGATGACGTCGTGTGCCGAGGCCAGCACCGAGTTCAGCGGTGGCCGCCGCAGCACCCAGTGGCCCTGGGACGCGTCCGTCACGTGGAAGGTGAGGTTGGAGCGGCCACCCGCGATGGTGGCGAACGACAGGGGCGCCACCACGTCCACGCGCGACGACAGCCAGTCGGTCACCGCCGCCGCGTCGATCCCGTCGGGCACGTCATCGACTCGCGCCACGTCCGCCATGCGTCCCACCCGTCATCGCCGTCGTCCTCGGCCGCCGACGATAGGCCCCCACACCACCTCGAGTGTGCGGATCGCCCCCAGATGCGGGGCCGATCAGCACACTCGATGGAGGTGGTGGCGGGGTCAGGCGTGGACGGCCGGTGGGGCCGTCGCGTCGGTGGGCACCGAGGTCGGCTCGGTCGGCTGGAACTCGTGTCGACGCGCCCACACGGCCAGCATCGCGGGCAGGACGATGATCGACGACAGCAGCGCGAGCCCGATCGTCAGCGCCAGCACGATCCCGAACTGGCGGAACGGCGAGATGGTGGAGAACACCAGCATCCCGAACCCGGCCATCGTGGTGACCGCCGATCCGACCAGGGCGCCGCCGGTGTTGCGGAGGGTGTCGGTCATCGCCGACAGCGTGTCGGGATGGGTCCGGCGATCCTCCAGGAAGCGGTTGACCACGTGGATGCCGAACGGCACCCCGATGCCGATGGCCAGCGCCGACACCATGGCGGTCAGCACGTTGAACGGGATCCCGACGGCGGCCATGATCCCGAACACCCAGGCGACGACGACGGCGACCGCCAGGATCGCCAGCACGCCCAGCAGCGGCTTGCGCTCCCGCGCCCAGAAGGCGATCGCGAGGATGATCATCGAGGCCACCAGGGTGATGACCAGGCCGCGGATCTGGCTGGCCTGCAACTTGCCCAGGACCAGGTCCACCAGCAGCCCGTCCGAGGCCATGGCGTAGTCGAGTTCGGCGTCCGCCAGCGGCTGGGCGTCGTCCTCCAGGGCCACGCGGAGGTCGTCGACGGACTCGCCGGCCGAGGTCGGGACCGTCACCAGCGCCGCGTCGACGGTGCCGTCGTTACGTGTGGCAAGGACCCCGGAGGCGGACGGGTCGAGCGCCAACAGGCCGTCGTAGAGCACGGCCACGTCGGTGCCGTCGGACACGCCCTGCGGCGTCCCGAAGCCACTGGTGAGCAGGGTGGTGGCGAACTCGCGCAGCATGTCCGGGTCGACCCCGGGTGGCGGCTCTGACTGCTCCCCCGAGGCGGCCTGGTCGGCAATCGTGGTCTGGATGCCGGCCAACCGGGTCGCGACGGAGTCCACCGGCACCTCGGCGCGCACGTCCTCGTTGTCGGTGACGTCGGTCGAGAAGTCGGCGAGCGCGTTCAGCGCGGCCGGCGTGGCGAGGTCGTCGCCGGTCACCAGCACCTGGGTCTGTTCGGTGACGTCACCCTGGAAGGCGTCCTGGGCGCGCTCGATCTCGGCCAGGGCCGGGGAGTCGCTGGGGAAGAACTCGGTCTGGCTGAACTCGGTCGACAGTCCGGTCGCCCCGAACGCGCCGATCAGCACCAGGACGCCGGTGGCACCCAACACGGCCCACGAGCGGTTCACGGCCAGCGGTGCCATCGCCCCGGCGGCGCGGCCGAGCAGGCCGGGCTCGCTGGACTGGCTGCGCTCGTCGGTGAGCGAGCCACGGGCGGCACGGCGGCGGTCGACCAGCACCCGAACGGCCGGCACGAAGGTGAGCATGATGACGAAGGCGGAGATGACCCCGACCGCAGCGAACACGCCGAAGTCCTGGAGCGGCGGCAGCGGGTTGGACAGGTTGGTGAGGAAGCCGACGACCGTGGTGATCGTGGCCAGCACCAGCGCGACCCCGACCGCTCCGATGGCCGCCGTGGCGGCCCCTCCCGGCTCCAGCCCGGTGGCGCGCTCCTCGCGGTAGCGCATGGTCAGGTGAATGCCGTAGTCGACGCCCAGCCCGACCAGCAGGATCGGGATGGCGGTCGACATCTCGCTCTGGCCGCCGACCCAGCCCAGCCCGCCCGGACCCATCAGCGCGGTGATGCCCTGCATCCAAACGATCGTGAACACCAGGCCGAGCATCGACGTGATGACGTCGGTCGGGCGGCGGTAGATCAGCACCAGGATCAGGACGATGACCCCGAAGGCGGCCCCCAGCAGGGTGGTGAGCTGGCTCTGGATCGATTCGGAGATGCCGGCCGTCAGGGCCGCGATGTCCAGTGGACGGACCTCGAAGCCACCGGGGAGGTCCTGGCGCAGGTCGGTGACGGCGGCCTGTACGGGGCTGCTGCCGTCCTCGGCGATGGCGTCGGACTCCACGAACACGATCGCGACCCCGGCGGTGGCGGACGTGTCGGTGCGCTCACCCCCCAGGGTCGCCGACAGCAGGCCTCGCTGCTGCTCGGGGATCCCGGCCAGGGCCGCGGTGTACAACTCATCGACCTGGTCGTCGGTCAGCGTCGCCGGGTCGATGCCCTGCTGGGCGGCGGCGCCCAGCACCAGGTCCCCCCACGTGATGATCGCAGCCTGCTGCTCGGACTCCTCGACCAGGGCGTCGGCGATGGTCGGGTCCGACCGCAACTGCTGGACCAGGGACTGGGCCGCCACGATGCCGTCCGCCGACAGCATGTCGCCGCCCTCGGGTGCGTACACGCTGATCTGGACCGCGGCGCGGTCCCCGGACGAGAACCGTTGCGCGATGGTGTCCTGCGTGGCGGAGATCTCGTTGTCGGGCAGGAAGTTCTGGAAGCCCTGCTCCTGTTCGGCAAGCGAGACCGAGGCCCCGAAGATCCCGGTGAGGACGAGGATTCCGACGATGACCCCGACGGGCGACCGACGGACGACGGCCTGGATGGCACGGATGATGGCTTGCACGGCGAACCTCGACGGCGACTGGCGGGGCGGGAGAGTTGAATTACTTGCCGAATGAAACTATCATCAGGCGCACACACATGCCAAACCGCACACACACCTGCAGAACCGCACATGAACCGGTCGGGGGCCACACCGCGATGACCATCACTCCCACCGCCGGCCCCGACGCACGGGCCGCGCGAGACGCCACCGCCGCATCCGACGACCTCGACACGGTCGAGGACCTGTCCGCGGTGATGGCACGCTTCCGGACCCTGGCCGCCGAGGGGGCCGAACGCATGGGGGCCGCGGTGGACCTCTCCCCCGGACAGTTCGCGGCGCTGCTGGCGATCGACGAGGGCGCCGTGAACGTGTCGGCGGTGGCCCAGCAGTGCCTGACCCACCTGTCCAACGCCTCGCGCACGATCGACTCGCTGGTCCGCGACGGCCTGCTGGACCGCTCCCGCGACCCCAACGACCGTCGGTCGGTGGTGCTGGCCCTGACGGACGACGGGACCGCGCGGGTCGCCCGGCTCCACACCCACCGCGACCGGGTGATGGCCGCTGCCCTGGGCGACATCTCCAACGACGACCAGGCGAACCTGGTCGACCTGCTGCACCGATTGATGGCCGGTCTCGAGGACGCCATCCTGGGCGGCGGCGATCCGGCCTGACCCCGAACCGACGATCAGGTCGACGGCACCCGACCGGGCTGACGACGGCTCCGAGCGGTCGGGTCAGGCGACGTCCCACGTGCTGCCCGCCGACAGCAACTCCTCGAGACTGCCGCGCCCGCGTGAGGCCACGGCCTCCTCGACCTGGGCGTTGATCAGGTCGTCGTAGACCGGACGCTCCACCTGGCGGAAGATGCCCAGCGGCGTCGGTCCGGTCGGGTTGTGGGACAACCGCGACAACGCGAAGGCGGTGGTCGGTTCGGTGCGGGACGGGTCGTGGACCACGATCCGGTCACCGGCCTCGGCGGTCGGCACGATCCGCAACGACCCGTCGTCGTCGGCCACGACCGCCTTCTCGCCGTCGGGCCCGAAGGTGATCGGTTCGCCGATGACCAACGGGATCTGGTTGATGACCTTGGTGTCCCGGTCCATGATCTCGTGGTAGAAGTCGTCGTTGAAGACGACGCAGTTCTGGTAGATCTCCACCAGCGAGGCACCTCGGTGGGCGTGGGCCGCGGTCAGGACCTCGGTGAGGTGCTTGCGATCCGTGTCGACCGTGCGTGCGACGAACGTGGCCTCGGCCCCAAGGGCCAGCGAGACCGGGCTCAGCGGTCGGTCGATCGAACCCATCGGGGTCGACTTGTGGATCGAGCCCATCGGTGAGGTCGGCGAGTACTGGCCCTTGGTCAGCCCGTAGATCTCGTTGTTGAACAGCAGGATCGTGATGTCGACGTTGCGGCGGAGCGCGTGGATGAGGTGGTTGCCACCGATCGACAACGCGTCACCGTCCCCGGTGATGACCCACACGTCCAGGTCCGGGCGGGCCGAGGCCAGGCCGGTGGCGATCGCCGGGGCGCGACCGTGGATGGAGTGGATGCCGTAGGTGTCCATGTAGTACGGGAACCGGCTCGAGCAGCCGATGCCGGACACGAACACGGTCTCCGACGGGTTGCGCCCGAGGTCCGCCAGCAGCTTCTGCAGCGTGGCCAGGATGGCGTAGTCGCCACAGCCCGGGCACCAGCGCACCTCCTGGTCGGACGTGAAGTCCTTCTTGGAGAACGTCTCGGGATGCTGGGGCAGTTCGGTGGGGGCGGCGTCGGCACTCATGCCGGGACCTCCTGGGGGTCGGTGCGTTGGTCTGCGACGGGATCGCGCGGCCCGAGCAGGTCGTCGATCGCGCCGGCGACCTCGGCTGCCCGCAGGGGTTGGCCGGTGACGCGGTTGTGGCCGACGACGTCGACCAGGTACTCGGCTCGCAGCAGCATCCGCAGCTGCCCGGTGTTGTTCTCGGGCAACAGGACGTGGTCGTAGCGGTGCAGGATCTCGCCGAGGTCGCGCGGGAAGGGATTGAGGTGGCGCAGGTGGACGCGAGCGACCCGGTGCCCGCGTTCGCGGGCCTGGTCGACGCCGCCCCGGATCGGTCCGTAGGTCGACCCCCACCCGATCACCAGCAGGTCGGCTCCCGGTCCGTCGTCGGTGGCGTCCGGATCGTCGACCTCCAGGGGCGGCAGCGAGGCGGCGACCGCCTTCACCTTGTCGTGACGCAACTCGGTCATGGCCTGGTGGTTGTCGGCGTCGTAGGAGATGTTGCCGGTCCGGGCATCCTTCTCGAGCCCGCCGATGCGGTGGGCCAGGCCCGGGGTACCCGGCAGTGCCCACGGTCGCGCCAACGTCTCCGGGTCGCGCAGCAGGGGCACGAAGCCCTCGGGCGTGTTGGGTTCGGTGGTGAAGGCCACGTCGATGTCGGGCAGCGTCGAGGGATCGGGCAACAGCCACGGCTCCGACGACGTCGCCAGGAAGCCGTCGGACAACAGGATGACCGGCGTGCGATGCACCAGCGCGATCCTGGCGGCCTCGAAGGCGGCGTAGAAGGCGTCCGACGGTGACTGCGCGGCCAGCACCGGCAGGGGCGCCTCGCCGTTGCGCCCGAACATGGCCTGCAACAGGTCGGACTGCTCGGTCTTGGTCGGCAACCCGGTGGAGGGTCCACCACGCTGGACGTTGATCAGCACCAGCGGCAGTTCGGTGGCCAGCGCCAGCCCCAGCGCCTCGCCCTTGAGCGCCACGCCCGGACCGGACGTCCCGGTGACCGCCAGGTGCCCACCGAAGGAGGCACCGAGGGCCGAGCCGATGGCGGCGATCTCGTCCTCGGCCTGGAAGGTGCGGACCCCGAAGTGCTTGAGGCGGGACAGTTCGTGGAGGATGTCGGACGCGGGCGTGATCGGGTACGAGCCGTAGAAGATGTCGAGGCCGGACTGGACGCTGGCGGCGACCAACCCGTAGGCCAGCGCCTGGTTGCCGGTGATCTGGCGGTAGCGGCCGGCCCGCAGCGGCGCGGCCGGGACCTCGTAGGTGTAGACGAACGCCTCGGTGGTCTCGCCGTAGGCATGCCCGGCGTGCAGGACCCGGACGTTGGCGTTGGCGATCGCCGGGGCATTGGCGAACTTGGTCTCCAGCCACTCGACCGTGGGTTCGATCGGGCGCGAGAACATCCACGACACAAGCCCGAGTGCGAACATGTTCTTGGCGCGCTCGGCCTCCTTCTTGTTGAGGAGTCCCTCCGACACGTCGTCGGCCAGCGCCCGCAGGGTCAGGTCGGTGATGGGCACCTCGTGGACCCGGAAGTCGTGGAGGCTGTCGTCCTCCAGCGGGTTGGTGTCGTAGCCCGCCTTGCCCAGGTTGCGACGCGTGAACGCGTCGGCGTTGATGATCAGCGTGCCGCCGGAGGCCACCGCGCCCAGGTGCTTGGCGAGCGCCGCGGGGTTCATGGCGACCAGCACGTCGGGCTCGTCGCCCGGCGTGTGGATGTCCTGGTCGGAGAAGTGGACCTGGAAGCTCGACACGCCGGCGAGGGTCCCCGCGGGTGCGCGGATCTCGGCCGGGAAGTCGGGCAGCGTCGACAGGTCGTTGCCGACAACGGCCGACTCCGACGTGAACCGGCCCCCCGTCAGTTGCATCCCGTCGCCGGAGTCGCCGGCGAAGCGGATGACGGCACCATGGAGGCGCACGTTGGAGGTCGGCCTCGTCGACGGCGACGGGGTGCCGCCGTCATGGTCGGGGACGGTGGAGGGGTCGTGGTCCGGATGGTCCGCCTGCATCGTCGTTGACTCCGCGTCAGGGCTCGTCGAGGACCCGGTCGGGGCGTGCGCCGGGAGGTGCCGGGGCCGCCACGGTACTGACGGTGTCGTCGCCACACCGAGATTGCCGACGGTGGCAGGCAACGGATTTCCCCCCGCGCACACATCGATCATTCGCCACATCCAGCGCATCTTTCCCCAAATCAGTACAAAACCTTCGCTGCCTGTCCGAGTGGACACTGGCCTCGCTTGGCCACAGGTGCCCCACTCCTCACTAGTGTTGATGTTCATGCCGTCATCGTCACCACTCCCGTCCGACCCGCCCGATCCGGCTTCGCGGGTCGCTGCTGCTCGCCGCCGGGGCCCGTTCGGCGACCGCCGCACGGCCCGCCTGGTCGCTGCCGTCGTGGCCGCTGCCATGCTGACCGTGCCGGGCCTGGCCCGGGCGCAGACGCTGGAGGACGACCTCGCCGACACCACGTCGGACCTGTCCACCACCCGCGCGGAGATCGACTCGACGACGGCCGAACTCGCCGACGTGCGCGACCGCGTCGTCGAGATCGACCAGTCCCTCGCCGAGGCCGAGGAACGGCTGGCCGCACTGGACGCGGAACTGGACGACCTCGCCGGGGAGGCCGAGGAACTGGTCGACCAGATGCTGGACCTGCAGGCCGAGGTGGAACAGGCTCGGGGCCGGATCACCCAACGTGCCCGACGCCTGTACATGCACGGCGGGACCACCCCCGTCCTGATCATGTTCGAGGCCACCTCGACCGACATGGCCATCGACCGCGCCAACACGGTGGCCCGCGTTGCCGAGACCGACCGGTCGGAGGCCGAGGAGGCCGAGGCGAGCCAGCGCGAACTCGACCTCGTGGTGGACGAACTGGCGCGCAAGCAGGGGCTGATCGGCGTCCGCAGCCAGGAGGCCGGCGAGGTCCGCGACCAGGTCGCGGCCGACCTCGCCGAGGCCGAGCGCCTCCGGGTCGGCCTGTCCGAGCGTGCGGCCGAGCTGGGCTCGTCGGCCGCCAGCCTCGAGGCCGAGATCCTGGCGATCAACGACCGCATCGAGCAGCGCGAGGCCGAACGACGTCGCCGTGAGGAAGAGGAACGTCGTCGTCGTGAGGCCGAGGCGGAGCGGCGCCGCGAGGAGGAGGCCCGACGCCAGGCCGAGCTGGAGGCCGAGCGGGTCGCCGCCGAAGAGGCCGCAGCCGAGGAAGCCGCGCGGGTCGCGGCCGAGGAGGCCGCTGCCGCCGAGGCCGCCCGCGTGGCGGCCGCCGAGGCCGCCGCCGCAGAAGAGGCCGCC
>JAGXFT010000026.1 GCA_024637135.1 Nitriliruptorales bacterium | reverse complement strand
TCTCGGTGTCGACCTTGTCGGTCGAGATCTCCACGATGGGGTCGTCGGCCTCGACGGTGTCACCGACCTCGACGAGCCAGGCGGTGATGATGCCTTCGGTGACGGACTCGCCAAGTTGGGGCAGTTCGACGTTGGCCATGATGGATGCTCCGGGTGGGTGGGTGGGCGGGGAGGTCGTGCGAGTCTCGGGTGGTCAGCCGTGCAGGCCGCGTCCGGCCAGGGCTAGGTGCGCCTCGCCGATCGCCTCGCCGAGGCTCGGGTGGGCATGGATGAACTGGGCGACCTCGCTGGGGAGGGCCTCCCAGTTGTAGATCAGCTCGCCCTCGGCGATCAGGTCGGTGGCTCGGGGGCCGACGATGTGGATCCCGAGCACACGCCCGGCCCCACCCTCGGCGTCCTCGTCGGCCTCGGCGATGACCTTGATCATGCCCGTGGCCTTCATCATGGCGGCTCGTCCGAGTGCCTGGAAGGGGTACTTCTCGACCACGACCTCGAAGCCGGCGTCCGTCGCCTCGGCCTCGGTGAAGCCGACCGACGCCACCTCGGGGTGGCTGTAGGTGACGCGCGGGACGCCCTTGTAGTCGATCGGGACGACGTCGAGCCCGCCGAGCTGGTCGGCCACGACGAAGCCCTCGGCGAACGAGGCGTGTGCCAGTCCGAGGGTCGGGATCACGTCCCCGACGGCGTAGACGCCGTCGACGTTGGTCCGGCAGTACTCGTCGACCGTGACGAAGCCACGGTCGGTGACCTCGACCCCGGTCTCCTCGATGCCCATGTCCTCGGTCACCGGTCGGCGACCGACGGCGACCAGCAGCAGGTCGGCCTCGATCGTCTCGGTGTCACCCTTGGCGGTCTCGATCGTCGCGACGACGCCGTCGCCGGACGTGTCGACCTCGGTCAGCTTGGTGCCGGTCATCGCCGTGAGGTTGTCGCGCTTGCGGAAGGCCCGTCCGACCTCCTTGGAGGAGTCCTCGTCCTCCAGCGGCAGCAACCGGTCGAGCAGTTCGACGATGGTGACGTCGACGCCGAAGGCGGACCAGGCCGTGGCGAACTCCATGCCGACGGCACCGGAGCCCAGCACGATCGCCGACCCGGGGAGTTCGTCCAGGTGCAGGGCGTGGTCGCTGTTGATGACCTTCTCGCCGTCGTAGGTGGCGAAGGGCAACTCGATGGGGACCGAACCGGTCGCGATGACCATGGCCGGGGCGGACAACTCGCGATCACCGTCGTCGGTGGCGACGATGACCGACGTGGGACCGGTGAACGTGGCCGTGCCGGCGACGGTCTCCACGCCGCGGCCCTTCAGCGCGCCCTGCAGGCCCTTCCACATCTTGTCGACCACGGCGTCCTTGTGGTCGTTCATCGCCGCGACCTCGATGCCGTGGTAGTCCACGGTCACGCCGAAGTCCCCGGCGTCCTGGGCGTGCTCGGCGACCTCGGCGGTCTGCAGGATCGCCTTGGTCGGGATGCAGCCCCAGTGGAGGCAGGTGCCGCCGACCTTGGCCTTCTCGACCAACGCAACCTCGAGTCCGAGTTGCGCGGCGCGCAGGGCAGTCGAGTAGCCCCCGGTGCCGGCCCCCACGATGACCAGGTCATGGGTGTCGCCGTCGCCCTTGGTGATCCGGTCGCCGCTGGGCCGGTCGCCGGCGTCCTGTGGCCCGCTGCCGTCCGCGCCGTAGGACCCACCGCCGGCATCCGTCGCCTCGTCGTCCCCGTCGTCGGCCGAGTCCCCGTCGTCGGCCGTGTCGTCGTCGGCCGTGTCGTCGCCGGCCGTGTCGTCGCCGGCAGCGTCCTCGGAGGTGTCCTCGTCGGCCTCGGTGTCGTCGTCGGCATCGTCACCGGCGTCGTCGTCGCCCTCGCCGATCACGGCGATGACCTGTCCGACCTCGATGGTGTCGTCGACCTCGGCCTTGAGTTCCTGCACCGTGCCCGAGACGGGGGAGGGGATCTCGGTGTCGACCTTGTCGGTCGAGATCTCCACGATGGGGTCGTCGGCCTCGACGGTGTCACCGACCTCGACGAGCCAGGCGGTGATGATGCCTTCGGTGACGGACTCGCCGAGTTGGGGCAGTTCGACGTTGGCCATGGGGGTTGGGCTTTCGCAGTCGGGACGGTGCGGTGCCGAGATCGCCCACGGTCGGCCGGGCCCGGCACGGATCGAGGATCCACGATAGCCAATGGTCACCCCCGCCTCCCCAGCGTTCGGCCTCGCCCGCGGGATAGGGTTCGGCCGGACCGTCGCGGTACCCCCCCGATGGTCGGGCAGGCGACGTCGACGGGTGACCGGGAGAGGTGGGCACATGCGCGTGGTGATCGCGCCCGACTCGTTCGGGGGCACCCTCACGGCCCGGGAGGCGGCGTCGGCCATCGCCGCCGGGTGGCGATCGGCCCGTCCCGATGACGACGTGGTGTCCCGGGGCATGTCGGACGGAGGCGAGGGACTGGTCGACGTCCTCGCGACCGCAGACCCCGACTGGGAGCGTCACACGGTCGAGGTGGCCGGCCCCCGTGCGACCCCCGTGGCGGCCGACTGGCTGCTGGGCGAGGACCGGCACGGGCCGGTCGCGGTCGTGGAGGTCGCGCTGGCGTGTGGCCTCGCCCTGGTGGAGGAGGACCGGCGGGATCCGCTGCGTGCCACCAGCCACGGTGTCGGCGAACTGCTGGACGCCACGCGAAGCGCCGGCGCCCGGCGGGTGCTGGTCGGGCTGGGCGGCAGCGCCACGGTCGACGGCGGGTTGGGGGCCCTGACCGGGCTGGGCATGAAGTTGCTGCGCGCCGACGGGTCGGGACTGAAGGTGGGGGGTGGCTGGATGCACGAACTGGACCACATCGACCTCGGTTGGCTCGATCCGGGCTGGGCCGACGTGGAGGTGGACCTGCTGGCCGACGTCCGCATCTCCCTGCAGGACGCGGCGGCGGTCTTCGGCCCCCAGAAGGGCGCCGACGAGGCAGCCGTGCGGACCCTCACCGACGGCCTTGCGACGGCGGCCACGGTGGTGGAGCGGGACCTCGACGTGCCCGGACTGTCCCAGCGGCCCGGGACCGGTGCCGCCGGAGGCCTGGGCTTCGCGCTGGCCGCGGCGCTGGGCGCGCGCCTGCGGGCCGGTGCCCCGGTCGTCGCCGGACTGGTCGATCTCGACGACGCGCTCCGCGGTGCCGACCTGGTCGTGACGGGCGAAGGCCGGATCGACGCGACCACGGCCGTCGGAAAGGTCGTGGGCGAGGTCGCGGAGCGAGCCCGGACGTTCGACGTCCCGTGGCTGGTGGTGGCGGGGTCGGGCGACCTGCCCGACGACGTCGACGGGGAGTTGTCCGCGCCGGACGGACCGGGCGACGACCCGGCGGCGGAGGTGACCGCCGCGGCGGCCCGCCTGGCTGCGCGCGTGGACCCGGGGCCAGCGACCGCGTGACCGTCCCCAGCGGGTGATCGTCCCCGGGAGGCGGGAAGGATCGGGATAGACTGGGCGTTGCGCCGGATGCGAGATGCATCGTCTCCGCCGACCTGATCTTCCATCGTTCTGATTTCCATCGTCACCGAACCCCCAGGAGCCGCCGTGAGCGCAGACCTCTCCATCGACGAGTCGGTCGACACTGCCGACAGCACCGTCCTGACGTTGACCGAGAAGGCCGCCGAGAAGGTGCAGGGCTTCCTCGCCGATGCCGGTGAGGACCAGGTGGCGCTGCGGGTGGCCGTGCAGGCCGGCGGTTGCGCCGGGTTCCGGTACGCCCTGTTCTTCGACGACCGCCAGCTCGACGGCGACCTGATCGAGTCCCAGCACGGGGTGGAGATCCGCCTCGACCAGATGTCGGCGCCCTACATGCAGGGTGCGGTCATCGACTGGAAGGAGAGCCTGGAGGCCTCCGGATTCTCGATCGAGAACCCCAACGCGTCCGGTGGCTGCGCCTGCGGCGACAGCGCCAGCTTCTGACCCGACCCAGCACCTGACGACGGCCACCCCGATCGGGGTGGCCGTCGTCGTTGGCGCCCCCTGGACCTCGACGTCGTGTGCGGTGGTCGCTCGGACAGGGATCGGTTCGTCGAATTTGGCGGGCCGGTGACGATCATGGGGTGAGCGGTGCGCCACGGGGCACGCCCGATGACGAGGGGCGACCAATGACGACGATCGCGATCGGGACGGAGAAGGGCGGCTTCCTGGTGGATCCGGCCGACGAATCGGTGTCCGACCCCCTGTTCGGCGGGTGGAAGGTGACCGCCTTCGGCCGTTCCGGCGACCACCACCTCGCCGCGGTCGGATCGAACTGGTTCGGCCCCGGCATCCATCGCTCGACCGACCTCGACACGTGGACGGCCATCGACGCACCCCCCAACTACGGCGACGACCCCGAGGCCGACGGGGCACGCGAGGTCACGGCGATCTGGACCTTCCAGCGCGACCGGGACTGGCTGTGGGCCGGGGTCGAGGAGGCAGGCCTGTTCCGGTCCGGCGACGACGGCCAGACGTGGGAGTCGATGCCCGGCTTCAACGACCACCGCACCCGCGGCGACTGGGGGCCCGGCCTCGGCGGGCTGTGCGCCCACCGGGTCGTGACCCACGGCGATCGGGTCTACGTGGCGGCGTCGGCCGTCGGGGTGTTCCGGTCCGACGACGGCGGGGCCACGTTCGACCTCGTCAACGACGGCATCCCGGTCGCGGGGATGCCACCCGAGGAGGTCCGGGAACGCCCCGAGACCGGCTACTGCGTGCACCGCCTGGAGGGCCACCCGGACGATCCGGACCGGCTCTACCGCCAGGACCACATGGGGGTGTTCCGGTCCGACGACGGCGGCGTCACCTGGGTCCGCCACCAGTCGGGACTGCCGGCCGAGATGGGGTTCGGCTTCATGATGGCCCGCGAGGGCTCCACCGGGAGGCTCTTCACCCAGCCGCTGCACTCCGACGGCCAACGCCTGCCGGTCGACGGGGCGTTCCGGATCTACCGGTCCGACGACGACGGCGAGTCCTGGGCGGTCTCCGGGACCGGGTGGCCCGAGGCCGCGACCCACACCCAGGTGCTGCGCGGGGCGTTCGACGCCGATGACGACGGGCGCGTGGTCGCGGGCACGACCGCGGGCACGGTGTGGCTGACCGAGGATGCCGGTGACTCGTGGCGCCAACTGCCCCACACCTTCCCGCGGATCGGGGCGGTGGCCCTGTGGTGACGGTGCGGCTGCCGGCGGGCCTGGATGCCGTGACCGGTTTCACCGACGCCGACGACCGTGTCGTGGAGGTGGAGGGCGACGACATCGCGTCGGTCGTGGCCGGCGTGGAGGTGGCCCTGCCGGGGGTGGCCGGGCACCTGGTCGACGGTCGGGGTTCGCTGCGCCCGCACCTGCTGTGCCTCGCGGACGGCACCGCGACCCGCGACCTCGACACGCCCGTGGCCGACGAGGTCCGTTTCCTGACCGCGGTGTCGGGTGGCTGAACCGGCCCCGGACGCAACGGTGGTGGGTGCCTCCACGGCCTAGGCTCTGGCCATGGACGAATTCACCAAGTGGCGACCGCACCCGTGGCACGGACTCGAACCGGGCCCGGAACCACCGGTGATGGTGACTGCCTACATCGAGATCACGCCCTTCGACGTGGTCAAGTACGAGGTCGACAAGCGCACCGGGTACCTCCAGGTCGATCGTCCCCAGCGGACGTCGTCGTCGCCGCCGACCCTGTACGGCTTCATCCCACGGACGTGGTGCGGGCCCCGCGTGTGCGAGCTCAGCCCGACCGCCGAGGTCGGGGACCAGGACCCGCTGGACATCTGCGTGCTGTCGGAACGTCCGATCGACCGCGCCGACCTGCTGCTGAACGCCCGGGTGGTCGGGGGCCTCCAGATGGTCGACGACGGCGAAGCAGACGACAAGATCATCGCCGTGCTGGCCAAGGACCCGATCTGGGCCGACGTCACCGACCTGGTGGAACTGCCGGAGGCGTTGATCCAGCGTCTCGAGCACTACTTCCAGACCTACAAGATGCACCCGGGCTCGACCGCGACCGTCGCGATCACGCGCAAGTACGGCCGTGAACATGCCTGGCGTGTGATCGAGGCCTCCATGGCCGACTACGACGATCGCTACGGCGGCTCGCCGGGCTGACCCGGCCGCGGGGTCGACCCTGCCTCAGTCCGCGTCGCGCACCTTGGTCACGGTGAACACGGTGCGGTCATCGTGCACCTGCACGTCGTCGAGGCGTTGGCGCTGCATCCGGCACCACACCGGGACGTCGACCCGGGCCGCGGGATCGTCGGCCAGCAGTTCGAAGACCGTGCCGACCGGATGGGACCCGACCGCGGCGGCCAGGTCGATGACGGGTAGGGGACAGGCCCTGCCCATGGCGTCCACCACGACGGGCCCCCCGTCCCCCTCCTCGTCCCGGTCGCGGTCGTGGGCAGCCGACGTCTCGGCCACGAAGCGTGCGACCCGGGCACCGATGGCCGGGCCGGCGTCCTCCTGCAGGAAGTGGCTGCCGTCCACCGTCTCAGGTTCCCCCGCCGCGGGGATCCGGGCCGCGATGGCACGGGCGACCCCGGGTGGGATGATGGGGTCGTGCTCGCCCCACACCAGCAGGACGGGCGGGTCCTCCCAGGCTTCCAGCACGGCCCACGCGGCCTCGTGGGCGTCCGCGCCGGGGCTGTCGTCGTCGATCGGCACCAGCAACGGCAGTGCGAGCGGACCACCGTGGCTGGACGGGTCCGGGAACGGGGCCTCGTAGGCCGCCCGGACCTCGTCGGTCAGGTCGGTGCGACACGCGCCGTCCACCATGTCGGCGACCGGGAAGGCGTCGAGGCCGGCGACGTGATCACGGAAACGCCACCAGGCGTCACTCATGCGTGCGCCGCGGCGGTACAGGCCGGTGTCCAGCAGGACCAGGCGGGCGATCCGGTCGCGGTTGGCGGTCGCCCACGGGAGGCCGAGCAACCCGCCCCAGTCGTGCACCACCAGGGTGACCGGCGTGGCACCGACGGCGGCGTCGAGATGCTGGTCGAGGGCGTCAAGGAGGCGGTCGAAGGTGTACCAGTCACGCGACTGCGGCTTGTCCGAGCGGCCGAAGCCCGGCAGGTCCGGCACCACGACGCGGTGGCCGGCATCCAACAGGGGCGGGACCACGTGTCGCCACAGGTAGCCCCACGTCGGCTCGCCGTGCAGCAGCACGACCGGGTGGGCGTCGGCGGGGCCCTCGTCGACGCGGGCCAGTCGCAGGTCGAGGCCGTCGACCTCCACGTCGACGTGGACTGGCTGCCAGGGCCAGTCCGGGAGGTCGTCGAAGCGCTCGTCGGGTGTCCGCACCACGGTGGTCATGCACGTCGTCCTCGGTCGCGTGCCGCCAGAGGTAGCAGGTCGGCGGCACGCAGGTGGCGCCGGGGGTCGGGCCGGGCGCGCGGGTCGGACGGGCACTCGGCCGGGCCTGTCGAGGTCGGTTCGTCGACCACCGGGTGGCGCCGCTAGTTTGCGGGGGGGAACGGACAAGCCCGTGTCCGTGCGATCGAGGATGCGCCCATGAGTGACGCCACGGTGACCGATGTCGGTGCCGACACCTCGTCGGTGCTGGTGGTCGTGGCCGATCCCGACGAGTCCGCGCGGGTGGTCTCGGCCCTGGGCCTGCGTCGCGACCTCACGACGACCGTCGTCACCTCGATCGCCCAGGCGCGCGACCACCTTGCGGCGGCCGACGTCCTGGTCGTCGACGGCGACCTGCGTCCCAAGGGCGGCTACTCGTGGTTGTACGAGTTGGCCGGTGAGGCCGAACTGGCCGACCGCGCGCGGCCTCCGGCCGTGGTGTTGACCGACCGGACCACCGACGAGTTCCTGGTGTCGTGGTCGGGTGCGGAGGCACGGGTGGCCAAGCCGGTCGATCCCTTCGCGCTGGCGCGTGCCGTGGCCGAACTGGCGGGCCGGCGGGCGCCGTCGTGACCGACGGCACCACCACCGTCGCACCACTGCGCCAGGACCGGATCGACCTGCCCCGCGTGCTCGACCACGTGATCGAGGGTGGCGACCTGGCCGAGGAGACCGCCCATGCGGTCCTGAACGAGATCATGGGTGGCGAGGTCGCGCCGGCCATGGCCGGCGCCCTGCTGGCCGCGTTGCGCGCCAAGGGCGAGTCACCGGCCGAGATCGCGGGCTTCGTCCGTGGCATGCTCGACAACGTGGCCCCGATCCACCTGGTGGGCCCACTGGTCGACACGTGTGGTACCGGCGGCGACGGCGCCGACACCTTCAACGTCTCGACGCTGGTGGCACTGGTCGTGGCGTCCGCGGGCTGTCGTGTCGCCAAGCACGGCAACCGGGCCGCGTCGTCGGCGTGCGGGTCCGCGGACCTGCTGGAACACATGGGCGTCGTGATCGACCTGCCGCCGCTGGCCGTGGCCACGTGTGTCGACGAACTGGGGATCGGGTTCCTCTACGCCCGCACGTTCCATCCCGCGATGCGCCACGTCGGGCCGGTCCGGGCGGCCATCGGGGTCCGCAGCGTGTTCAACGTCCTCGGGCCGCTGTCGAACCCGGCCGATGCCGCCCACCAGGTGGTCGGTGTCGCCGACGCCCGCCTGGCCCCGGTCGTGGCCGATGCCCTGGCACGCCTGGACAAGTCGCACGTGCTGGTGTTCCGGGGTTCCGACGGGCTGGACGAGTTGACGACGACGGGACCCAGCGACCTGTGGGAGGTGCGGGGCGACACCGTCACGCGCCACACCTTCGATCCGCGGGACGTCGGCGTCGAGCGCGCCGACCTGGCTGACCTGGTCGGCGGGGACGCCGCCCGCAACGCAGGGATCACCCGCGCGGTCCTGGGGGGCGAGTCCGGGCCGGCCGCGGACCTGGTGGCACTCAACGCCGGAGCCGCCCTGTACGCGGCCGATCGCGTCGACGACATCGCGGCCGGGGTCGTCCGAGCCCGCCAGGTGCTGGCCGGGGGCGACGCGCTCGCCCTGTTGTCCCGCTGGGCAGCCCGGTCGCAGGAGCTCGCGGCCTGACCCTCCACCTCGACGTGGGCCGACGGCACCGGCAGGCCGGCGCGACGTCCCCATCGGAACGGACATGGCATGACCGGACACCGGATCGATCCCGACGAGCGCCCCTACGACCCCGACCAGATCGCCGCCCGGGACGAGGTCGACCCGGACTCGTTCTTCGCGATGGACCTGCGAGTGGGCATCGTCACCGCGGTCGAGGACTTTCCCGAGGCGCGCAAGCCGGCGTGGAAGCTGACGGTCGACTTCGGACCCCACGTCGGGACCCTGCGGACGTCGGCCCAGGTCACCAACTACGACGCCGTGGACCTCCAGGGGCGCACGGTCGTCGGGGCGGTCAACCTCCCGAGCCGACGGATCGCGGGATTCGACAGCGAGTTCCTGGTGCTGGGTGGGTTGCACGCCGACGGCACGGTGGCGTTGCTCGCCCCCGACGCCGACCTGCCGCCGGGTTCGGTCGTGGCCTGACGGTCGGGTCGGGTCGCCGGTCGCCGGCGTTCATTCACCGCCGCAGGTCTGCGGCGTAGCACCCCGGTGACGCCGAGCGGATCGCCTCGCATGCGTCTCGTGCCTCCTCGACGGTGTCCCACCGCCCCAGGTGCAGCACCCACAGACCGGGCTCCAGCGACGGCCAGTCGTCCGAGCGCAGCAGCCGGGTGTGGACCCCCTGGCGGGGCACCGACAGCGCCTCGTCCCAGTCCCGGGCCCGGGACCGCATCACGCCGCGCCGGTAGCGGTCCTCGGCGAAGGACTCGAGTACGGCGATCCATTGGACGTCGTCGGACGCGAACGGATCCCGGGCATCGGCCGTGGCCGTTGGCGTCGGGGTGGGCGTCGGGGTGACCACCGGTTCCGGCGCGGGGCACTGGTGGCGGCCGACGGGGGTCTCGCCGGCCCACGCGGTCACCCGATCGGCGATGGCCTCGGCGGACAGGACGTGACCCGTGTCCGCGACCGCGCCCTCGACGTGGTCGACCAGCAGCATCCCCGCGAAGCCGGCCCCGCTGGTGACCACGGGCGTGCCGGCGGGGGCCGTCGCCCCGCCCAGGTCGACGGTCAGCACGTCCGACACGGCGCCGACGCGGGTGGGCACCCGAAGTCCGGTCGCGGTCACCGGGACCGGCGTGGCCGCGGCCCCGCCCGCCGAGGGACCGGGAGCCAGCAGGCCGACCAGGTCGTCGACGGCGACCAGGTCCGGGACCAGCGGCACGGCGGGGCCGGGAAGCGGATCGGCCAGGGCCAGCAGCGCGAGGTCACGGTTGTTGTCCAGCGACACGACCCGCGCCGCCCGTGCCTCGGCACCCACCGCGACCCGGATGCGTGGCGACCGAACCACGACGTGGGCGGCAGTCAGGACTCGGTCCGGGGCCACGAGCAGGCCGGACCCCGTCACCGTGCGGCCCTGGCAACGAATGCCCGCGACGTCGGTGATCGCGGGGGAGACCTGGCCGGCGACGGCGTCCCAGTCCACCGGTGTCGGTGTCGGCGACGGGGTCGGCGGGGACGGTGTCGGCGTGGGCGTCGGCGTCGTGGTCGACGACGCGGTCGGGGAGGTGACGGTGGTGGTGCTGGTCGTCGCGGCAGCGGCGGCCGGTGTGGATGCCGGGTCCGGGGCGAGCCACGTGAACAGCGCCCACACCCCGCCGAACACCGCGGCTGCGAGCAGGGTGGCCAGGATGGCGCCGCGTGGCCCCGAGGGCAGCAGCAGGCCCCCGTCGTCGCGCCCCACCGGATCGCTCACGGCCGGGTCCCGGTCGGTCCCGTGGGGACGGTTGAACGACCGGCCCGGTCGTCCCGCAGGGCTCGGGACGGGTCGCGATCAGCCTGTTCCACGTCGTCTCACTCCCGCCTGCTGGCCGGCCACCGGTGCGCCCGGCGATGTCGTGGCTCCCGGGGCCGTCCCGGCGGACACGGTAGCCGTCGGCCTCCCGTGGGCCCCGGTGCCTGCCCTGTCCGCACGGTCCGCACAGCCGGCAGGCCGGCAGGGCGCCGATCGCCCCACCCGCCGTCCGGTCCTCATGCCGCGGACGTCCGCGTGGCGACATGTCGTCGTTCGAGCAGGTGGTGGTCGCGCCGGAGTTGGCTGGCAAGTGGTGTCGTCACCGCGAGGACCTCGCCGATGGCCCGCCCCCCGCGTACCGGGTGCGACCAGGTGCCGGCGACGGCGACGACCTGGATGTCGGCACCTTCGAGGTGGGCCAGCAGGAGGTCCACCTCCTCGCGTTCCAGGTCCCCGGCCGGGGCGAGGTCGGACGACCGGGCCCGGAGGTGGTCGACCACGTGCTCGCGTGACCACGCGACCGGGACCCGGCCCGCGGCGGTGAGGCGGCCGTGGGCGACGCGGAGGACGGCACGGTCGTCGCCGTCGACCCGGCCGACGACCAGTTCGCGGACGGCCACCAGCGCGCGCGCTCGACGATCCCGGTCCAGGGTGCTCGCGACCAGCGCCAGTCGGCGCCGCGTCCGCGCGGCCTCCTCGAAGCGCCGGTCCCGCGCGAGGTCGAGCATGCGGTCATGCAGGCGTTCGAGCAGGGTGGTGGGGTCGCCGGTCAACCACTCCGCGACCTCGCCCGCGACCACGGCGTAGTCGGCGCGGGTGATGGTGCCGTCGCACGGCGAGTCACAACGTCCGAGGTCGCGCAGGACACAGGTGGGATGGTCCTGGGCCACCCGCAGTCGGGTGGTGCACTGGCGCAGGGTCGACACGTCGTGGATGGCCTCGACCAGGCGCACCGCCCGCGAGCGGGCACCGACCGGACCCAGGTAGGTCGCACCGTCGTCGCGTGGGGCGCTCACGACGGACAGACGGGGGAAGGCCTCGTTGGTCAACTTGAGGTGGACCACGCGCTCGGGGAACTTGGAGCGGCGGTTGTAACGCGGGCGGTGGGCGGCGATCGCCCGGACCTCGCGGATGTTGGCCTCGATGGCGGAACTGGTCACGGTCCAGTCGACGCGGGCGGTCTCGCGCACCAGGTCGTCGATCCTCCGTCGGCGGTCGCCGCCGAAGTAGCGCCGCAACCGGGTGCGCAGGTCGCCGCTGGTCCCGACGTACAGCACCTCGCCGTCCGGGCCCAGGAAGCGGTACGTGCCGGGCGCCGACGGGGCCGCCGCCACCAGCGACACCTTGCGGAACGCCTTGTCCGACGACGACCTGGTGTAGTCGCGGAGGTCGTCCAGGGTGGTCGCGCCCAGCGCCCCGACCCGCTCGACCAGGCCGTGCAGGACGTGCAGCGTCGCCCGCGCGTCGGTCAGCGCGCGGTGGTCCGGGGTCACCGGGGACCGGAAGTGCTGGGCCAGTCGTGCCAGGCGCAGGCTCCGGACCTCGTCCCGGAGCACGCGTCGTGCCACCGCGACCGTGTCGATGACGGGCAGGCCGAGCGCCGGGTAGCCGGCCCGGGCCAGCGCCGCACCAAGGAACCGCGTGTCGAAGGAGGCGTTGTGGGCCACCAGCACACTGTCCGTCCCCAGGAATTCCAGCAGCGTCGGGAGCACCGCCTCGATCGACGGGTGGCCCGCCACCATGGCATCGGTGATCCCGGTGACCGAGGTGATGGACGTGGGGATGGGCACGCCCGGGTGCACCAGGGTCGCGAACTCGCCGACGACGTCGCCGCCCCGCGCCTTGACGACCCCGATCTCGGTGATGCGGTCACGGTCCGGTGACAGGCCGGTGGTCTCGAGGTCCAGGACGGCGAAGGTGGTGTCGAACAGCGCCGGGGAGTCGTGGAGGGACAACTGTCGAGGGCCCGCGGCCGGTCCCGGCCGCGCAGTCCGAACAGGCCCGTCGGGTCGAGGTCCGCCGGATCGTCGACCGGGTCGGGGAGTCGCCATGCGGGAACACCTGTTCGTCGAACACCAGTTCGCACAGGGGTACCGCAGGGATGGGACAGGCGCAGGCCGGGCAGCCGACCGCGACACGACGCTGCCCCCGGCCGTGGGGCCGGGGGCAGCGTGTCGTCGTGGCGGGTCGGCCGCCGTCAGTAGGCGCCGCGACCGCTCAGCACGGCGGGCAGCGTCTGCAGCAGGATCCGCAGGTCGAGCGCGAGCGACCACCGACGGATGTAGGCCAGGTCCATCTCGACCCACTCCTCGAAGCAGATGTCGGAGCGACCGCTGACCTGCCAGATGCAGGTGAGGCCGGGCGTGACGGCCAGGCGTTGGCGTTCGTGGCTCGAGTAGCGCTCGACCTCGGTGGGCAGCGGCGGCCGCGGACCGACCAGGCTCATCGAGCCCGTCAGCACGCTCACCAACTGCGGAAGTTCGTCGAGGCTCAGCGCGCGCAGCACACGGCCGACCGAGGTGACCCGTGGGTCGTCCTTGATCTTGAACACGGGGCCGGTGGCCTCGTTCCCGGCCTCCAGTTCGTCCCGCACGTCCTCGGCGTCCGCGCGCATGCTGCGGAACTTGTAGAACCGGAACGTCCTGCCGTCGCGTCCGACGCGGTCCTGGACGAACAGCGCGGGACCGGGCGACGTCGCCCGGACCAACAGCGCGATGATCGCCAGCAACGGCGCCGTCAGGACGAGCATGAGCAGCGCGCCGCCGACGTCCACCATCCGCTTGGTGAGCACCGCGCCGGCGCTGGCACCGAGCAGGCCCTGTCCGAGGACAGGTTTGGCCGGTTCAGTCGTGTCGACATCGTCCAGAACGTCGAGCAGGCCCCGGCTTCCGGGACCAACGAGTACAGCAGCCATGAGTTGTCTTCCCCCCGGTCGGGACCGAGTCCCGACGTGTCGTGCGTGCCGAACGCCGATCAGGAGGTTGCCACCACCTGCCTGATACGTCGTCCTCATGAACCATAACCCGATCGGGTCGTCGAGTGCGAGGGTTTTTCACGTGACGCCGGGCGTCCCTCGATCGGTGCCACGGACCCGATCAGGCAAGGAACTGCACGAAAGACGCAGGGATACGGCGGGATCAGCCGGGTCCCGTTCCGGCGACGGCCACGCATACGGGACTGTCGTCCCATGGATCGGGGACCTTTGTCGCAGGGGTCCGAGGAGTCCGGTCCGTCGTGGCCCGACGGGAGTGACCCCGACCAGGCGGTCGAGGGACAGTTCCTCGACCGCCTGGTCACCGCTGGCAGGTCCGGCACCAGGTCGTGCCGCGCCCGGCGACCACGGCGTGTGCGAGTGGTCGGCCGCACCGGTCGCATGGCAGGTCGGCCTGGCCGTAGGCCTGCAGGAACGGCGCATTGCGCCCCGATTCACCATTCACCATCTGGTAGTCGCGGAACGTCGTGCCCTCGCGCTCGATGGCCTCGGCCAGGACGGCGCGCACGGCGTCGTGCAACCGCTTCGCACGGACCCGCCCGACCCGGCGGGACCGCGGATCGATCCGTGCGCGCCACAACGCCTCGTCGGCATAGATGTTGCCCACCCCGGCCACCAGCCGTTGCGACAACAGCGCGGCCTTGACCGTCGCGGTCGTGGCGGCCAGCCCCGCGGCGAAGCCCGACACCGTGAAGTCGTCGGACAACGGTTCCGGGCCCAGGGCGGCCAGGGTCGGGACCAGTTCGGCGATCCGGTCGCGGGTGGTGACCGTGACGCGTCCGAACCGTCGTGGATCGCGGAAGTCGAGGCGTCGGCTGTCGTCCAGCCACAGCGAGGCCCGGACGTGGTGGCCACGGTCTGCGTCGTCCGGGACCAGCCGGAACGAACCGGTCATGCCGAGGTGGAGCACCAGAAGCAGCCCGGTCGCTGCTGTCGGGTCGTCCGGGACGGCCGACAGGGGGCACACGAGGTACTTGCCCCGGCGGTCGATCCGGTCGATGCGGTTGCCCGCGGCGGCACCCACGTCGTGGAAGCGATGGGCAGGATGGTCGTCGAACCAGGTCCGTTCCACCACCCGTCCCGACAGTTCGGGCTGCAACTGTCGGCGGACGGACTCGACCTCGGGCAGTTCGGGCATCCGCGCCTCCGGAGGTCCCCGCCCGCCGCCGGGCGCGTCACCCCCGACGTTACGCTGCGGCCATGACCTCCCACGACCTCCCCGCGCCCGGCGGCACGCCTGCCAGCACGCCCGCCAGCACCCGCGTTGGGGGTGCCCGGGATCGGGACGACGACGGTCGACCCAGCAACGCACGTCCACGGGATCGCACGGGTCGTCCTCTGCCACGCGACACCACCGAGACCATGCTGGTGGAAGAGGTCGAGTACACGTCGGTCGAGGAGGCCCTTGCGTGGGGCGTGACCCGGTGGCAGCAGGGGCGCTACTTCGAGGCCCACGAGTGCCTCGAGGACGTCTGGCACGCCACCGAGGCCGGCGAGTCCCGCTTCTGGCAGGGGGTCATCCAGGTGGCCGTCACCTACGTCCACCACCAACGCGGCAACCCGGACGGGGTCGTGTCCACGGTCGGCAAGGCCCTCCCCAAGCTCGCTCACGTCCCGGACCATCACCACGGGATCGACGTCGCGGGCCTCCGACGCTGGCTCGAGGCGGCCTCCTCGACGCAACGCGAGCACCCCGGTCGCGACCTGGAACCGCCGTCGCTCGGGCTCGGCCAGGACGGCGCGTGGCTGCATCCGACGCCGACGACCACGCCCCTGGGTCGGCGCGGCACGACCCATCGCGGGAACCTTCGGTGACCGGCGAGGTGGAGGACCCGACGTCGTTGCCGCCGGGCCCACCCGACGTGGACACGTGGATGGGCCTGCCCGACGACCTGTTCGCCCGGATCGTCCCACACGTCCGGCGCGCACTCGCCGCCATGGAGGGCGTGCAGGTCACCCCCGAGGTGTCGCGGCTGCGGGCGCTCCCGGCGACCAAGCTGGGACGAGGCCGGTCGCGTCGGCGCCTCCTGCGCGCCCTGTCCGACGGGGGACCCCTGTGGGTCGTCGTGCGGACCCGCGTCGAGGGTGACCGCGACCTCGTACGGGACCTGGTGGAGGGGCTTGCGGCGGGCCAGGAACCGGACCGGGGCGACGACGGGGCCGACGACGTGGCCGCGAGGCTGGCGGCCGCTCGCCGACTCACCGACGACCTCCGGCGTCAGCGTGACGAGGCCCGGGAGGAACGCGACACGGCGCGCCGCCAACGTGACGGGGCCCACGGCCGCGAGGCCTCCCTGCGGGACGAGGTCACGTCCCTGCAGGCCACCGTCGCCGACCTGGAGGCGGCTGTGGACCGCCTGGAGGTCCGGGCCGCGGATGCCCGGGAGTCCGTGGAGGACGCGGTCGCCCGCGAGGCGCGTCGCGGCGTCACGGCCCGCGAGGACCTGGCCGCCGAGCTCGCGGCCGCACGCCGGGAGGTGGATGACCTGCGACGTGAGCGCGCCCGCCGCGAGGCCACGACGACGCGGCCCGGCCCGGCCCGGTCGGCGTCGGTGACGTCGCGGTCGCCGACGTCGTCGGGCGTCGGGCGTCGTCGGCCGCACGTGGGTGCGCCCGAGGGGGTCGTGCCCGGGCGGCCGTCCCGGCTGCCGGCAGGGCTGCGGGTGGACACCCGCGAGGGCGCCCTGGCGCTGCTCCGCGCGGTGCCGACGGTGCTGGTCGACGGCTACAACGTCACCCGGACGCATCGCAGCGACCTCGACCTGGCCGGGCAGCGGGACTGGCTGGTCAACGGTCTCGCCACGCTCGCCGCCCGCATCGGGGTGCACCCGACCGTGGTGTTCGACGCCCACCTCGACGGGCAGGCAGGGGCCACCACCCGCGGTGCGGTGCGCGTGCAGTTCTCGCACCGGGGTGTCACCGCCGACGACGAGATCGTGCTGGCCGTGGAGGTGCTCGAGCCGGATGCCCCGATCGTGGTCGTCACCGACGACCGTGAACTCCGGGCCCGGTTGGCGCCGCGACGGATCGACCTGCTGCCGACCGCCGCCCTGGCCGGGTTGGTGCGCTGACGCGGCCGGGTGGGGGTCGGGCCGGGCAGCCAGCGCCTAGTCTTGCGGCCACCGACCACCGGCCTGTGCAGGCCGCACGAGCCGCGGGCTCGCAGTGGGCACGGTGGAGGGGACGGACATGACGACATCGACGAGCGCCCACCCGGGGGCGGAGGCCTGGCAGGCACAGGGGCGAGGCGATCGCGCGGGCACCGCGGTCGTGGTGGTCCATGGCTACACGGGCAACCCGAAGGCGACGCGCCCGCTGGGCGAGGTGCTCCATGCCGAGGGCTTCACGGTCGACGTGGTCCGCCTGCCCGGCCACGGGACGACCACGCGTGACCTGGCCGGCACCCGCTACGCGGACTGGCGCACGACCGTGACCGCGGCCGTGGACGGGGCGCTGAGGACCTGCGACCGGGTGGTGCTGGTGGGCCACTCCATGGGTGGGACGCTGGTGCTGGACCTCGCGGGCCACCGCGCCGACATCGTCGCCGTCGCGGCCATCAACCCGCTGGTCGTGGAACCGCCGAACCCCCTGGCGAAGGCCGCGCCCGTCCTCAAGTACCTGGTCCGGTCGATGCCACGGCAGGCCGCCGGCATGCCCCCCAACGACATCGCCCGGCCGGGCGTCGAGGAGGACGCCTACGCCATGGTCCCGTTCCGGTCGACCCTGTCGCTGGTCGAGGCGCTGCCGCGGGTCCGCGAGGGCCTGGCGACGCTGACGGCGCCACTGCTGCTGGTGACCTCGCGCGTCGACCACACGGTCGATCCCGGCAACAGCGACATCGTCGCGGCCGAGGCCGCCACCGCCGACCTGCGCCGCGTCTGGGCCGAGCGGTCGTTCCACGTCCCGCAACTGGACTGGGAGCAGGCGGATGTCGAGGAGGCGGTGCGCGCGTTCGTCGTGGACGCTCACGACGCGGCCACGGGATGAACCTGCGCTGATGGACATCGACGACGCGGGCCTGGTGCGTGCCCCGCGGTGGCTGGTCCACCGCCGACTGGCGGACCCGGCCTCGTGGCCGTCGTGGTGGCCCGGGCTGGAGCGCCTGGCGCCGCAGCGGGCCGACCCGCTGGCCACCCACCACCTCGCCATCGTCCTCCGGCGACCGTGGCGGCCCGCCCGGCACCTGCGACTGGCCGTGACCCCCTGGGGTCACCGCGTGGATCTCGGCCTCCACCTGGCCGTCGCGGGCGACGTCGTGGCCCGATCGGAGTGGTGGCTGGAGGACGCCACCGACGGCACGATCGTCCACCACGTCTCGACCGTGGATCCCGCGTCACGGGCGGCCGATGCCTGGCGGGTCGTGGTCCGTCGCGCGACGTGGGCACTGGACGACCGACTGGCGGACGAGGTTCGCCGGGTGGTGGCCCCGGACGCGCCCTAGCATCGGGGTCCCGGCTGGACGGCGTCGGGGCGGGATCGGTCCGCCGCGACGTGGGTCGGCTGCGGCTGCCCCGAACCGCCATTTCCGACGACAGGCCTGCGCATGGTCGCCACTCGCGATGCCGCCCCGGCGGCCCGCGTGGTGCTGGTCACCGGCAAGGGTGGCGTGGGCAAGTCGACGCTGGCCGGTGCGACCGCCGTGCGCGCCGCGGCCCGGGGTGCCCGTGTCCTGGTCACCTCCACCGACCCGGCGCACTCGCTGTCGGACCTGTTCGACCAGCCGATCGGGGACACGCCGGTCCGGGTCGCGGACGGCCTCGACGCGTTGCAGTTGGACGGTCGCGCCCGGCTGGAGGAGCACTGGCACGAGGTCCGGGACTACCTCGTCGAACTCCTCGCCCGGGGTGGGCTGGGGGACGTGCAGGCGCGAGAGCTGGTCATGGTCCCCGGGCTGGACGAACTCTTCGCACTGCTCGACCTGCACCACCGCGCCACGTCTGGCGACCACGACCTGGTCGTGGTCGACTGCGCGCCCACGGCCGAGACCCTGCGCCTGCTGGCCCTACCCGAGGCCATGGCCTTCTACGTCGAACGACTCCTGGGACCGGGACGCAACCTTGCCCGGCTGATCCGGCCGGTGACCCGGTCCCTGGCCGGGGTGCCGATCCCCGCTGACGGCGTCTTCTCGACGGTCGACCGGATCCAGCATCGGTTGGCGGACGTCCGCGCGTTGCTGGCGGACCCGACGCGCACCAGCGTGCGGCTGGTCCTGGCGCCGGAGCGACTGGTCGTGGCCGAGGGGTTGCGCATGGCGACCACGCTGGCCCTGTTCGGCCACGGGATCGACGCCGTGCTCGTCAACCGGGTGCTCGACGGTCCCACGGCGCGCGGCACCGGCGCCTGGGTCGCTCGCCAACGGGAACACCTCGATCGGATCGACGAGGCCTTCCCGGACCGACCCCGGCTGACGGTGCCCTTCTGGTCCGACGAGCCGATCGGCGTCGACGCGCTGGCGGCGGTCGGCGAGCACCTCTACGGCGATCATGATCCGGCCGCGGTGCTGGCGCGGACCGAGGGACTGCGGGTCGAGCCCACGGCCGACGGCCACCGGCTGGTCCTCCCGATCCCGTTCGCCCGGCGCGACGACCTCCGCCTGCACCGGCGTGGTCGTGACCTGCACGTGGAGGTGGGTGCCGCCAAGCGCGTGGTCGCCCTGCCCGACGCACTGGCCGCCCACGAGGTCGTGGGTGCCCGACTGGACGACGGGCACCTGCACGTCGACCTCGCCCCGCCCGCAGAGGTGGCGTCGTGAGCGGCGAGCCGTGGTGGTCCTCGGACGGCGCCGACCACCTCGACCGCGACCAGGACCCGCTCGCCGCCCACCTGTCGGCCCGTCGCGGTGAACCGACACGCCCGGACGGTGTGGCGGAGGATGGCGCCGATGACCCGGACGAGTCGGCGCCGGGAACCGCAGGGGACCGGGCGCGTCCCGACGATGACCACGACGACCCGCCCGGCGAGCACGACCCGGCCATCTGTGGCGTGTGCCCGATCTGTCGTGGCTGGGCCACGCTCGAGGGTCGTCACCCGGACGTCGCCACGAACCTGGCGCTGGCGGGGCGCCACCTCGCCCTGGCCCTGCGCGGGTTGGCCGACGTGGTCGAGCAGGCCGCCGACGCGGCTCCGGCCCCGGCAGCCGGCGATCCCGACGACAGGGGGTCGCAGGCGACGCCCGGCAGTGGCGACGACACCCGCTTCCGACCGATCATCCTCGACGACTCGAGGCTCGACGACAACACGGGGGAACCTGCGTGACCGACCTCGCACTCGGTGTGGACATCGGCGGCACCAACCTGCGGGTGGGTGCCATCGACCCGTCCGGCGAACTTGCCGCCCGCCGCTCGGTGGTGACCCCGGCCGGCGCCGGTCGCGAACCGGCAGCGGCCGGTCGCGACCTGGTGTCGGTCATCGTCGACACGGCCGCCGAGGTGCTGGCCGATGCCGGCGGCCCGGCCGACGCCCGGGTCCCCATGGGCATCGGCTTCGCGGGCGGGATCTCCCGCGACGGTCGGGCGGTCTACGGATCCAACGTGTCGACGCGGGACTTCCCGTTGCGTGACGAGGTGTCGTCGCGCCTGGGCCACGACCATGTCGTGGTCGTCAACGACGCCAACGCGGCGACGTGGGGCGAGTTCTGCCACGGAGCCGGCCGTGACGCCGGCGACCTGGTCATGGCCACCATCGGGACGGGTGTGGGCGGTGGCGTGGTGTCCAACGGGAACCTTGTCATGGGCTCCCAGGGCTTCGGTGGCGAGGTCGGGCACATGGTGGTCGCGCGCGACGGGTGGCGGTGCACCTGCGGGCACCGCGGCTGCCTGGAGGCCTACGCGTCGGGCTCGGCCCTGGCCCGTCACGCCACGGCCCTGATCGACGACGGCGGGTCGTCGCTGCTGCAGCAGATCGGTGACTTCACCCCGGCTGACGTGACCTGGGCGGCCAGTGCCGGTGACGACCTCGCACTGGCGGCGATCGATCGGCTGGGCGGCTGGCTGGGCATCGGATTGGCGTCGCTGGTGACCCTGCTGGACCCGGACGTGGTCCTCATCGGTGGCGGGGTGACCGAGCACATCGGCGGCTGGCTGTTGCCGGCTGCGACGGCGGCCATGCAGGGCCAGACCTTCGCCGGGGAGTGGCGCGACGATCCCGAGGTCCGCCTGGCGGCCCTGGGGGACCGGGCCGGCATGATCGGGGCCGCCGACATGGCTCGCCGAGCCGCCGAGGGGGGGATGCCATGACGGCGGCCGCTGATGGCCCGACCGCCCCGGCGGCCGCGCCCGACGTCGACGACTTCCCCCTGCAGTACGCACGCACCCAACGGTTCACCCGTGGGCGCCCGCGCACGGTCACGGTCTCCCCGGACGGCGAGCGGGTCTGGTTCCTGTCCTCCCAGGCGGGCGACGACGGCATCCACCACCTGTTCCTCCACACCACGGCCGACGGTCGCACCCGCCGGATCGTTGACGCCGCCCCCGCGGCCGGTGGCGACCTGACCGACGCCGAACGCGCTCGTCGCGAGCGCCTCCGCGAGGGCGGGGGCGGGATCGTCGGCTACGCCACCGACCATGCGGCCGCGCGGACCACCTTCGTGCTGGGGGGCGAGGTCCACGTCGTGGACGCGCTGGGCAACGACCTGGTCGTGGCGACCGATGGCCCCCTGTTCGACCCGAGGTTGTCCCCGGACGGGCGCCGACTGGCCGGGGTGGTCGGGACGTCGGTCCACCTCGCCGACCTGCCTGCCGACCTCGCCGGGGCGGCCGACACGCACCCCGTGTCGGCACGGCGGATCATCGGTCCTGCCCCCGACGAGGACGCCGTGACGTGGGGCGTGGCCGAGTTCGCGGCCGCCGAGGAGATGGGCCGCCAGCGTGGCTTCTGGTTCGCACCGGACGGTCGGCGCCTGCTGGTCGCGCGAGTGGACGAATCCGCCGTCGCCGTCGTGCACCTGGCCGAACCGGCGGAACCCACCCGAGCGCCACGACGCCACCGCTACCCCTTCGCCGGCACCACGAACGCGACCGTCGACCTGCACCTGCTCGACCTCTCCGGGACCGACCCCGCCGCCGACCGGGTCGTCGCACCACCGGCGGACGTCGAGGCCGAGTACCTGGTCGACGTGTCCTGGGAACCCGGGCACCCGGCCCTGGTCACCTGGCAGGACCGCGCCCAGAACCGGTTGGTCACGACCGCGCTCGACGACGAGGCGGCCACCGTGTCGATCGTCTCGGACGTCCGGGGTGAACCGTGGGTGGAACCCGTGTCGGGGACACCCTGTTGGGCCGGCGAGGCGGTGGTCACGGTCCAGGACCGCCTGGACCTCGGCCCCGAGGGGACACGCGCGGTCGTGGTCGACGGACAGGTGCTGTCCCCGCCCGGGCTGCAGGTCCGCAGCGTGCTGGATGCCGACGTCACCCGGGTGGTGGTCCGGGCCAGCGACGGCGACGCGACCACGATCGGGGTCCACGCGATCGCCCTGTCGGACGGCACCGTGACCGAGGTCGTGGCGTCGCCCGGCGTCCATGCGGCCTGGTTCGGCGGCGACACCGTCGTCACGTCCTCGGCGACCATGGCGACCGCGGCGACGACCACCGTGGTCGGCCCCAGCGGATCGACCGTGCTTCCCGACCATGCCCACCATCCCGGGCTGGACGTCGAGGTGGCGTTGCGCCGGGTGGGGCCGCACGGCCTCCACTGCGGGCTGCTGGTCCCGCCGGGGGACGGCCCCTTCCCGGTCCTGCTCGATCCGTACGGCGGTCCCCATGCACAACGGGTCCTCCGGGCCCGCAACGCCTGGCTGGTCCCGGCCTGGTTCGCGGCGCAGGGATACGCGGTGCTCGTCATCGACAACCGCGGCGCCCCCGGCCGTTCGCCCCGGTTCGAACACGCCATCCGGGACGACCTCGCGGCCGTCGTCCTGGGTGACCAGGTCGAGGTGCTGGAGGAGGTGGCGGCACAGGACCCGCGCCTGGACCTGGGCCGCGTCGCCATCCGCGGGTGGTCGTTCGGTGGCCTGCTGGCCGGGCTGGCCGCGTTGCGACGGCCGGACCTGTTCCGGGCCGCGATCGTGGGCGCCCCCGTGACCGAGCAGCGCCTGTACGACACGCACTACACCGAGCGCTACCTGGGCCATCCCGACGAGGCACCGGAGGTCTACCGGGCATCGTCGCTGGTCGATGCCCACGGGCGACTGGTGGCCGCCATGGACACCGACCGACCGGCGGCGATGCTGCTGATCCATGGCCTGGTCGACGACAACGTGGTCGCCGCCCACACCCTGCGACTGTCACGCGCGTTGCTCGCCGCCGGTCGACCCCACCAGTTCCTGCCGCTGTCCGGGGTGACCCACATGACCCCCCAGGAGGAGGTCACGGCGAACCTGCTGCGCCTCCAGGTCGACTTCCTGCAGCGCAACGTGTGACCGACGAGGGGGCACGGTCGTCCGCTCGGCCGCGCGGCGTGCCCTGGTCGGTCATCGTCCCCGGATCACGAGGGCGAGCACGACCACGGCCGTGACCACCAGGACCGCCAGCCCCATCCAGGTCGCCGGCATCAGCGCGGCGATGAAGGCCCCCGAGACCACGGCGACGACCACCGGGGCGATGGACAACATGCGTTCGGTCATCATGCGCCTGGCCATCGCGCGCTCCGGTCGATCGGGTCGGTGGGCTCGAGGGAACGTATCGGCCGGTCCGCGTGCCCCGGGCGAGGATGGGTCCCACCGGCCGTCCCCGGTCCGACGACCAGGGCGGCGTCCGACGACCGGTCTCGCGTCCGCCGACGGCCGAGGGGGGTCCGCTAGGTTGTTGCGTGCGAGGTTGGGAGCCCAGCATGGCCGGCATGTCCGATGCACCAGCGCTGTACCGGGTCGTCAAGGCCGTGGCCAAGGCACCGCTGAGTCGCTGGGTGAACCTGACGGTCGACGGCCTCCACAACGTGCCGTTGGACCGGCCGGTGATCCTGGCCTGCAACCACCTGTCCTTCATGGACTCGTTCATCATGCCGATGCAGGTGCCGCGGCCGGTCTACTTCCTGGGCAAGGCGGACTACTGGGACTCGTGGCGGACGCGTTGGTTCTTCCAGGGCGTGGGCGTGGTCCCGGTCAAGCGCGAGGGTGGCGCAGCCGGCATGGAGAGCATCCACACCGGCATCGACATCCTGGGCTCCGGCGACATCGTCGGGATCTATCCCGAGGGCACGCGCAGCCCCGACGGTCGTCTCTACCGCGGCAAGACCGGACCCGTGCGGATGGCCCTGGCAGCGGGCGTCGACATCGTCCCCTGCGGCATCATCGGCAGCGACCGGGCCCAGCCGACGGGCCAGTACACGATCTCGCGCGAGCCGGTCACGATCCGCTACGGGCGGCCGCTGGACCTGTCGCGCCACGCTGACCAGGCCGAGGACCCGTTCGCGCTCCGGGCCGCCACCGACGAGGTCATGTACGAGATCATGATGCTGTCGGGCCAGGACTACGTCGACGAGTACGCCGGCAAGGTCAAGGCCGGTGACGTCGCGGTCAGCGCGACGGGCTCGACCCCGACCACCATCGACGTCAGCCGTCATGCCGAGGACGTGCGCGAGGCCTCGTGATCGGGGGTCGTTCCGTCGGCGTCGTCGCGCTGGGGCGCTCCTCGCCGACGGATCTCCCGGCCCCCCCACGGCGGCCGCCCGCCGGACGGTTGGACTGGTCCGGTCGTGTCGCCGTCGCAGGGGCGGCCGCATGCTCCCCCCAAGGGGGGAGCCCCGGTTCGCGATCGGGCCGTTGCGTTCGAGGTGGGGCCCCATGCCGGTTCGCACGATGAGTCGCATCGGCCACACATGGCTGGATCAACGCGCGGTCGGCGGGGGCAGGGTCAGGCCTCGTCGGGGGTGGCATCGAAGTCGATGCTGGCGCTGTTGATGCAGAAGCGCAGGCCGGTCGGTTGGCCCGGGGCGTCGTTGAAGACGTGCCCCAGGTGGCCTCCGCAGGTCGCACAGGTCACCTCGACCCGGCGCATGAACATCGTCCGGTCCTCGTGCGTCTCGATGGCGGCATCATCGGTGGGGGCGTTGAAGCTCGGCCACCCGCAGGCGGCGTCGAACTTGGTGTCGGCGTCGAACAGCACGGTCCCGCACCCGGCACAGCGGTACTGGCCGTCGTCCCAGTGGTCCCAGTAGGCACCCGTGAACGGGCGTTCGGTGCCCTTCTCGCGCAGGACGTGGAACTGGGTACCCGACAGCTGCTCGCGCCACTGGTCCTCGCTGAGCGCGCCGGGGTCCCGCCGCGTGGTGTCCGTCGGGGTGGTGGCGTCGGTGGTCATGTCGCACGTCCTTGCTCGTCGTGGCTTGCTGGTCGGGGCCTGCTCGTGGGGGTCGTGTCGATCCGGGCTGGTCGGACCCCGGGTGCGTGCCAACGGCTCGCACCGCCCCGACCTTCCCGCTGGACGCCCAAGCGGCCGCCGTTCACGTGGTGGCAAGGAACCGGCCCACGCACAGCCGGGGGCCCGACGACCGGGACGCGCCCTAGCCTGCCCGGGGCAGGCCACCCAGCGACGGATACCACCATGAGCGCCCACGACCGACCGTTCCCGCCGGCCCGGCCATGACCCGCGTCGGCACGGATCCGGCAGACCTCCGTGACCTGGCCGTCCGGGTGGCGACCGAGGCCGGGGAGGTCCTGGTCGAGCACGCGCGTCGCGGGTTCACCTCGCAGAGCAAGTCCTCCGCCACCGACCCGGTCACCGATGCGGACCGGGCGAGCGAGCAGCACGTGGTCACGGCCCTGCTGGCGGCACGGCCGGACGACGGCATCGTGGGGGAGGAGGAGATGGGCGACCGGCCCGGGACCTCCGGGCTGCGGTGGATCATCGACCCGTTGGACGGCACGGTGAACTACACGTACGGCCATCCCCAGTGGTCGGTGTCGATCGCGGTCGCCGACGGCGACGACGTCGTGGCCGGCGCGGTCGTCGACCCGGGCCGGGGCGAGGTGTTCTCGGCGGCCCGCGACCACGGCGCGAGCCTCGACGGCGTCCCGCTGACGGTCACGACGGTCGTCGACCCCGCATTCACGCTGGTGGGGACGGGCTTCAACTACGAAGCGGACGTGCGGGCCGTGCAGGGACCGCAGGTGGCCGACCTCGTCACGCGGGTGCGCGACATCCGCCGCGGCGGGTCGGCGGCACTGGACCTGGCCTGGGTGGCCGCCGGACGGGTGGACGGCTACTGGGAGTACGGCCTGAACGAGTGGGACTGGGCAGCGGCGGGCCTGTTGGTGCGCGAGGCCGGTGGGGTCACCCGGGCCGACCATGTGGACGTGCACGGCCGGCGTCTCCAGGTCGTTGCGGGCAACGCGGCCGTCGTGGAGCACCTGGCCGACTGGGCCGACACGACCGCAGCGAGGTTGGCCAGTGATGCGGACGGGGCGTCGTCGTGAGCGGGCCCGTGGACCTGCGCTCGGACACCGTGACCCGTCCCACCGACGACATGCGCGCCGCCATGGCCGCCGCCGAGGTCGGCGACGACGTCTACGGCGAGGACCCGACGGTCAACCACCTGCAGGAGCACGTCGCCACGCTGTTCGGACGCGAGGCCGCGTTGTTCGTGCCGTCCGGGGTCATGGCCAACGTGGTGTCCGTGTGCGTCCACACCTCGCCGGGCGACGAGGTCGTGGTGGAGCGCAACGGGCACTCGGTGGCCTACGAGGATGGTGCCCCGGCGGCCGTCGCTGGCGTACAGTACCTGACCATCGAGGGCGACCGGGGGCGACTGGACGCCGACCGCATCGCCGCGGCGTGGCGTCCGGCCGGTTGGCCGTACCCGACCACTGCGCTGGTGAGCGTCGAGGAGACGACGAACCGTGGCGGGGGAGCGGTGTACGGACTGGACCGCCTGCGGGCGATCCGTGACCTGCTCGACACCCGTGGGACCCGCCTGCACCTCGACGGTGCGCGCATCTTCAATGCGATGGTCGCCACCGGTGTCGCCCCAGCCGACTACGGGTCGATCCCGACGTCCCTGAACTTCTGCCTGTCCAAGGGACTGGGTGCCCCGGTCGGGTCGGTGATCGTCGGCGATGCCGACTTCGTGGACGAGGCTCGGCGGTGGCGACGGCGGCTGGGCGGCGCCATGCGACAGGCCGGGGTCCTGGCCGCGGCCGGACTGCACGCACTCGAGCATCACGTCGATCGGCTGGCCGACGACCACGGCAACGCCCGCACCATCGCCGAGGTCCTGGCCGACCGAGTCCCCGGCAGCGCCGATCCCGACCTGGTCGACACCAACATCGTGTTCGTGTCCACCGGCGACCACCTCGCAGCCGCGGTCGCCACGGCGGCCGCTGACGACGGCGTGCTGTTCGGCCCCGCCGACGGCAGCACCATCCGACTGGTGACCCACCTCGACGTCGACGCCGCCGGCGCCGAGCGGGCGGCCCACGTCATCGCGGACCTGCTCGCGGACTGACCGCCGCCGGTGCCCGCCGAGGGGAAATCGCGAGCGGGCAGAATTGCACGGAACGATGGATAGGCTCGGTGGGCGGGCGTTCGTGCGCGACACGTCGATGCTGGTGGCCGACCGGGTCGCCACCCACACCGTCCGCTTCCGACCGTGATCCTCGCTGCGGTGGATCCCACTCCGGTGCCACGGGTGATGGACAGGAGTGCGGCGATGAGGGATCGAGAACAGTGGCTGGCCGACACCTTCGTCGAGGTGGCGACCACCATCGTCGACGACTTCGACCTGGTCGAGTTGTTGACCATGCTGGTCGAGCGGTGCGTCGTCCTGCTCGACGCGGCCGAGGTCGGGCTGGTGTTGCGGGACCAGCAGGGGCGGCTGGGCGTCCTCGCGTCGTCGACCAAACGGATGCGCGAGGTCGAGTTGTTCGAGCTCCAGAGTGCCGAGGGCCCGTGCCTCGACTGCCTGCACACCGGCCTGCCGGTCGACGTGCAACTGCTGGACGAGACGGCGCGACAGCGGTGGCCGCGGTTCCAGCCGATGGCCCGAGACGCCGGCTACCGCGCGGTCATGGCCCTGCCGATGCGCCTGCGCGCGACGGCCATCGGCGCCGTGAACGTGTTCCTCGACCACGACCGGCCGCCGTCGTCCGAGACCACCTTGCTGGCCCAGGCGCTGGCCGGTGCCGCCACGATCGCGATCGTGCAGCAGCGCACCCTGGAGGAGTCGACCGAGGTCGTCACCCAGCTCCAGTACGCCCTGGACGCCCGGGTCGTCATCGAGCAGGCCAAGGGCATGGTCGCCGAACAGCAGGACGTCGACGTGGCCGACGCCTTCGAGCGGATGCGCACCCATGCGCGGGACCGCAACCACAAGATCCGGGACGTGGCCCAGGCGATCATCGAGCGACGACTCGAACTGTGATGACGTCGTCGGCCCCTTGACGCCCGCAGCGGCGCGTGGCTATCTTCTCGGGCACCGAGCTCCTGACCCCGGCGCGGCGCCATCCGGCGAGCGTCCTGTCGGGAGTCCTTTCATGGGTGCCCCGGTCGGTCGGACGCCACGGTCGGGAGCCCTGACCCGATCGGGATGGCCGGCGGTGACGGGCGTCGGGCCCGACCCGCCACGTTGGTCGCGGCCCGCCCGCCCCGGGGGGGAGCGGGCGGGCCGGCGACCACCCAGCCCGGGTGGGCGTCGGCGTGCCGTGCCAGCCAAGTCCCAACTCCTGGCCGTCCGCGAGCCGGGCGGACGCGCCACCATGGTCGTCCACCGACCGTGGAGGGCCTGTCGACGCCGTGCGACGCATCGACCGCGATGACGGCGGCGGCTGGTGGCCGGCACGATCCGGATGGATGCCGTGGTGGACGGCCTGGGCTGGAGCCCGCGCCAGGTGCGCCGACGCGTCCGCGCACAACTCGGCCTGCCGCCCAAGCGCCTGGCTCGCCTGGTCCGCTTCCAGCGGACGCTGGACCGGCTCGAACAGGACCTCGAGACGCCGCTGGCACGGGTGGCGGTCGACCTCGGCTTCTACGACGAGGCCCACATGGCCGCCGATTTCCGCGACCTGGCCGGTCGCACGCCCGGGTCGGAGCGATCGCGACGTGCGCCGGCCTGAGGTCGGGGCCTCGGCGGCTGCGGACACCGGCTGTCCGTTTCCTCCAAGGTGGTCGGCGACGTCGGTCCTATGGTGGCCTCGCACTGGTCACCGACCCACGAGGAGCACCCCCGTGCCATCGATCATCCCGACCTTCCGATACGACGACGCCCCGGCCGCCATCGACTTCCTGGTCGACGCCTTCGGCTTCGAGGTCATGATGGACATCCGCGACGGCGACCTGGTGGACCATGCCCAACTGCGCCACGGCGACGGCATGGTCATGCTTGGTTCCACCCGTCCCGATGCATTCGGAGCGCTGGTGGCCGACCACGCGCCGGGTGCTCGCCACGTCTCGACCCCGTACGTGATGGTGGCCGACGTCGCAGCCCACGCCCGCCACGCCCGGTCCGCGGGCGCCACGATCCTGTCCGAGCCCGAGGACCAGGACTACGGCGGGGCCAACTACGTGGCGGCCGACACCGAGGGCAACGTCTGGAGCTTCGGCGACTACGACCCGTGGGCGTCGTCGGACGACTGATCGGCTCCGGGTTCGCTCAGGTCGCGCTGCGGCCCCAGGCGCCGTCGCTGGCCGCGGCCGGATCGCGTCGCTCGGGCAGCCGCCGACCCAGGGCGGGCGTCAGCGTCGCGACGGCATCACGCAGCGCCACCATGTCCTCGCGCTTGAGGGCCTGGGGTCCGTCGCACAGCGCAGTCTCGGGGCGAGGGTGCACGTCGATGATGAGCCCGTCCGCCCCCACCGCCATTCCGGCGCGGGCCAGTGGCAGCACCAGTTCGCGCGAGCCACCGGAGTGGGACGGGTCGACGATGACCGGCAGGTGGGTCAGGGACTGGACCACCGGCACGGCCGACACGTCCAGGGTGTTGCGCGTCGCCGGTTCGTAGGTCCGGATCCCACGCTCGCAGAACACGATCTGGAGGTTGCCCTGGTGGGCGATGTACTCCGCCGCCATGATCCACTCGTCGATCGTGGCGGTCAGGCCACGCTTGAGCAGGACCGGCTTCCCGGCGATGCCGACCTCGCGCAACAACTGGAAGTTCTGCATGTTGCGCGCGCCGATCTGGAGCATGTCGGCCTTGGCGGCGACGATGTCGACGTCGGCCGGGGTCACCACCTCCGTCACGACGGGCAGGTCGACCTCCTTGGCGACGCTCGCCAGGATGTCCAGGCCCTTCTCGCCCAGCCCCTGGAAGGCGTACGGCGAGGTGCGTGGCTTGTAGGCGCCGCCCCGGAGGATCATCGCGCCGGCGTCGCGGGCCATCTTCGCCGCGGCCAACGTCTGGTCCTCGGTCTCCACGGCGCACGGGCCGGCGATCAGCGTCATGGTGTCGCGTCCGATGGGGACGTCCTCCACCCAGACCGTGGACGGCCGCGGATGCGTCTCGTTGGACACCAGCTTGTAGGGCCGAGAGACCCGGATGACGTCGTCCACGCCCGGGAAGGCGTGCAGCGGCATCTCGGAGAACTGGGCGAGGTCACCGACCAGGCCCACGATCGTCTGGTTCTTCCCGCGCGAGACGAAGGCGTCGCCGCCGACCCCCTCGACCGCGTCGACGACGTTCTGGATCTCGGTGCTGGTGGCGGCGTGTCGCATGACGACGACCATGGCAGTGTCCTCCGTGGGCATTGGCGCCCTCCCGCGTGGTGGTCCGGAACTCGCGCGTGGAAAAGCCCCGGGGTGCCGGTCCCGGGGCTTGCGCGTGGTGGGTGGGGTCAGAACACGCGGCGGCCCGGGTTGGCCAGGTGGCCGAACCAATACCGGGTGCCGTGGAAGGTGTCCATGGCCGCGACGATAGCGACTGTGTGCGCAGGCTGCGCGACCCGGGGTGCGTCACCCGACCGGGTCGGCTCTGTAGCCTCGCGACCGTTGGTCGTCGAGCAGGGGCAGGTCGTTGGGGACGTGCGGGTCCTGTGGGGCATCCACTGGCGACGACGACCGCTTCTGTGACCAGTGCGGCATGCTCGTGACGCCCGACGACACCATCGCGGAGCCGGTCGAGCCCGCCGTGTCGGCCTCCGCACCCGCGGCGGAGGAGACCCCGCTGTTCCCGACGGACGAGCCGTTCGGGACGTCCCGCGTGGCCGCGGCCACGAACCCCGGTACGCCGCATCGGCCGGTTCCGGTGCCACTGGACGACGAACCCACGACCATCGGGGCGATCGCCGGCCCGCCCACCGAGGTCGTCGCGCTGACCGGTGGGGTGGACCTCGCGACCTGTCCCGCCTGCGGCGCGGTCAACGCCGTCGAGCGCCGACGATGTGCTCGGTGCGGGGCCGCACTCCTGGGCGACACCGACGGCGCCGGGGTCGAACCGAGGCAGGTACCGGCGTCCTCCGACGCCCAGGCACCGCCACCCGCGGACGTGCCGGCGGCTCGCGAGCGGCGGCGCCTGCCCGGCATGGGCGTGGCCATCGTCGTGGTGGGGGCGGTCGTCGGGGCGGTCCTGGCCGCGCTGGTGTTCGGCGTGGGTCCGTTCGACCGCAGTGCGGGCGCGGGCGTGGACTTCGACGGGTCCGGGTACCCCGGCCAGGCCGGCGCGCTGCCCGCGGTTCCGTCGGCGACCACGCCGGTGCGTGACGCCGCCGGGGGGCGGACCTTCACGGCCGATCTCGTGGTGGACGACGATCCCGAGACCGCCTGGGTCGCGGTCGACGGTGACAACGCCGAGCTGGAGTTCCAGTTCGCCCGACCCGTGTGGATCGTGGCGGTCGAGGTCGCCAACGGCGACCAGTTGAACGACGAGACGTTCGCGGCGACGGCCCGGGTCCGGACCGTGGGCGTGGACTTCGGCTTCGGCTCGACGATCGAGGCCACCCTGCTGAGCGGGATGGGTCGCCAGGGGTTCCGCCCCCCTGAACCCGTGCTGACCGAGTCCGTCACGCTGCAGGTGGAGGACACGACGGAGGGGACCGACGTCGCCCTGGCCGACATCACCTTCGTGGGGTTCGAAGCCAATGCCGAGGACGCCCGGGCCTTCGCCGAGGCCGGCTGAGGCCCCGATAGCCTCGCCGCTTGGGTGTGTCGCCCGATGGGTCGTGCAGGCTCGACCCACCCACCCCGTCGCTGCCCGTGCGCGCCGCGGGGCGCGAACTCTCGAGACGACCCGGGTGCCGCGCGCACCCGTCAGGAGCCGGACCGTGGCCACCTTCGAGGACGGTCTGGAGTCACTGGGCTTCGTGCTGGGCGGGTCGTCGCGCCGCGGCGGCCGGATGTGGCACCTGCAGTTCAACTCGCTGCTGGAGTTCGTCCTGCACGACTACGACGACGTGGTGTTGCTGTCGTGGTCGTTCGGACTGGGCGAGTTCGCGGCACGCCAGGGCTGGGTGCTGGGCACCGGTGAACTGTCGTTCCACGACCTGTATCCCGCCACGGACGTGCGCCTGCCGGTCGAGGTCGAAGCGGTCGAGGCCGAACTGCGACGGGTCATCGCCACCCTGCGGGTGGACTTCGCGGACCTCGACCTGTGACGCCCGACCACGCCGCTGCCGAGGCGACGCCCACGGAGTCCGCGGCGGTCGCGGGTGCGGATGACGACAACGACGCGGCGGCCACCGGTTCGCACGAGCCCCTCCGCCTGGTCGACTGGGAGGCCACCGCGCACCGACTCCGTCGATCCTCCCTCGTGCTGCTGGGGTTTGGACTGGTGGCGTGGGTCGTGACCTCGGCGGTCGACGGCCAGTGGACACGGGCGGGGTTGGGGAACTGGCTGGGGCTGGCGCTGCTGGCCATGTTCGTCGTCGAGGTGGTCGTCGTCGGCGGCTCGGCCGTCCGCGGCCTGCTGCGGGCGGGTGACGCCGGTGAGCGACTCTCGCACGGCGACGTGGGACTGCTGCCGCCTGCACGCCGTCGGGACGACTGAGGGCTGCCGCGCACGGGCGTCGTCAGACCGGCCAGTGGCAGCCGGGAGCGTCGCCCCGGTCAGTGGTCGTCGGGCGTCACTCGTTGGGTCAGCACGAAGGTCGTCACCGCACTCGGTTCGACGACGTCACACCGTTGCAGCCGGCCCCACGTCAGCAGCGCCACGGGCGTCGCCATCGGCGTGGCGTAGGACGTGACCAGCAACCGGTCCGGGAACTGCGCCACCAGGTCGTCGAGCACGTCCGGGTCCACGGCCTCGTACATGTCCGGTGCGAGCGCCAGCACGACGATCCCGTTCTCGAGCGCCGACACGATCGCGGCGTCGGGCACCGGCTCGGCGGCCAGCCCGGCGTCCGGCACCGCGGTCGTGTGCCAGCCGCTGGTCGGCGGGGTCGACGAGAACGGCCCGGGCGGCTCGGCGTCACCGATCAGGTGCGACGACAACTGGACGGTCGGACGCTCGACGGACCCACACCCTCCGGGTCCCACCGATGACGCCGTCGACGCCACGGAAGGGTCCGGCGTCGCGGTGGTGGTCGGGGACGTGCATGCCCCCAGCGCCACCACGGCCACGACGCCGACCAGCCGCGTCCGGGGACTCACGACTCGCTGACGTCCGGGCTCGGCCCGTCGGACGCCGATGCGTCACCGGCCCCCTCGCTGGGCTCGGTCGGGGTGTCGGTCCCGCCGTCCGTGGGCGCACCACCCGACGCGACCTCGGCCACGGCGGCCCGCAGCAGGTCCGGGATGACCGGGCCCGGGTACCGGTCGACGATGTCCCCGCCGGCCGCCAGGACGTAGGTCCAGGGCTCGGTCGGCAGTTGCAGTTCGTCGACCAGGGCCGTCAGCGTCTGGTTGGCGTCCGTGTAGGGCTCGACGTGGATCCAGGTCGCCTCCGGCGCGTCCTCCTCGGTGGCAACGGTCACCACGTCCTCCAGCACCGGGCCGCAGATCGCGGTCGCGCAGTACTTCGGCGTGGAGATGCACAGCACGACCGGCCGGTCCTCGGCCAACGCGTCGTCGAGGCTGATGTCGTGCAGCCCGCAGTTCTCCTCGCGCGTGCACAGTTCCTCGAGGTCCATCGGGTCGTCGGTGGTCGGCGTCTGGACCGCGGGGATGCTGGCCCCCGGTGCGGGGGCGACGCTCTCCTCGGGGGGCAGCGCGCGGATGGCGGCCGTCCCGGCCCGGGCTCCGTCAGTGGTGGCCACGACCAGGTCGAAGGTGCCGGCCTGGTCGTCGTCGAGCGCGACCTCGACCCCGTGCAGGCCTTGGGTCGGGAGGCGGTCGTCGGGGTACCAGGTGGTGGTCAGCGGCCCGGCGGCGACGCCGCCCTGGAGGTCGACCAGCCACAGGTCGACGGGGTCGGTGAGGATCTCACCCTGGTCGTCGCCCACCACCAACAGCAGGTGGGTGGTCAGCCCCGTCAGGAGTTCCGCCCAGGTGGCCTGCGGGGTCAGGGCGAGTGCCGCGGACCCCAGGCCGACCGCGTCCAGCGCGACCCCGACCGCGTCACTGGCGTTGGGCAGCGGCACGGTGGCCCCCGGCGACGGGGCCGGGGTGGAGGGGCTGGCGGCGTCCTGGGTGTCGGACCCGCCGGCACAGGCTGCCAGGGTCGCGGCGGCGGTTCCCGCGAGCAGTGTCCGACGCGACAGCATCGGACCAGGAGCGGTGCGTGCGGCGTGGCCGGTGGGCATTGGTCAGGCCTTTGGCAGCTTGTGTCGAGGAGACGCCGGGGGCGGCCCGACGACGGGTCCGTCCAACGACGTGGCGGACACCGAGATCGTTGCGGGCTGAACGACGAGGGTACCCCTGGCACGGTTCCGTCCCGTCCGCAGCGTCATCGTCGGCCGGGCGAGGTGTGATGTGGCACGCTGGCCCCATGACCCACCGACACGTGTCACGACGGGACACCCGCGACCGCCGGTGGTGGATCCGCGGGCCGTTGGTCGTGGTCGTCGCAGTCACCGTGGCGTCGTGCCTGCCCGACGGCCGTGGCGGCGCGCCGGCGACGCCATCACCCTCCGGCGCCCCGACGGTGCGCATCGGGGTCGGGCCCGAGTCCGAGTCCATCGTCCTGGGAACGGTGCTGGCCGGCCTGGTCGCCGACGCGGACCTGGAACCCGTGCTGGTGGAACTGGCCGACGCCGGGGCGGTCCGCCAGGCCCTGGAACTGGGGGATGTCGACGTCGCCCCGGGCTACAGCGGGCAGGTGTGGCTCGAGGAGTTCGGGCGCGAGAACCCGCCGGGTGATCCGCGGACGTCGTTCCAGCGGGTGCGGTCGGCGGACGAACCGACCGGGATCACCTGGCTGCGACCCGACTTCGACGTCGAGGCGGGGGTGGACGGACCACCGGCCGATGCCACCTTCGGGCTGTTCGTCGCCCCCGCGACCGCGTCCGAGGTGGCCACCATCCCGCAACTCGCCACGGCGTTGGGGGAACGCGACGATGCGGCCATCTGCGTGGATCCGTCCTTCGGGGCGCGCGCCGACGGCTGGAGTGCCCTGGCGTCGCGCTACTCCATCGCCTCCAGCGTGCTGACCGAGGCCCCACCCGCCGAGGCCATCGCCGGTGTCGCCAACGGCCAGTGCTTCGTCGGCCTGTCGACGCTCACCGACGGGGCGGCGTGGCTGGAGGGACTGGTGCCGCTGGCCGATCCGCTGGACGTGTTCCCGGCGTTCGTCGTCGGGGTGCAGGCGCGCCAGGATGCGCTGGACGCGGTCGCGGGCCTGGAAGCGGCCATCCAGCCACTGGCGAGCACGCTCACCACGCGGATGCTGGGGACGTGGAACGCCCGGGTGGTGCGTGGCGACGCCCTCGAGGACGTCGCGGCCGAGGCGGTCGTGGAGGTGCGCCGCGCCGCCCGATGATGGCGTGTGTCGTGGCGGGCCGGCCACCATGCCGGTGCCCACGGGTCAGGCGCGGACCGGGGCGGGCGGCGGGGCGACGTCGTCACGCTCGTCGAGGTCGTCGCGGGCCCGGAACCGCTGCAGTGCCTGCAGGCCCAACAGCAGCGGCACGGTCTGGCCGATCGCCACGGTCAGGGCCAGCAGCGCCAGGACCGTGCGTGCCACCCGCGACTGGGACACCAGGCGGGCCGACAGGTCGTCCACCAACAGGCCGGCTTCGGTGGCGGTCGTGCGATAGTCCTCGATCACGTCGCGCGACGCCACGAGGTCGGTGGTGATGGTGTCGAGGTCGCCGGCGATGTCGTCACCCTGGCCTGCGAGGTCCTCGAGGCGCACGGCCACGTCGTCCAGTCCCTCGCGCTGGCTGCGAAGGTTCGGCGGGATCTCGGCCAGTTGGTCCTGGACCGCGACCAGTGACTCGTCGAGTGGTGTGCCGGGGTTGTAGTCGACGCCCAGGAAGCTCAGCGCGTTGAAGGTCGAGTCGATGACGCCGGCGGTCTGGATCAACTGCGGCATGGCCGCGTTGACCGCATCGAGGCTGTCGGGGACGTCCTCGGTGACCAGCACCGTCAGGTCGTCCAGGGTGGTGCCGACCTGGCCCATCGCGTCCGAGGCGTCCGTGACCGATCCCTGCACCGTCGTGAGGGTCTCCGCGACGTCGGTGAAGGTGGTGTCCAGGACCGCGGTGGTGTCCTCGACGCCGGCCAGGACCGTCTCGCTCAGCGCCAGTGCCTCCACGGAGGCATCGGTGGCGTTGCCGATGAACGAGACACCGACGATGCCCCCCACGAGGGAGGCGATGATGCCGATGGCACCCCCGGCCACCCACGTGATCGCGAGCCAGCGGGGGAGTTCCCACGGGCCAGCGCCGGTCGGTGGCGGCACAGCGCCATGGTGGTCGTGCTCGTCGAGGTCGTGCACGTGGTCGGCCATGGCGCGCAGCGTAGTTGCCGGTCGGAACTGGACCGGTGGGACGAACGGCCGCGTGCCGGCTCCGGGGTCAGGCGGTGTCCGGCGACCGGTGGAGGAATCCGACGACGTCGTCGAGGACCTCCTCCTTGTTGGTCTCGTTGAAGATCTCGTGGCGCGCGCCGGGGTAGACGACCGACTCGAGCGCGGTCCCGCCGACGACGTCGAAGGCCGGTCGGGTCTCGTCCAGCGGGGCCAGCGCGTCCTCGTCGCCGTGGATCCACAACGTCGGAAGGTCGCCCAGGCCACCACCGGCGGCGATGTCGTCCACCGCCTCGGCGATGCCGACCAGCGAGCCCCGCTGCAGGGGTCCGTGGTAGACCAGTGGGTCGGCCGCGTAGGCCTCGCCCACGGCCTTGACCTGCTGGCCCATGTCGTCGTCGGGGATGCCGATCACGGCCAGGTCGTACACGGCCGGGTGCAGGGTCAGCGCGTCCTCGATCTCCTGGGGGTAGATGTTGACCCCGCCCGAGATGATCGTGAACGACAGGCGGTCGGTCAGGAACAGGAACCCGACGTCGCCGACGTCGCCGACGTCGCCGGTCGTGGACCAGCGCTTGACCTCCACCGGGCAGGGTGCCGCGGCGTGGACGGCCACGCGCATGCTCGACAGGTCGTGGGCGAGGCGCTCTTCCTCGGGCAACTTCAGCATGCGCACGAACATCGTCGGGACCATCTGGGTGTCGGTGACCCGGTACTCCTCGATGGCCGCCAGCGCCGCGGCGGCGTCGAAACGCGGCATCACCACCACGGTCCCGCCGACCTGGTGGACCATCCCGCAGAAGCGCAACGGTGCGGCGTGGTACAGCGGGGCCGGCGACAGGTAGACCATGGCGGCCTCGAAGCCGTAGAGCGGGCCGAACACCGGCAGCAGGGGATCGCCGGCCTCGTGGACCTGGGAGTCGGGCAGCGGTGCCTTCACGCCCTTGGGCCGTCCGGTCGTCCCGGACGAGTACAGCATGTCCTTGCCGCGTGGCTGGTCCGCCAGCGGTTCATCGGACGCGGCCGCCAGTGCCCCCTCGTAGTCGTCGTGGACCATAGTGAATTGATGTTCACTTGCATAGGGAAATGGCGGATCAGATGCCACACTCGGGATGATTCGTCCCCTAGAGTGAATGGTCGATGACCAGTGGAGTGGCCGGATGGACTTCTCGGAATCCCCCGAACACGCGGCACTGCGCTCGGCGGTGGCCGCGATCGCGGGGTCGTACGGGCCGACCTACTACCAGGAGCACGCCCGGTCCCGCCAGCCGTGCGAGGAGCTCTGGACGGCCCTGGGCGAGGCTGGCTTCATCGGCGTCAACATCGCGACCGAGCACGGTGGCGGTGGCGGTGGGTTGGCCGAGTTGGTCATCGTCTGCGAGGAGATCGCGGGCCAGGGCGTGCCGTTGCTGCTGCTGGTCGTGTCGGCGGCGATCTCGGCCGAGGTGATCGGCGCCTACGGGTCCGACGATCAACAGCAGCGCTGGCTCCCGCGGCTCGCCGACGGGACCGGCAAGGTGGTGTTCGCCGTGACCGAGCCCGACGCCGGGACCAACACCCACCGACTGACCACCCGTGCGGAACGCACCAGCGACGGGTGGGTCATGAACGGGACCAAGTACTACATCTCCGGGTACGACGACGCCGATGCGTGCCTGGTCGTGGCCCGGACGGGCACCGGTGACGACGGTCGCGCGCAGATGTCGTTGTTCGTGGTCCCGACCGACACGCCCGGGATCACCGCGAACGACCTGCCGGTCGACGTGATGATGCCCGACCGTCAGTTCACGCTCTTCTTCGACGACGTCCACCTCGATGACGACGCCCTGGTCGGGGAGGCCGGTGCGGGCTTCCAGCAGGTCTTCCACGGGCTGAACCCCGAACGCGTCACGGCCGCCGCGCTGTGCATCGGCATGGCCCGCCACGCCCTGCGGCAGGCGTCGGAGTACGCCCGCACCCGCGAGGTCTTCGACGTGCCGATCGGTGCCCACCAGGGCGTGGCCCATCCGCTGGCCAAGGCCGCCATCGAGGTCGAGACGGCCGCCCTGATGGTCCACCGGGCGGCCTGGCAGCACGACCACGGCGAGCCCGCTGGCGAGGCCGCGAACATGGCCAAGTACGCCGCCGCGGAGGCCGCCTGCGACGCCGCCGATCGCGCCGTCCAGGCCCACGGTGGCCACGGCATCAGCACGGAGTACGGCGTCGCGGGGCTCCTCGTGGCCGCCCGCGCGGGCCGGATAGCCCCGGTGAGCCGCGAGATGGTGCTCAACTTCGTCGGCACGCACTCCCTGGGCCTGCCGAAGTCCTACTGAGACCCCCGTTCGAGAAGGAGAC